>NZ_JBXALR010000005.1:0-481884 GCF_058799675.1 Pseudomonas sp. GW822-FHT06B12
AGAGGATTTTGATACGGCCAAGCTTTTCAGCGAAAAGCACTTCGCGAAAGCTTGACCGGAAACAGAGTATCTACGGGTTATTCGCGGGTTTCGCGTAGGAGTTGCCGCAGGCTGCGATCTTTTTGTGGGGCTTACATTTCTACCTGTGTACCCAGCTCAATCACCCGGTTCACCGGCAACTTGAAGAACCGTAGGTTGCCGTTGGCGTTTTTCAGCATGAAGGCGAACAACGCTTCGCGCCAACGGGCCATGCCGACGAGCTTGGAGGTGATGACCGTCTCGCGACTGAGGAAATACGTCGTACGCATCGGACTGAAGTCCAGCTCATCGAGAGGACACAGCTTCAGCGCTTGCGGCACATCCGGTTCGTCCGTAAAGCCGAAATGCAGGATCACCCGATAGAAGCCTTCACCGTAGGATTCGACCTCGAACCGCCGCTGCTTCGGCACCCGCGGAATATCCTCGTAAACCACGGTCAGCAGCACCACCCGCTCATGCAGCACCTGGTTGTGCAGCAAGTTGTGCAACAACGCATGGGGCACCGCATCCACCCGTGCCGTGAGGAACACCGCCGTGCCCTGGACCCGATGCGGAGGCTGCACGCGAATACTGTTGATAAAAATCGGCAGCGGTAGCCCGCCCTCATCCAGCCGGTCCACCAACAGCTCTTTACCGCGTTTCCAGGTCGTCATCAGGATAAACAGCACAATCCCCGCCAATACCGGAAAAGCACCGCCCTGCACGATTTTAGGCACGTTGGCGGCGAAGTACAGCCCGTCCACCAGCAGGAAGCCGATCAGGATCGGCACCGTCAGGATCGGCGACCATTTCCACAGCAACAGCATCACCGCCGCCACCAGAATACTGGTGATCAGCATGGTCCCGGTCACCGCCACACCGTAAGCCGAGGCCAGCGCGTTGGAGGAGCCGAAACCGATCACCAGCAAAATCACCCCGACCATCAGCGCCCAGTTCACCGCACCGATGTAGATCTGGCCCTGCTCAGCACTGGAAGTGTGCTGAATGTACATGCGTGGGATGTAACCGAGTTGAATCGCCTGACGGGTCAGGGAGAACGCACCGGAAATCACCGCCTGAGAGGCGATCACCGTCGCCAGCGTCGACAACACGACCAATGGAATCAACGCCCAACCCGGCGCCAGCAGGTAGAACGGGTTACGCGCTGCATCCGGGTTTTCCAGCAGCAAGGCGCCCTGACCGAAATAGTTGAGCACCAACGCCGGCAGCACCAACGCAAACCAGGCACGGGCAATCGGCTTGCGACCGAAGTGCCCCATGTCCGCGTACAGCGCCTCGGCACCGGTCAGCGCCAGCACCACAGCGCCGAGAATCGCGATGCCCATGCCTGGGTGAACGACGAAGAAGCGCACGCCCCAGGCCGGGTTCAGCGCTTGCAGCACTTCCGGATGCTGGGAGATGCCATGCGCACCCAGTACACCCAGCACCACGAACCACAACACCATCACCGGGCCGAACAACTTGCCGATACGATCGGTGCCGTGTTTCTGGATCAGGAACAACCCCACCAGCACGATCAGCGACAACGGCACGACCCAGCGTTCGAGGCCGTCGAATGCCAGTTCCAGACCTTCCACCGCCGACAATACGGAAATCGCCGGGGTGATCATGCTATCGCCGTAGAACAGCGCTGCGCCGATCAGGCCGAGGATCACCAGCACCGACTGCAGCCGCGGATACGATGCCGAGGCTCGCCGCGCCAGCGCGGTCAGGGCCATGATCCCGCCTTCGCCCTGGTTGTCGGCACGCAAAATGAACAACACGTACTTGATCGAGACCACCCAGATCAGCGACCAGAAAATCAGCGCCAGAATCCCGAACACCCCGTCATGGTTGGCTTGTACCCCATAGCCACCGGTAAACACCTCTTTGAGGGTGTACAGCGGGCTGGTACCGATATCGCCATAAACCACCCCGACCGCCGCTACCAACATCCCCAAGGGCTTTGCCCCGGAATGCCCTGAGCCTACTGCCTGACTACTTGCCTGACCCATCAACCACTCCTGCCACCAAGACCGGGGCTTCATATAAAAAGCACGACGTCGAGCAAGCACCTACGCTTTGCCAACCTGCGCAGACTGCTGTGCAGCATGCACCGTTTTACTTATTGATACAGACGATTTGTTGACTGAAAAAATACGCCTGGGTGTAACGGCGCGAAGCATAGCGCAGCACTCGTCGTATTTCCCTGCATAAAGCTGGTCAAGTGCGCTGACCATCGCTAGAATTGCGCACTTTTTGATCAGAGGCACTTCAAGTGCCCATCTGTCGCCTTGCCGTCTTCGGCTGGAGGCGTCACAAAACACCGAGGTTAGACATGTCCACCACAACGCCGGCCAACCCTAAAGTTGGCTTCGTATCCCTGGGTTGCCCGAAAGCACTGGTCGACTCCGAGCGCATCCTTACCCAACTGCGCATGGAAGGCTATGACGTCGTGTCCACCTATCAGGACGCCGATGTCGTGGTGGTCAACACCTGCGGCTTCATCGACTCGGCCAAGGCCGAATCCCTGGAAGTGATTGGCGAAGCCATCAAGGAAAACGGCAAGGTCATCGTCACCGGCTGCATGGGCGTCGAAGAAGGCACCATCCGTAACGTGCACCCGAGCGTGCTCGCCGTGACCGGTCCGCAGCAGTACGAGCAAGTGGTCAACGCCGTGCACGACGTGGTGCCGCCGCGCAAGGATCACAACCCGCTGATCGACCTGGTGCCGCCGCAAGGCATCAAGCTGACGCCGCGTCACTACGCCTACCTGAAGATTTCCGAAGGCTGCAACCACAGCTGCAGCTTCTGCATCATCCCGTCGATGCGCGGCAAACTGGTCAGCCGTCCGGTGGGCGATGTGCTCGACGAAGCCCAGCGCCTGGTCAAATCCGGCGTCAAAGAGCTGCTGGTCATTTCCCAGGACACCAGCGCCTACGGCGTTGATGTCAAGTACCGCACCGGCTTCTGGAACGGCGCGCCGGTGAAAACCCGCATGACCGAACTTTGCGAAGCGCTCAGCACCCTTGGCGTCTGGGTTCGTCTGCACTACGTTTACCCGTACCCGCACGTCGACGAGCTGATCCCGCTGATGGCCGCCGGGAAAATCCTGCCGTACCTGGACATCCCGTTCCAGCACGCCAGCCCGAAAGTCCTCAAGGCGATGAAACGCCCGGCGTTCGAAGACAAGACCCTGGCGCGCATCAAGAACTGGCGCGAGATCTGCCCGGACCTGATCATCCGTTCGACCTTCATCGTCGGCTTCCCTGGCGAAACTGAAGAAGACTTCCAGTACCTGCTGAACTGGCTGACCGAAGCCCAGCTCGACCGCGTCGGCTGCTTCCAGTACTCGCCGGTTGAAGGCGCACCGGCCAACGATCTGGACCTGGATATCGTTCCGGATGACGTCAAGCAAGACCGCTGGGATCGCTTCATGGCGCACCAGCAGGCCATCAGCTCGGCGCGCCTGCAAATGCGCATCGGCCGTGAAATCGAAGTGCTGGTCGATGAAGTCGACGAGCAAGGCGCGGTCGGCCGTTGCTTCTTCGATGCCCCGGAAATCGACGGCAACGTGTTCATCGACAACGGCAGCAACCTCAAGCCGGGCGACAAGGTCTGGTGCAAAGTGACCGACGCCGACGAATACGACCTGTGGGCTGAACAGATCTAAACGTAAAAAATATGAAAAGCCCTGCTCTCTTCACGAGATGCGGGGCTTTTTTACGTCTATCGTTTTGTTCAGCAAGAGGATTTCACCTCACGCACAGCACAAGGGGCAGGCGGGCATGCGCCATCATTCGGTCATCCATACACCGAAACAAAGCGACTACGAAGAACTGACCCGGGTCTGGGAGGCGTCGGTACGCGCCACGCATGACTTTTTACCCGACAGTTACATCGAGCGGCTGAAGAATCTGGTGCTCACCCGTTATCTGGATTCCGTCATGCTGATCTGCACCCGCGACCGAAGCCTGCACATCACCGGGTTTGCCGGCGTTGCGGCAGGCAAGATCGAAATGCTCTTTATCGCCCCCGAACACCGTGGCGAGGGCCTGGGCAAACAACTGCTGCACTACGCACTCGAACACCTGAATGCCGATGAACTGGACGTCAACGAACAAAACCCGCAAGCCTTGGGGTTTTATTTCAAACAGGGTTTCGAAGTCATCGGACGCTCGGAGGTCGATGGCATGGGCCAGCCTTATCCGCTGCTGCACATGCGTTTGCGTCAAAACCAGCAACGTTCACAGCATCGCTGACACAACACGGAACAAATGTGGGAGCGAGCTTGCTCGCGAAGAGGCCATCAGATTCAACATCAATGCTGACTGACAAACCGCTTTCGCGAGCAAGCCCGCTCCCACAAAAAGCCACAGTACTGAAATGGATTCGCGATTAACCGGCGCGAGGCAGGTACAATGCCTCCCCCCTTTTGTAACGGCCCCTGTCATGACTGACCCGATTCGTCTCTCCAAACGCCTCATCGAGCTCGTCGGCTGTTCCCGTCGGGAGGCTGAGCTGTTCATTGAGGGCGGCTGGGTCACCGTGGACGGCGAAGTCATCGATGAGCCGCAGTTCAAGGTCGACACCCAGAAAGTCGAACTCGACCCCGAAGCCAAGGCCACCGCGCCGGAGCCCGTGACCATCCTGCTAAACGTGCCTGTTGGCATGGACGCAGAAACTGCCATGGCAACCATCAGCGCCGAGACCCTGAGCGAAGAACACCGCTTCAGCAAACGTCCGCTCAAGGGCCACTTCCTGCGGCTGACCGCCAGTACCGACCTGCAGGCCAATGCCAGCGGTTTGTTGGTGTTTACCCAGGACTGGAAGATCCTGCGCAAGCTCACCGCCGACTCCGCCAAGATCGAGCAAGAGTATGTCGTCGAGGTTGAAGGCGAGATGGTGGCTCACGGCCTCAACCGCTTGAACCACGGCCTGACCTACAAGGGCAAGGAACTGCCGCCGGTCAAAGCCAGCTGGCAGAACGAAAATCGCCTGCGCTTTGCGATGAAAAACCCACAACCGGGCGTGATTGCCCTGTTCTGCCAGGCCGTCGGCCTGAAGGTCGTCGCCATCCGCCGCATCCGCATCGGCGGTGTTTCCATTGGCAAAGTGCCGTTGGGGCAATGGCGCTATCTGTCTGCCAAAGAGAAATTCTAAGGCGGCCACACATTTCGGCGTCGCCGTTACCGGCAACGCCCACAGCTGAATGATCAGGACTGCACACATGATTCATAACGACGTACTGCGCAGCGTGCGCTACATGCTCGACATCAGCGACAAGAAAGTCATCGAGATCATCAAGCTCGGCGGTATGGATGTCACCCTGCCCGACCTGGTGACGTACCTCGACAAGAAAGAAGAAGACGAGGAAGGCTTCGTACGCTGCCCGGACGACGTCATGGCGCATTTCCTCGATGGCCTGGTGTTCTTCAAGCGCGGCAAGGACGAAAGCCGTCCGCCGCAGCCGATCGAGCTGCCGATCACCAACAACATCATTCTGAAGAAACTGCGTGTGGCCTTCGAACTGAAAGAAGACGACATGCACGCGATTCTCAAGGCTGCCGAGTTCCCCGTCTCCAAGCCGGAGCTGAGCGCGCTGTTCCGCAAATTCGGCCACACCAACTACCGCCCATGCGGTGACCAGTTGCTGCGCAACTTCCTCAAGGGCCTGACCCTGCGCGTTCGCGGCTGATCCCCCTGACTTGCGGTGACCGCTTCGGTCACCGCAGATACGCATGAGCGTCCATTCCGCTCGACAATAGTGGCTCCGCTTCTCGCGCCTGACGACTAGGGTAAGTACTCCCCTACAGCGCTCAGGATTCGCCATGCATCCCTACTTTTCCCTGCAAGGCCGCACCGCTCTGGTGACCGGCGGCACCCGTGGTATCGGCAAAATGATCGCCAAAGCTTTCGTCGAGGCTGGCGCTACCGTTTACGTGTGTGCCCGCGATGCGCAAGCCTGCCAACAAACCGCAGAGGAACTGAGCATCTTCGGAGTTTGCCACGGGGTGGCTGCCAACCTGGCCCATGAAGAAGGTGTCGAGCAATTGGCTGCTCGCCTGGGCGAACAGATCGGCCATCTGGATATTCTGGTGAACAACGCCGGTACCACCTGGGGTGCACCGCTGGAAAGCTACCCGGTCAAGGGCTGGGAGAAAGTCATGCAGCTCAACGTGACCTCGGTGTTCAACTGCATCCAGCAATTCCTGCCGCTGTTGCGCAAGGCCGGCTCGGCCGCCAATCCAGCGCGGATCATCAATATCGGCTCGGTGGCCGGGATTTCGTCCTTCGGCGAACAGGCGTATGCCTACGGCCCGAGCAAGGCGGCCTTACATCAACTGTCGCGAATTCTTGCCCGCGAACTGGTCGGCCAGCATATCAACGTCAACGTTATCGCCCCCGGTCGCTTCCCGAGCAAAATGACCCAACACATCGGCAATGATGAACAGGCGCTGGCCGAAGACACGGCACTGATCCCGATGAAACGCTGGGGCCGCGAAGAAGAAATGGCCGCTCTGGCCATCAGCCTGGCGAGTACCGCCGGGGCCTACATGACCGGGAACATCATTCCGCTGGATGGTGGGTTCAGCCTCTGAAATCGGCGGTGCGGCCATCGCGAGCAGGCTCGCTCCCACAGTAGATCTTCTGTGAATACAGAATGTGTAAGCACAACAGATCACATGTGGGAGCGAGCCTGCTCGCGATGGCGGACTGACGGGCGCCACCGATCCAGCGGTTGCTCGGGTTATCATGCCCACCTCTTTCCCGCCTCGACCCCAAACCATGACCTACAGCGTTTCCCCCATCGGCTTCGTGCGTTCCTGCTTCAAGGAGAAGTTCGCTATTCCGCGTCAGCCGCAACTGGCTCCGGCCGCTCGCGGCATTCTGGAGCTGGTGGCGCCATTCGATCAGGGTGATGCGGTGCAAGGCCTGGAGCAGGTCAGCCATGTCTGGCTGCTGTTCCTGTTTCATCAGGCGCTGGAAGACAAACCGCGACTCAAGGTCCGCCCACCGCGCTTGGGCGGTAACAAGTCCATGGGTGTGTTCGCCACGCGCGCGACCCATCGGCCCAATGGCATTGGGCAATCGGTGGTCAAGCTGGACAAGGTTGAAGCCAATCGCCTGTGGATCTCCGGCATTGACCTGCTGGACGGCACGCCGATTCTCGACATCAAACCCTACGTGCCCTACGCCGATATCATCCCGGGCGCATCCAACGAGATCGCCAGCGCCGCGCCGCAGCTGATTCCGGTGCAGTGGGCAGACGCAGCACTGCAACAAGCTCATACGCACGCTCAGCGCCTTGAAGAGCCCTTGGTCGAGCTGATCGAGCAATGTCTGGCGCAAGACCCACGCCCGGCCTACCAGACGCCTGCACCCGAACGCGAATACGGCGCCCAGTTCTGGGATCTGGACGTGCGCTGGCATTACCCGGAAGCCGGGCTGATCCGTGTCCTGGAAGTCATCCCCGCGAAAACCTGAACACCAGAAACGCAAAAGCCCGCGCTGCCTTCTCAGGCAACGCGGGCTTTTGCTTTTATGTGGGAGCGAGCTTGCTCGCGATTACAGTCAGACATTCAGCATCAATGTCGACTGATACATCGCCATCGCGAGCAGGCTCGCTCCCACAAAAGCCCTATCCCAAAGGAAAAGGCTTACTTCTCGACGAATGCGCGCTCGATCAGGTAGTCACCCGGCTCACGCATACGTGGCGAAACTTTCAGACCGAAGCTGTTGAGCACTTCGCTGGTTTCGTCGAGCATGCTCGGGCTGCCGCAGAGCATGGCGCGGTCGTCTTCAGGATTGATCGGCGGCAGGCCGATATCGCTGAACAACTTGCCGCTGCGCATCAGGTCGGTCAGACGACCTTCGTTTTCGAACGGTTCGCGAGTCACGGTCGGGTAGTAGATCAACTTGTCACGCAGAGCCTCGCCGAAGAATTCGTTCTGCGGCAGGTGCTCGGTGATGAACTCGCGGTAAGCGACTTCGTTGACGTAACGTACGCCGTGGCACAGGATCACTTTTTCGAAACGCTCGTAGGTTTCCGGATCCTGGATGACGCTCATGAACGGCGCCAGACCAGTGCCGGTGCTGAGCAGGTACAAATGTTTACCAGGCTTCAAATCGTCCAGCACCAGGGTGCCAGTCGGTTTTTTGCTGATGATGATCTCGTCGCCTTCCTTCAGATGCTGCAACTGGGAAGTCAGCGGACCATCGGGAACCTTGATGCTGAAGAACTCCAGATGCTCTTCCCAGTTCGGGCTGGCAATCGAGTAAGCGCGCATAAGCGGGCGGCCATTGGGCTGTTGCAGGCCGATCATCACGAACTGGCCGTTCTCGAAGCGCAGGCCCGGATCGCGGGTGCACTTGAAGCTGAACAGAGTGTCGTTCCAGTGATGAACACTGAGGACACGCTCGTGGTTCATGTTGCTCATGTACGGGGGACTCCTGGAGATTTGTCTGCGCATGCTCTGCGCCTGCCCTGCAAAAAATGAGCTGCCGAGCGCAATTGCATAGCATTCTAATGGCGGCGACAATATCTGTTAACTGGATTATTAAGATAAGGGTTATCGGTTATATCGATATGCGATTTACTCTACGTCAACTTCAAGTCTTCGTCGCCGTCGCTCAGCAAGAGAGTGTGTCTCGTGCTGCGGGTCTGCTCAATCTTTCGCAGTCGGCGGCCAGCACCTCGATCACCGAGCTCGAGCGTCAATCCAGCTGCCAATTGTTCGACCGCGCCGGCAAGCGGCTGAGCCTCAACGCCATGGGTAAACAACTGTTGCCACAGGCGGTGGCCTTGCTCGACCAGGCCAAGGAAATCGAAGACCTGCTCAACGGCAAGTCCGGTTTCGGCTCGCTGGCGGTCGGTGCCACCCTCACCATCGGCAACTATCTGGCGACTTTGCTGATCGGCAGCTTCATGCAGCGCCATCCGGAAAGCCAGGTAAAGCTGCACGTGCAGAACACTGCCAACATCGTGCAACAAGTCGCCCACTATGAAATTGATCTGGGTCTAATCGAAGGCGACTGCAGCCACCCGGACATCGAGGTACAAAGCTGGGTCGAGGATGAGCTGGTGGTGTTTTGTGCCCCGCAACACCCGCTGGCCGCCCGTGGCCAGGCGACCATGGAGGAACTGACCCATGAGGCGTGGATCCTTCGCGAACAGGGTTCCGGCACGCGCCTGACCTTTGACCAGGCCATGCGTCATCACCGTAGCGCGTTGAATATTCGGCTTGAGCTGGAACACACCGAGGCGATCAAACGTGCGGTCGAATCTGGTTTGGGGATTGGCTGTATTTCACGGTTGGCGCTACGCGACGCGTTCCGCCGCGGCAGTCTGGTGGCGGTGGAAACGCCGGATCTGGATCTGGCGCGGCAGTTCTATTTCATCTGGCACAAACAGAAATATCAGACATCGGCCATGCGCGAGTTTCTCGAATTGTGCCGCGCTTTCACCGCTGGGGTTCAGCGCAGCGACGAGATCGTTCTGCCGACGATCGCCTGAAGGCGTCAGATCAGGATAATTGCCCACACCAGCGCGATCATGCTCAGCGCCACTAACTGAGCAGCGCTACCCATGTCCTTGGCATTTTTCGACAGCGGGTGCCGTTCGAGGGAAATCCGGTCAATCGCTGCTTCCACGGCCGAATTGAGCAACTCGACGATCAGCGCCAGCATACAGACGACAATCAGCAAGGCACGTTCGACGTGGCTGACGTTCAGCACAAATGCTAGCGGAATCAGAATGACATTCAGCAGGACCAGTTGACGAAAAGCGGCTTCACCGGTGAAGGCTGCACGCAGACCGTCAAGGGAATAACCACCTGCATTGAGAATGCGCTTGAGACCGGTTTGACCTTTGAAAGGTGACATAGAGTAAGCAACTGAACCAAAAGGAGTGGGAAAGCTAGATCAACTAAAGTTAAAAAAGCGTGAATGGAAGCGCCTTTAATGGCTAGATATTGACTCAAGTTGTTGCAAGAGCAACGCCGCCTGAGTCCGGGTACGCACACCCAACTTGCGGAAAATCGCCGTCACGTGCGCCTTGATCGTTGCCTCCGAAACACTCAGTTCGTAGGCTATCTGCTTGTTCAGCAAACCTTCGCAGACCATGGTCAATACACGGAACTGCTGTGGTGTCAGACTGGCCAAGCCTTCGCTGGCTGCCTTGGCCTCGTCCGAAACGCTGACCGCTTCGAATGCCTGGGGCGGCCAGAAGACGTCGCCATCCAGTACTGTGCGCACGGCTTGCTGAATCACTTCCAGCGAACTGGATTTAGGGATGAAACCGCTGGCCCCGAATTCACGGGAACGCACCATGATCGATGCTTCTTCCTGAGCCGAAACCATCACCACCGGGATCTGCGGGTATTGACCGCGCAACAGCACCAGCCCGGAAAAACCGTACGCGCCCGGCATGTTGAGATCCAGCAGCACCAGATCCCAGTCAGCCTTTTCGGTCAGACGGGCTTCCAGCTCGGCAATGCTCGCCACCTCCACCAGACGAACCTCCGGGCCAAGGCCCAGGGTCACGGCCTGATGCAGCGCGCTGCGAAAGAGCGGGTGGTCATCGGCAATCAGGATTTCGTATGTGGCCATTTTTCAAATGATCCTGTTTTTATGGCAGACCTGATGCATTCAGGCCTCGCCAAGGCAACTCGAGGTACCGCCAGACAGCGGCCCCAACAGGGCACGTTCAACGCCAAGAGCCCATAAAACCGGCGTTTCAATCTTCGGCCGCACCCAATCGGCGCCAAGGATGCCCAGCGAAGCCTGGGTGGTCAAGCCGCAAACCCGTGGTTGCCTGTCAGTATGGGTGACTATCAGGACATGACCGGCGCTGTGTGCTCAACGAATGGCAGCAGTTCTGTATGAGCAGGGGTCGAGACATTCAATTCCAGCTGATGTTTGGCATCGAGGTAATGCTGGCTGAACACATCAAAATAGGCATCCAGCGCCGATGCAGCCTCTATATCTCCCGCCAGATCCAGGCACAACGCAGCCACTTCGGCGGTGCACAGGTGCTCGCTCCGGGTAGACCTTCGCAAGCGGTACCGTGAGAGCTTTTCGGGGAGCAGGCTCAGAATCGGAAACCCGTCGAAATAAGGGCTTTTGCGAAAAATCTTTCTCGCCTCGGTCCAGGTCGCATCCAGCAGGATGAACAGCGGGCGCTTCTCGCCAGTATCCTCAACCGCATGAGTCACGCGTTCGGGAGCAACGTATTCGCCGGGAAAGACCAGGTAAGGCTGCCACTGCGGGTCGGATAAAAGCTTGATCAGTTCGGGGTCGACTTCGGTACGCGACCAGATAAAGGCAAAGTTGTCCCTGACCACGTCAGCGATCAGCCAGCCGGTGTTGCTCGGCTTGAACACTTCCTTCCTGGTCATGATCAGGCACACGCCCGCTCGCGATTCGACCTGGGGACGCCAGTTACACAGGCAGTGACTCTCAATCACCCGGCACGTATGGCAACGGGGTGCCCGTGAACCGCGAGCCAGAAAAGGCTTGGTACTTTCCTCTTCGCGCTCATCGCGCAGACGGGCTACGGCGTTCATGGCAAAACGTGAGGCTGCATTGCTCATCGCAGGCAGCACCGGCAGGGAAGGAAAATCGACACGAAACACACTCGGCAGGACAGAAAGTCGTGGCAGTTTACCAGAGCGGGCCGCCCAAACCTGTACCACCTACCCCCCGCTCGCCTATAATCCGCCGCCACTGAACGCACCGCCATGTGGCTGGTCGAAGCACCAGTCACTGAACCAGGAGAGTTTCATGCTGCGCCTTATCGTTCCCACCGCTGCCCTTCTGCTGGCCCTGCCCTTCAGCGCTCAAGCGGCCTCTTTGAATGACTTGAATCTGGGCAAGATGCTGGAAAAGGTTGCTGCGGAAAGTAACGTCGGCTTGCCTCGGGAAATCAATGAGAACCTTCTCGACCAAGGCTACACGGTTGAAGGCAAACAGCTGATCGACCATATCAGCGTGCAATCAGGTTATGCCGACGAAATGCGTGCCAATCCGAAAGCGGTTTATCTGCAACTGGGCGCCAGCGTTTGCCGCAACGCGAACTACCGCAAGCTGATGGCCAAGGGCGCGATCATGCGTTACGACTTCTCGGAAAACAAAACCAATCGGCCCGTAGGCTCGGCCAGCTACCAGGAATCGGATTGCCCTGCGCAGACTGCGCAAAAGAAAAAGTAATCACTGCGAGCCAGCGCGTCGTTGCTCATCATCGGCGCGCAGTTCTGCCACCAGCGCCTGCAAATAAGGCGAGCGCCACTCTTGCCCTTCCAGACGCCGACGACACTCCTCTTCGAGGCTCACGTGATTGCGTTCGGCCGCCGACTGCAGCAATCGATACAGTTGCGTATCGACCTCTAGAATCACCAGACTCATTGCCAGCCTCCTTGCACTTGATCGCCAATGATTGCGCGATGATTCCCCACAGCTCCTGAAGCGTTGCGCCTTGCCCTGGACGCAATGCTGTCTTGTTGTGTCTGTAACTTAGTAAATCAGAGCTCTGGCCATCCAGCAGAGGTTCTGACGGGCGGTGGAAGCCAATTGCAAACCCGTAATAAGTTATTGCCAGCGAAGACTTTCGAGGACCATGATCAAGTCAGCGCAACTCACCGCGAACGTCTAGATTCAGTGTATTCGTGTTAAATGTTCAAGGCAGAAAAGGGGCTGCCCATTCAGAGTCTTGTAGTGCGAACGTTTCTTTCATCCAAGGGATAAACAGAACCCGTCTGGATGACTCGACCGCCACTTCAACGCTTCATGGCGATGTCGAGTCGGGTGTAGTGCCCAGCCCTCTTGCGGGCTGACAGCGACACAAGCAGTGTCGCGGCTCAGGCGAATTTCTCGTTCGAGCCGAAGGTTCTGTGTAGAAGGAGAAGTTGAATGCCTTACCAACCGAATGACCTTCTGGTGCGTCATTTTCAAAGCATCGGCGTCGATCTCACCAGCAAGATCGAAGAGCAACTCAACCTGGTTTCACCCAATAGCCCGAATATCCCGATTTATCGCGACATGATGTTGACTGTCTTGCGCATGGCGCAAGAGGACCACAATCGCTGGAACGCCAAGATCACGCTGCAAGCCCTGCGCGAACTGGAGCACGCCTTCCGTGTGCTGGAGCAGTTCAAGGGGCGGCGTAAAGTGACCGTTTTCGGCTCGGCACGTACGCCGGTCGAACATCCGCTGTACGCCCTGGCCCGGGAACTGGGCGAAAAACTCGCTCAGTCGAACCTGATGGTCATCACCGGTGCCGGTGGCGGCATCATGGCCGCCGCCCATGAAGGTGCAGGCCGGGATCACAGCCTCGGATTCAATATCACCCTGCCCTTCGAGCAGCATGCGAATCCGACCGTAGACGGCACCGCCAACCTGCTGCCCTTCCACTTTTTCTTTACCCGCAAACTGTTTTTCGTCAAAGAGGCCGACGCGCTGGTGCTCTGCCCAGGCGGCTTCGGCACACTGGACGAAGCCCTGGAGGTGCTGACCCTGATCCAGACCGGCAAAAGCCCGCTGGTTCCCGTGGTGTTGCTGGATGCTCCCGGCGGCACTTTCTGGGAAGGGGCGCTGGACTTCATCCGCAATCAACTGGAGGCCAACCGTTACATCCTGCCGAGCGACCTGAAGCTGATTCGTCTGGTGTACAACGTCGATGAAGCCGTTGAGGAGATCAATCAGTTCTACAGCAACTTCCACTCAAGTCGCTGGCTGAAACATCAGTTCGTGATCCGCATGAATCACACACTCAACGACCAAGCGCTCGAGCATATGCAGGAGGCCTTTGCCGACCTGTGCCTGAGCGATCATTTTCATCAACATACTTACAGTGGCGAGGAGCACGACGAGGCTCAATTCAGTCACCTGGCGCGACTGGCCTTCACCTTCAACGCCCGTGATCACGGACGCTTGCGTGAGCTGGTCAACTACATCAACCTGCCGGAAAACTGGGCCACGGCTCAACCCCCGACGCCACAGCGCAATCGGGAACAGATCAAGGTTACCTGATCAAAAAAAGGCCCGACTATTTCAATACCGACTATTTCAATAGTCGGGCCTTTTCAGTCAGTCATCCATTCCTCGGCCGCTGAACAAGCGGCCAATCATTTCCATGGAATAGCCCCGATAGGCGAGGAAGCGCCCTTGCTTGGCGCGCTCACGGGCGTCTATCGGCAAATGCCCGGCAAACTTGCGTCGCCAGGTGTCTTCCAGGTTTTCTTGCCAACTGATTCCGCTTTCACGCAGGGCGAGTTCAATATCGGCACGTTGCAAGCCGCGCTGGCTCAACTCTTCGCGGATGCGCAAAGGGCCATAGCCGGAACGGGCACGGTAGGAAACGAAGCTTTCGAGGTATCGGGATTCGGACAGCAGCCCCTCTTCCGTCAGACGGTCGAGTGCTGTGTCGATCAGCTCATCTGGAGCACCGCGCTGACGCAGTTTACGCGTCAGCTCGACTCGACCATGCTCGCGTCGCGCGAGCAGGTCCATTGCGGTTCGCCGCACCGCGACGAGGGTATCGAGTACGGCGGTCATCGGATCAATCAGATATCAGCGTCAGCCAGGTCATCGGCAGTCTCTTTGACCGGCGAAGCTTTGACGTCTGGAGTCGGCGTCAGCAGCTTGTCGCGAATCTGCTTCTCAAGGGTGGCAGCGATGTCCGGGTTGTCCTGCAGGAACTTGGCCGAGTTGGCTTTGCCCTGACCGATCTTGCTGCCGTTGTAGGCATACCAGGCACCGGATTTCTCAACGAAGCCGTGCAGGACACCAAGGTCGATCATCTCACCGTTGAGGTAAATGCCCTTGCCGTAAAGAATCTGGAACTCGGCCTGACGGAACGGCGAAGCCACCTTGTTCTTGACGACTTTGACGCGGGTTTCGCTGCCAACTACTTCGTCGCCTTCTTTCACCGCGCCGGTGCGGCGGATGTCCAGACGAACCGAAGCGTAGAACTTCAGAGCGTTACCACCGGTGGTGGTTTCCGGGCTGCCGAACATCACGCCGATTTTCATCCGGATCTGGTTGATGAAGATCACCAGGCAGTTGGCATTCTTGATGTTACCGGTGATTTTACGCAGCGCCTGGGACATCAGACGGGCTTGCAGGCCCACGTGCATGTCACCCATTTCGCCTTCGATTTCAGCCTTCGGTACCAGGGCCGCCACGGAGTCGACGATGATCACGTCAACCGCGTTGGAACGCACCAGCATGTCGGTGATTTCCAGGGCTTGCTCACCGGTGTCCGGCTGGGAAACCAGCAGGTCGTCGACATTGACGCCCAGTTTGCCGGCGTATTCCGGGTCCAGTGCGTGCTCGGCGTCGACGAATGCGCAGGTCGCGCCGGCTTTTTGAGCCTGGGCGATCACGGACAGTGTCAGCGTGGTTTTACCGGAGGATTCAGGACCGTAGATTTCAACGATACGGCCTTTTGGCAGACCGCCAATGCCAAGTGCGATGTCCAGACCCAGAGAGCCAGTGGAAATAGCCGGGATCGCCTGACGGTCCTGATCGCCCATACGCATTACGGCACCCTTGCCGAATTGACGTTCGATCTGACCCAGGGCCGCAGCCAAGGCTTTCTTCTTGTTGTCGTCCATTAAAGTCCTCACGTAATCAATAAGGCCTGACGGCCAACACCTGTATAAGTAGCCAGTATTATTCCACAGCGTTTCCGGATCGCCTACCCCTGATTTGAGATTTCTCCGGCGGCATACTGCAGCAACCCCTCTAGCGCGGCCTTCACCGTTTGTCGGCGGACTTCATCGCGGTTGCCGGGGAAGTGTCGGCGCTCCGAATACACTGCATCTCCGACACCCCAGGCCAGCCAGACGGTGCCTACCGGTTTGTTCGGCGTACCGCCGTCCGGCCCCGCAATACCGCTGACCGCCACAGTAAAACGTGCGCGACTATTGTGCTGGGCGCCACGCACCATGGCTTCGACCACTTCACGGCTGACCGCCCCGACCTCAGTGAATAACTCGGCGGGCACATTCAGTTGCAGGGTCTTCTGACGATTGGAATAGGTGACATAGCCGGCCTCGAACCACGCCGAGCTGCCGGCAATCCGGGTGATCGCTTCGGCGATCCCGCCGCCCGTGCAGGACTCGGCGGTGCTGACATGGGCATTGAGAACCTGCAAACGCCGGCCTAGTTGCGCGGCAAGCTGGGTGATTTCGTTCACGACTCTCTCCTTGATCAGGCGGGCATGCGCTCTACCGTACACGAGCGAATCACGCTTGCAAGACGCAGGCTAGATCAAAATGTTAGCGAGCAAGCGCTCTGACATAGGCCTGACAGGCCTGCAAGGCAATCAGTCCGCGGTCGCCTGCGTCGGTGATGCCGATAATTCGTTGAGCATGCGCCGGCTCAAGTCGGGCTCGTAAGGCTCCATGAACCATGCCGCCGGTGCCGGAGGCGGCTGACACACCAGAACCGGTGCCGGCATCACTGGGGTCGATAAGGACTGACAGCCGCAAATCAGCACTGGCAAGACGGTCGCGCAGGCGACCTTGATCACGTTGCGCATCGCTCAAAGCCTTCGAGTAAGTTTGATCGCTGGCCTGGAGCCGTTGCTCCAGGGCCAGGCGTTTATCCTGTTCGGCGCGCTGTTGATTCGCCGCCGCCAGGGTCAGTTGGTTCAGCGTCTCGCCGTGCAATCTGGCTTGTTCTGCCAGTTGCTGGCCGTAACGCCAATCCTGAATGTGCCAGGCCAGTGTCGCGGCACCGCCAGCCACAATGGCCAGCAATACAGCGACAGCGATAACCCGGTAAGAAACCGGCATCAGACCGAAGGCTGGCATAACACTGCCCTCGCCCGCGCCCAGAGTTGCAAACGTTCTTCCAGCCCATTCAACCCGCCATTGATCCGGCGGGTGATGCTGTTGAACTGGTCACGATCGGCCAACTCGTTCAAACCGTTCAGCTCCCAGAACCAGGCCGCCGATTCAGCCGCCCATTGCGGCTGCTCGAGCAACTCCGGCAGAGCCAGCAAACGCTCATCGCCAAACAACGCGAAGCTGCATCGGCGATAGTTGTCGTGGCCGGTGATCTGAATCAGCCCGCGCCCGCGATAGCGCTGACCATCACCGTCAGCTTCAGGCGTGTTGCCCAAGCGAATGGCCAGCGCGCCGGTGTCGTACTTACTGAGGTACTGGTCGTTGCCCAGTTCACGCACGTAACGCAACTGCCCCGACTCATGACCGACTTGCGCGAGGAAAGCGGCGATGCGTTTGGGGGTGTTGATGTTCCGGTGGGTCATGGCGGTGTTGAGGGCAGAAACGAAAACGCCCGCTTGAGGGCGGGCGTTGGGCATGATCTTGAGCAGTTGCCCTTCTGTTACAGGCATGGGGATGTCCCTTGGTTACTTTTGTTTAAGGCCGAAGAGCGAGAGCAGTGAATTGGTCGGTTCCCTAAGTTCAGAAAACGTCAATATCGGCCACTCGACTGCAAGGGGATAACCGGCTTGCTGTTCGATGCGGTTCAAGGCAACGCAGTAGCGTTTCCAGTCCAGCAGCGCGGATTGCTCCTGTTGGGTCGCATCGCCTAGATCGACGGCATATTGAAGGGGCGCGATGCGCATGGCAGCGTCGCGCAGGCGGCTGTCTCGTTCCTCCAGAACACTTGCCAGTTCAGCCGCCGCTTTCGCCGGTTGATCAAGTTGCCAGTCGCCATCGAGCCAAACGTAATACTGACCGGGCCAGGGTTTATCGGTGAAACCATCCGGCAGTTCACCCAACTGTTCCCAGGTGGTCGATGCGCCTGTTTGCGTTTGAAATATGGTGCCGCGGCGGTCACGTAATGCCTCGGGAATGCCATTAACCCAGGCCCATGCAAAACCGCTTTCGGGTTCGGCGAGCTCGTAAGGTAACTCGACGGCATTACTCGGTAACTGAACGCCAAGCCCCGGGACGACAGGAAACGTAATTGGCCCAACCAATTGGCGGACGTCATTGATTAAATAATTTCGCATTTAAACCTCAAATGAGTTTGATACGGCCGGGGTAAGCAATATTTCGCGGACGAGCCACACCACTGTGATTCATCAATTCAGAATCAGTGAGCTGCAAAATTTGAGTATTGGGTGTGATGTACTTAACAACCGACCCAACATAGTCACCCAAAGAACCCACATCAAAACCCAATAACTTTCTTTGACCGATCATATCTGTGGCAAAAATGATGTTATCTGCATAGCCATTATCGCCGTGCACCAATGACCCCTTTTGCCACGTACCTGGTACACGTCCGGTATCGACGGAATAATCCTCAGCCCATATCCGAAGAAACTCACCACGCGCTTCGGGAGCGCGAAAAGTCGTGGAACCATCCCCCGGCGTCCATGCACCTCCGCGATCGGTTTCTGGGCGCAACATTCCCGACTGCTGCGCGTGATCCCACAGCCAAGGCCACTCAGCGCGATTAAGGATTGATCCATTCAGGGCACCGTAACCGCCCGGCATCAATGCCACGGTCGTTTCAAAGACAGGCCGCCCAAGCGGGGTCCCATCAAACCGCCCTACAGGCCACCAGCTACCGGCGCCATCACTACGCAAATGCCACCAGTCTCCCGCGCCCATCAACACCAGAAACGGATAACCGTTAGTACGAAGATGCGTGTGAACTTTGAGGGTATCTGTACCCGAACATTGAACAACCAACCGGTTGCCGCTGTTATCCACTCGACGCACGATCACATCACGAACACCCAGCGCTGTATTGGCAGCAGGCAGTGTGAGGGTGACCGCATTCGCTCCGCCATTGGCCAACACAAGCCCCAGTTCATCGGGAGCCAATACTTGAGAGACGGCCACGGTTTTCACCAACGAAAGCATCGGACTCGCCTTCGCCATGATTACTTGCAATGCCTTGAGCAACTGGCCGTTGTCTGCTTCAGACGGTGCCAAACCGACACTCGTAATAACCGCCAGCAGTTCCTGGGTAACACTGTTACCCCATGTCGCGGGAATCAACGAACCCGGAGTACCAGCCACGGGGTTTTCATCAACAAACTTGCCATTCACCAGCCCAATGCCGGGCACACTCTTTGGATAGTCCAATGTTCCACTCCTGATACATTTTCTATTGAGTGATGGAGGCGTCTACCGGTGTCACAGATTTTCTGACCCGTGTTTTTCTAACCGGAGCAGCCGCAACGCTGATTGGGGCAAGCAACACCGGCCGCCCTGTCAGTTCGGGAAACGCTTCGGTAGCCGGCCAATTGCGCAAGTCACGGCGATAGGTTTGCAGGCTTTCGTACTCTGCGGCGGATAACGTCGTTGCAACCCCCGTTTCCAGCTCGTCACGATGCCTTGCAACCAAACCGTCGGTTTGAAACAGTTCGGAATCACGCCAGGCGCGTTCAGCCCCATCTTGTCCAAGAGTAGAGTTCATCGGGAGTGATTCGCCGCCGTGACTCAGCCACTCCTGGTAGGTAATCCAGTCACGATTGGCTGGATCTTCGGGAATAAAAACCGAGTCAGCGAGACGAAGAACTCCGCTCGTCATTAATTGATAGCGCATCTTGCGTCACTCCTAAAGTTCAGCATCAGCCGTAGCGTGGATGTAATAAGTCTGGGGGACGACTGCCACATCGGAGTTATCCACCCAGGCGCCTCGCGTAGACACTGCATAGGGCCGAGCATTGACGGATGAAATCAGATCGCTCCCCGATCGCCATTGACCCAGTGTTCCGTTCAACATGGGTCTGTATAGGCTAATGCTTGGAGTTGCTCTTTTTTCAACCTTGAAGGACCACTGCGCTAACGGCTGGGAGGTAAAGCCGGACTGACCCACTTTGACTATCGAGATAAGAGATCCGGCGATCGAACCTGTGGCGTCTCCCGGCTGAATATCCTGGTTGAAGGTTTTTTCGTAATAACGCTGACAAAGCATCAATTCATCTGCCGGAGTACGAAACTCAAAGGGCGTGGACACTGGTCCTTCTTCGAGTTGGACCTGAGCCAGGTCGATGGTCTGCAAAACATTCAATGGGAGGTCGAACGCTAGCCTGAGACAATCATTACCGGTCCCCCCCAGCGTCTTGCCAGCAATGGAAGGAACCTGAACAGTCGCACTGAATCGAGCCCAGGAACTGGTTAATTGAAAGCTCCCTACAGTCGTCACAATAGGTTCCGAGCCACCGCCAAAAAACTGCGCTAACGTTACAGTTACCTGACGTGCGGAATCCGCTTTTGCCCAGAACGTTACTGTTGCCAACTTCCCTGCCAAGGTTCTGACCGATTCAATAGTCTGTGAAATCTTGTGTATATTGGCGCCAGCACCCGCGGTAATTTGCTGCCAGCGCAGGAAATACCGAGGTTCATTGGGAACTTCCGTCTGGCCTAATACAAAGTTCTGCCGGGAAATATTGATACCTGCGTTACCATTCCAATCACAACGAAAGCGGTCAGCAATAAAGGCACCCGTATTGGGAGCAAGGTTGGTAACACCACGCTGCCAGACATCAAAATTCCCGTTGATCAGAAGATTCTTGCGATAAACCTGAACCGGGAAACGCTGCTGTGGATCAAGTTTTGCCAGTTCCTTGATAGCCAATGTCAGCTGATTGGTTTGATTTTCTGCTGGCACCATTCCCGCCGCGCTGATCGCACTCACAATCTCCTGTGTTACCGCGTTACCCCAACTTGCCGGAATCAACGAACCCGGTGTACCAGCCACCGGGTTTTCATCGACAAACTTGCCATTCACCAGCCCTACGCCGGGTGTATTTTTTGGATAGTCCATAGTGTTTATCCTCCTGCCTTGTTTGACCGGAATATTTCAACGAAAACAAAAACGCCCACTGGGTTAGTGGGCGTCAGACATGTCTTTCAAGAGACTCATGCTTATCGTGAGCCGGGGCTAACCCGCTGCGCTCTACTGCGACAGATCGCTCACGACGTTATGCAGGGCCAGAATGGCGGCATCGCACACTTCTTTGGCCCGTTCTGTCTTGCCCTTGGCGACTTGCGCCCGGATCTGCTCCTTGGCTTTCAGGCGCAGGGTGCGCACGGCCAACAAGCTGTTATTGAACCCGGCAGACTTACCAAGAATGTCGTCAGCTGCCTCTTGGGCCGTTCGGCCTTTGACGGCCCACGCGCTCACAGACAGCGGGACAGCTTTTTTGGGATAACCCGCATCCTTGAAGGCCAGCGCCTCGTTGGCAGCGCTCGCATATTCCATAGCGCGCAGCGGATCACCGGTCAGAGCCTTACGGGCGCTGTCGGCCGCCGCGTCCACTTGGGAGCAAAGGTTTTCTGTTTCCTGACGCTCTACCGTTGTCACTTTGGCGGGGTCCAGCACCCATTCAGAGCCATCCCAGCTGTGCGCTGACGAAGGTCGAGGCGGTTCGACTTTCGTCAATTCACCCTCAGCTACACGGCCCAGAACATGCTTCTGCTTCCATTGCTCAGCAGTAACCTGCAAAACACCCGCAGCAACAGGAGGAGTTGCATAGGCAAATAGTTCAGTGTCCTGCCACTCGATGACTGCGCCAGACGCAAGGCAGTAAAGAACTTGCTTGGTCATACTCTCACCACTCAATGATCATGAGGCCCGGGGCGCCACGCCCCCCTGTAGATGCTGTACCACCTGATATGTACCAGCCTCCGCCGCCGCTACCTCCAGAGCCAAAGCCATACGCATCTTTCCCTGGGTACCCTCCCCCTGTTCCATATCGGGAGGCGCTACCGCCAGTGCCAAAGGGGCCGCTTGCACCAGTCCCTGCCAAGCCCGTCGCCATATTGGCTGCAACATCGGTTGCGTCTCCGCCGGCAGGAAAACCCTCGCCGCCTCTTGGCCCTGCTACGAGTCCTGCCGCAATGTTCAAACCTGAATTCCCGGCACTGCCTCCCGTCAGCACCAGCAACGCACCTCCGGCTCCAACAAGGGTATTGCCCCCTCCCGTGGAGACAGTCACTCCATTGACCCCTCCAACACCTGCCGCACCTATTGAGACAGGTATCACTTGCCCGGGACTAACAACGACAGGGACTTTAATTGCAGGCTGCCCCGCACCGCCGCCACTGCCACCAGAGGCCGTCCCATTGGGTCCTGCTGGGCACGAGCCGCCACCGCCACCACCGGCACATCCACTGAGCCAGATAGTCGTCACACCGGCCGGCACAGTGAAACTACCGCTTGAAGTGAATCGCTGAATCCCTAGGCCGGCAGTCGAACGACTGATACTGCGAATGGCGCTCAAGAGCTGAGCAAGGTTGGACTCACTGGGCGTCAGGCCCGCGGCGGTGATCACTTCAAGAATTTCACTCGTCACCCCATTTCCCCACGCCGCCGGAATCAGCGACCCCGGCGTCCCGGTCAACGGGTTTTCATCTACAAACTTGCCATTCACCAGGCCGGCGCTGGGCACACTCTTCGGATAATCCATTTCCTATCCCCTAGTCATAATTAATGTGCACCAACGTATGCGCCGGTGCGCTGCGATGTATCAGGCACTCCAGCGCGGAGCCCGGGTTCATGCCGAAACGTTCGCCCCAGTAGCTGGCGCCGAATCGCCGGCCCAGCAGCAAGCGGCCACCGGTGTTGAGGGTCCACATGAACTGCGCCTGCCAGGTACCGAAGTGCGCCACACCGAAACGCGAGCGGCCCATGCGCGGGGCTTCGAGTTCGGTGATGGTGGCGTTCGGGTAGCCCTGGGTGCGGGCGATTTCGATGTAATAGCTAACGGCTTGGCTGCCAACTGCAAGCAGTCGCCGGCGTACAGCGAGGCGGCGGTCGTCGAACAGCGGGGTCAGTCCCAGGCACGGGTCGGGCAGGTTCATCACCCGTTCCCAGTCGGGCACCAGTTCGCTGACGCCGGCCGGGTCCATTTCGTTGAGCAGGTCGGCGGCGCGGGCGTCGAGGCGGGCCAGTTCCTGGGAGACGTCTTCCAGGACGTGTTCCAGCTCCGGCACTCGCTCCGGGTCCCAGGCCGGACCACTGGGCAGCAGGCTGCGCAGTTGGGCCTGGTATTGCTCGGCGGTTCTTATTGCAGCCATACGCAGCCTCCGAACGTCAGCAGCTGATTGCTCGCGGCGGTAATGTCGGCGGCTGGCGTGACCAGTTTGTGATCGCTCTCGCCGGTGGCACTGCTGATGGCTTCGGCGATGTGAGTCAGCAGCAAGGTTTCACCGAGCCCGGCCTCGCGGTTGTGCAAGTCACGCAACTGCGCTTCGACGGCGGCGCGCACGGCGCTGGTGTCGGGGGTCAGGCGCAGACTGTAGGTCACCGGCAACTGCACCGGCGCCAGCACATGCAGCTCGGCGGTGACCGGGCGCAACGGCTCGATGTAGGCCTGGACCAACGCCAGTTGCGTCGCGTCCGGAACCGGTTGCGGATCGTCGTCACGCATGACGAACAAACCGACCGTGCCTGGCCCCAGATAGCTGCCACGACACCAGGCGCGGGTGATTCCCGGGCACTCCAGCGCCCAGGTTTCATAGTCTTGTGCCGAACCACCGTGAGGGATAATCCGGTACGAGCGAATCACCCGCGAGCGCAGCGATTCGACGCTTTCGCGGGCAATGCCGCCGGTCAACCCCGGCGCCAGCACGCTGAAGACTCCGCCAATACCTTGGATCGGTTGCACCGGAATCAGCGTCATGCCCGCGTCGGCATTGCCGAGAGATCCGGCGTCCAGCGCGGCGATGGTGGTGCTGTTGAGGCCATTGCCGGTGGTGAGCGCAGCGGTCACTTTGTAGGTGCGACCGTCGCTCGATTGCAGCAGAGTATCGACATCCAGCACCGCGCCCGCCGTGGCGCTGAAGCTGACGGCTCCGCGAGCTGATTGCGCCGCTTTACGCGGCTGGTTGAGGCGTAGCGCGGCGATGCGTTCCAGGGTCGGTTCATCGGCCTTGTCCGGCAGAATCTGCTCGGCGATCCAGTCCAGATAGCCATACAGGCCAAAGGCTGCACCACCGAGGGTTCGGGCCAGAACTTGCGCATCGGACTGGCGCAGCGAATCGCTGGCCAGGTCGCTTTGGGTGCGCGAAATCAGCACCGGCAGCGAAGGCGTTTCAAACGGCATAGGTCACCTGCCAACTGTGTTCAGGGTTGATGTCCAGACGCTCACCGTCGGCCAGCGTCAGTACCGTGCGCAGGTTCAAGCGCTGGTCGTCGAGGCGTTCGCTGAGGATCTCGATGGCGCTGCAATGGCCGTCGTCGATCAGCCATTGCAGAGCTTCGCGGGCATAAAATTCGGCGTCGAGCTGGGTCTGCCGGGTCAGCTTGACCCGGCGCAGCAACCACAACCGCGAGCCAATGCGGTCGTCGGCCACCGTGGGAAAACTGTCGCCCCACCAGCCGAAGCGCTCCTCGTCATCGAGGAAGTCATCGTCGGCGGCGCGGCGCCAGGTGAAGAGGCTGATCAGTACCGAACGAGTCAGCGCGGATTTGAGGTCACGACTGATAAACATCACTGACCTCCTGCGGGGGCAGCGGTCTGGCCGTTGCCCGGCTGGACGCCTGGGTGCACGTGTTTGATCTGGCTGATACCGCCGGCGATCTGGTCGCCCTGAGAGACGATCTTGCCGGTCTGGGTCAGGGTCGGCGTGTCGATGTTCACAGCGGTGCTGGCGCGGATATTCAGCGTGCCGGTTTCGATGTCGATGATCCGTCCACGCTTGAAGTGGACCTTGTCACCTTCGTCGGTGTAGATCGCCACTTCACCGGGGGCGAGTGCCTTGAGGCGATAGCGGCGGTCGGCGACCACCAGTACCACGGCGTGAGAGCGATCCCCGCCGAGAAAGGTCGCGATACCCTCGGCACCGGCCAGCGGGTTGCTGGTGAAACCGTAGGGTTCGAAGTGCTCCATGTCGTCGTTCACTTCGCCAGCGGTCAGGCGCATTTGCAGCGATTGCAGTTTGGTAGCCGAATTGGCGAGCACGACAGTGCCGCGCGCCAAGAGGCGTGTCAGTAGGCTCATTGGGTTTTCCTTGAATGGCGAGCGCGCTTTTTTGTGGGAGCTGGCTTGCCTGCGAATGGGACGACGCGGTGTGTCAGGCAAGACGCTTTCGCGAGCAAGCCCGCTCCCACAGGTTCAGCGTCAACCTCAAGACTTCTTGGGTGGCACCGGGTTGGCATCAAAGGTATGCGGCGGCGCCACTTGCAAGGTGGTAATGGAGCCCTGCTCAGAGAGCGAGTAAGTGACCTTCGAGATCAGCATGTCCTGATCAAACCCCAGCACCTTGTCGATCACCCGTACCAGCGTGTTGTGCCGCCACAAATCACCGTTGGATTGCCGCCAGCCTTGCACGCGGTAGGTCGTCGTCAACGCCTTGTCGGTGCGGGTGGCGCTTTCCCAGTCGGCGCGTTGCTGCGCCAGCTCTGGCGTCAGTTGAGCGCTTTCGCTGATCACCGTGACCCGCTTGCGTTGGGCCGTGGCGTCGGTTGCCACACCCGACACCTCGCTCACGGCGCTACCGCTTTTGGTGTCGCTGCCCTTGTGCTGACCGATCACCCGGTATTCGGAAAACACCTGGCTGAAATCCATCGGCGCGTTGGCCGAGAGGATGTTTTTGCCCAGTTCCAGCACATCGCTGGCGCGCCCGCCGCTGCCCGGTTTCGCCAACAGCACCCGGCCTTCGGCATCGTCGGTGGAGAACACCCGGTACAGCGTCAGCAAACGGTCGATGGACTGAAACACCGTTTCTCCCGGAACGATGCTGTGTTTGTTCAGCTTGGCGGTTTGTGGAATCTCGCTGACCACACCCACGCCATAAGGCGATGCCAGGGCCTGGACGATGCTCAGCACGCTTTGTTCCTGCCATTGGCTCGGACGGTTGATCGCCGCGCAATCCACCAGGTCCTGGGTCAGCGAACTGCCCGCGATACTCAGGCTGATCTGCTTGCCGTCGTAACTGATCGGTGCCTTGTAGACGTGACCGGTGAGCACCAGATCGCAACCGATCCGTACCTGACAACGCGAACCGGGTTTGATCGGCACCGCCAGGGTTTGCCCCGGCCATTGCCAGGTGATGTTGAGTGTGAAGGTGCGGAACTGACGCTCCAGGTCCGCACTGATTTCAACGCTTTTCCAGCCGCCATAATCCAGACCGTCAACAGTCAGGCTGACGGCATTTGCAAGTTCGGTCATGGCTTACTCCTGGGCGATTTTCAGGTCGCCCGGGGGCAGGAATCCAAAGTGAATCACACCGTTGCGCTGTGTCACTTCACCCACCCGAGTGGCATCCCCCAGGTACTGATAGGTGAGCACCAATGCCGGCATGCTCTGATTGGGAGACAGGGTAATCAACCGCACACCGGACGACGCCACGGCCGTCAGATGCCCGAACAGTTGCTGGCGCAACGCATTGAGCGCTTGATAATGCACAGCGTCTGCCTTGAGGGCGGCTTGCCAGATCGCTTCGTTGAGCGCCTCACGCAAGGCCAGCACATCGTCGGCCACCGGCACGTCTACCCGCCGCACCGGTTGTACGGCTTGCTGGGCGAGGGACGGCGTCGAGTTCAATTTGACCACTGGGGTGGCCACTGGCATCAACGCCACCTGATAGCCGAGTTTCACCAACAACGCGTCCTGCACCAGATTGGCCATGGCCTGAGCCGCCGCCACCGTGTCCTTGCCGGTAGTGAGCTTGGGGGCGTCGATCTTTTTCACGGCTTCGACCTGCTGTGAGGCGTTGGCGAGCACGCCACGGTAACCCTCACGCGCAAAGTCCCCGAGCTCCTTGATGTCGCCGAGCAAACCCTTGAACTCAGCGCTCACTTCGCGGGGCAATTCCTTGATGGCCTTGACCAGCGAACTGAGCTCCTTGTAGGTCTCGATCAGCTCCTTGAACTCGTGCTCGATAACCTCGTAGACCTCCTTGAGGCTATCGCGCAGCTCTTTGATGCCGATCCGCGCCGCCTTGATGACGCTCATGGCGTCTTCGAAGCGCCGCACCATCGATCCCAACAAGCTGTCAGCCGACACCAGCAATTGCTCGCGAGTGTTGACCTGAGCGGTGGGGAACTGCAGCGGCTGGTCGGGGTAGAACTTCAGGGCAAACGTCACCAGCCCGCCGTCCTGGCGGGTCTGGGTCATTTCGCACTCACCGACCTTGACCTGCATCCGCCCCAGCCACGGATGAACCAGTTCACCCGCGCCCTCCTCCAGTGCCTTGAGCAGTTTGTCACGCTGCTCCAGGCAATCCGGCCCGACGATAAAGGCCGTCAGGTCGTGGATCTTCGCCTGCTGGCCAAGGCCTTCGAAGAACGGTTGGTCACGCTGGGGATACTCATGCAACTGACCTTTCTGGCCGACCGGAGTTTTCGCCTGATCGACCCAGAATCCGACGCCGCGAAACGACGCCGGCAACAAACGATCACGCCAACTCATTGGAACCTCCGAGAGAAAGTGAGCGATAGCCGATCTGTGACGTCAGGGCCAGACCCGGTTGGTTGGTTTGCGGCGGATCGGTACGCATGCCGGCCGGTGCATTTTCAAAGCGCACCGTCAGGCCGCCTTCCAGTTGCGCACGGTTGTTGGCAGCGCTTTGTTGCACCAGGGCGTTGGAGCCTTTGGGCAAATCGCTCGGCAGCGACGATTGATCGTTACTGGCACCGAAAAACGCTGGCGCCAGTTCACCTTTGCCCTCGGCGTTGGTTTTCTGTTGCGCCGCGGTCAAGCCTTCAACCTTGCCGGTGATCTTCGCAATGAAGCCACTGAAACTGCCGCCGAACATGTCCTTGATCGGCTCGATAATCGCCTTGAGTTTTTCCCACAGCCCACTGAACCACGCGATGATCGGCGTCCAGTGCTCGGTAATCATCTCCATCGGTGACCAGTCGAACAGCGTTTTGAACAGTTCCCCGACCGGGGCCGTGACACTGGTCAGCGAGTCCCACAAGCCAGAGAAGAATCCACCCAGTGGTCCCCAGGCCGTGTTGACCATTTCCATCGGCGACCAGTCGAACATCCCTTTGAAAAAGTCGAGCAGTGGCACGGACAGTGCCCGAAGCAAATCCCAGATCGCTGAAAATAATCCAATCAGCGGTTGCCAGTTGTTAACGACCACCCCCATCGGGGACCAGGAAAACAGCGTCTTGAAAAAGTCGATAACCGGCGCAGCAACGGATTTGATCCCTTGCCAAAGCGAACTGAAGAACCCGCTGATCGGGCTCCAGTTGGCAATGATCATCCCCAGCGGCGTCCAGCTGAAAATCACTTTGAACGCATCGAACAGCAGCGAAGCCACTGCTTTGATAACGTCCCAGATCGCCGCGAACACCTGACTGATCGGCCCCCAGTTGTTGATGATCATCCCCAGCGGCGTGAAGGCGAACATCGTCTTGAAGAACTCGACCATCGGCATCACCACTGGCGCAATCTCTTGCCAGAGCCCGGCGAAAAACCCCGAGATCGGCTTCCAGTTCGCAACGATCACCCCGGCCACCAACGCAATACCCATGGCAATCAACATCAGCGGACTGGTCTTGAGCACCGTGCTCATCAGGTCAAGCGCTTGCGTGGTGGCGGTGACCGCGGTTTGAATCGCCGAGAACGCAATAGCACCCGCGGCAATGCCCTGGACCAGCTCCGGGTTGTCGTTGAGCAACGTCCCGACGCCATTGAGCAACGGTTCAAGACCAACCACCACCGCGCTGACCGCCGGCAGCAATGCCGCGTCAACCGCGACCGACACCTTGTCCATCGACGCGCTGAAAACGTTCAGGTTTTGCGCAGCACTTTTGGGCACGCTCGGCATATCGACGCTTTTTGCCGTCTCACCGACCTCGGCCAATTTGCCCTGAAACGCTGCCGCCGACTTGATACCTTCGACGAAGGGCGTGACCACGCTGCCGCCCTTGAACAAGCCGCTGATATCCAGCTTGCCCATGCCGGCCTGCTCAAGGTTGTTTTTGAAGCCATCGACTTTCGCCCGAAGGTCCTTGAGCTTGGGTGAAAGTTCATCGATGCCTGTCAGCAAGATCGCTTTTTTCTCAATTTTTTCTGTCTCTGCCATCACTGCACCTGCTGCATCGCATTGATTCGTTGCGCGTGCTCCAGTGACTCGCGGAGCACGTCCAGTGGCCTGGCCATCATCTGTTCGGGGTCAACCTTCCAGAACCAGGCCAGGTCATAGGCGACAGCGATCAGGTCGGTGATGGCGCCGATGCCGCACTCATGAAAAAACTCGCGACAGCCCAGCTCAGCGCGTTGAGGTCAGCCAGGTCCAACTGGTTGACCGACGACGGCGGGATGCCGGCGCAAACCGCGATGTATTTGGCCGCGACGTCCATGTCCAGGCTGACTTCTTCACTCTTGTCGATCTTGTACGGCAGCGCCTTGATCGCCCGCACTTCCTGCACCGTCGGACGGCGCAGGGTCAGTTCGGTCAGCGGCTCGCCGTGGGCCTCGATGGCCACTTGCAGCTTCACGGCTTGAGTCATTGCCAGGTCCCCTTCACGCCTTCGAAGACCAACGCGATGGACGCGTCATCGCCCTTGGAGATCGGCGCATCGATCAGGTAGGCACCGGCCAGCACGAAGACTTTGCCGTTGCTGAATTCGCAGGTGACGGTCATGTCGGTGCCGGCGATCAGTTGCTTGAGCGGGAAGTCCGGGGTATGCAGCGCCGTAACCTTGAACGATGGAGTGATGTCGGTTTCCTTGTAGAAACCCGGCACCAGTGTTTCGCGCTTGGTGGACATCAGCGGCGCTTCGCAGCCACCGTTGATGGTCAGTTGAGCGCCGTCCACTTTGACGTAGCAGGTGCCCGCAATCAGTTGACCCATGGTGTTTCTCCCTTCAATAAAAAGCCCACTCGAGGTGGGCTGAACTCATACAGTGAAACGCGGCATTCAAGCCGCGTTGTCGTACTGCAAACGGAATTGGTTAAGCAGTGCGAACACACGCAGGCCGTTGATGTAATCCGGCGGGAACAGCACGTTGACGCGGCTCGGGTCCTGGCTGTCGCGCTCGACGATCAGGTGCTCGGCGAACAGCTCGGCATTCTCCACGTGGCCTTCCAGTTCGAGCTTGGCGTACTGGGCGATCAGTTCACCGCGAATGGTGCTCGGGGTAACGATCGGCTGGCCGGCGCCGAAACGGGTGCCGTCGGCGGCCAGTTTGTGGCGACCGTACTTGCTGGTGATCACGCTTTGCAGGCGACGCACGATGAATGCCGACTGGTGCATGGTTTCACTGTCCAGGTAGGAGTTGTCCGCCTGACCGTAAGCGTTTTTCTGATAGGTGGTGATCGCCCGCTGAATGCGCACGTAGCCGCCCTCGTAGTACGCGGTAGCGATGCCGTAGTTGAGCAGCGACTGGCGCTCGGTCAAGGTGAAACGCTCACTGGCCGGAGCCGGCTCGACGCCCGGCAGGCTGCCGCTTTGGGTCGGACGACTGGCGTCGGCAGAGATGAACACCGAAGTGCGCGCAGCCAGTGCGGCAGCCTGAACCCAGAACGGTTGAGGGACACCCAACTCCAGCGCCTGAATGGTCACGTGCTGGTCGTTGCGGGTTTGACCGGCGGCGACCAAGGTACCAACGGTACCGCGTTTGGCGGTGTAGACGTGACCGAACAATTGCTTGGCCCACGACCAACGACCGACGCTGTCATCCATGACGGCTTGCCAGGTATTGAGGGTCGCAGTGTCAGTCCACGGCATGCAGATGAACTCGAACGGCTCATCACCCAGTGCAGCCACGGCCGCCACCTGATCCGGCACGCCAGCGCCACCGGCCATTGCGGTGATAGCAGTGGTCAGACCTGCCGGAGTGTCTTCGCCATTGCTCTTGCCCAGGCGATTGAACTGCAGGCTGATGTCGTTGGCACTGTCACCGGTCCATTTGGCGGTCAGGGTGATCACGCCTTCTACCGCAGCGGCGGTAACCGGCAGATCGGCGCTGGCGTTGATTTTCAAGGCCAGTGCCGTTGCGGCCTGAGCCGCAGTTGCAGCGTTGACCACGGCCGCTTGAACACGCACGCCACCGACGTACAGGTTGAGCACACCGCTTTCTGTTGCGGTGCCGGTCAGGGTCAGCACGCCTTTGGCAATGCTGCCCACCGTGTTGTGCACCGGCAGGCACCAGATTTCTCCGACCGGATCGGTCTTGCGCCAGGTTTCGTACATCGAGGCCAGCATCGAGCCTTGGCCGCCGATGCTTTTGGCCAGCGCCACGCTGGACACCAGCACCAGTTTGCCGACATCGGCGCCGGCAACGTTGTCGTTGACCTGAGCGACGATCAACCGGCGCATGGCCGACGACGCGCTATTGGCTGCCGAATTGTCCATCTCGGCGTAGAACAGCGGAACACGAATGTCCGCGGGAATGTTGCTGAATCCGATCGCCATTATTTGGCTCCCTGTAGTGTTGCCGCTTCCACGGCTTTGGTAGTGATATCGCCATCGGCCAAACGTCGACGCCACCAGGCGTTGTCCGGCACTTCACGGCCTTCGAGAGGCAACAGATCGCCCGCTTCCGGGTCGGGCACGGCACGGCCTTCGGCCGGCAGCACAGTGATGCGTTTGCTCATTGCTTTACATCTCCAGAGAAAGTCAGTTCCAGGCGCCCGTCAGGCCCCGGACGTTTCAGGTTGGGGTCCGCCGGGTCGATCGCATCGACCCGCACGGTCACCCCGGTAAAGGACGACAAGCCGTCCAGTTCACGCTCGTGCCAGGTTTCCGCAGGCTGACCTGGCAGATTGCGGCCAAGCTGAAACTCGGTAAAAAAGCGCAGGCGATACAGCACGCGGCTGCTATTGATGGACACCAGTTCGCCGCCGTCGTAGGCGATGGCGTCGTAGACGCTACCGGGCTTGAAACCCACCAGTGCCCGCCAGAGTTCGGCGCGCAAGTCGTGCAACAGATCCAGCGCTTTTGTAGCGTCCGTGGTGTCGAGCACCAGGGTCACTTCGAAACGGTCGCGGATCGGTTGCAGCAACAGGTTTTGCGCCACGCTCTTGCTCGCCAGATCGGCAATGGGGACGACGTAGGCGCAAGGGGTTTGCAGCGGTGTGTTGGTTTGCAGTGATTGGAGATCAATACCGGCAGCGATACGGTTGGCAAAGCTGGGGCATTGCTCACGCAGTTGCGTGAGGATCGGAGAGATCTTCATTGGAGGCGCTCCAGAATTGAATGAAAGGTGCGATTGAGGCCCAGGCGGCAACCACCCGATCGCATTCGGGCATACCTCAATGCCAGCCAGTCAAGTTGAGTTAACTGTGGGAGCGAGCTTGCTCGCGATAGCGGAGTAACCAACAACATCAACGTTGAGTATGAAATCGCTTTCGCGAGCAAGCTCGCTCCCACAAGGGGGGGGTTATGCCTTGGCGTCCAGGCAAGTCGCCTCGATCATGCAGCGATAGCTGTTCTGGCGATCGCCGCTGGCGGTGACCTTGTCAATCGACCAGCGACCGCGCATGAAGTCCGGCCAGGTGGGGTCCAGCAGCACGATCCCTTCGGCGGCCAGGCCCGGATTTCCGGGGCAGCCGATTTTCACTTTGAGCGCTTCGCGCATCATCCGGCGCACCTCGCCTTCAGCGGCGGCCCGGGCATCGTCGGCGCTCTGGTAGCGCTGACGAACAGTCTTGAACGGCGCGATGCCGCTCTCCTCGACGCGCACTTTGCCCGCCGCCGCGTCCCACCAGCTGGTTTTGCAGCCCTGGTATTTCGCCCGGGCGGTTTCATCCAGGGTGGCGGAGATAAAGGCGTTATCGCCGGGACGATTGTTGGTCGTCACTGACAGTTTTATGTCCGGCAGAACTTTGCCCGATAACGATTTCGCCTGACCACGCCGCGCCAGCACATACAGCTCGTTGACCGGTTTGGCGACGGCGTCGTGCAGGTAGGCAAGTCGGGTCAGAAAGCCCATGTCGGTCTCGTTGGACTGGTCGATGTGTTCGATCTTGATCGACGCCAGTTCGGGGGCGACACGCGGGGAAAAACCGTGCTTGGAGGTCAACTGACGAAACAGCGCCCCCAGCGTTGTCGGACCGTGGCTGGCCGAGCGGCGCTGCTTAAACCCGGTCTGATCCGCAGCACTGAACGGCGCCGCCGTGGCCACCAGCGTCAGCCGCAAGGGAAACAGGGTCGGCGTGCGCCGGGTAATGACGAACTCGCCTTTATCCACCAATCCCGACTCCAGATAACCGACCCGCAGGCCGATTTTTCCACCCAGACTCGGCAGCCCTTCAAGTCCTTCCAGATCGAGGGTCAGCGTCAGCTGATCGGACTCGATACCGGCGGCATCGATATGCGTCCAGTTGATCAAACGCTCGTTGATCAGGGCCGCATTCGCCCCGTAAATCTCTACTGCTGGCGTGAAACCCAGGGCCATGGTGCCTCCTTAATCCCAGGCCATTATCGGTACGATCGCAGCGGGTTTTGATTCAAGCTCCGGCAGAACCACCCAGACACCCGCAGGCAATACCGGGCCCGGTTCGGCCAGCGTCGGATTGAGGCGCCACAGCGCCTCTTCGGCTGCATCGTCGCAACGATTGAGCTCGCGGTAGAGCAACAGATTTACCGAGTCACCGGCAATACTTCGAACCCTACGCATTGGCGAACTCCGTCAATTCGATCACCCAGCCAACCACCATCGCGGTGCCGTCATCAATGACGTCACTCTGGGTCTCCGATACCTTGCTGATCTGCCACAGGCCCCAGTTGCGGCCGATGCCGTCAACCAACGGCACAGGGATGCGCAGCGCCTGCAATGCACGCAGCTCATCGAGCCGATCCATGGCGGTCGCGTACATCGACTTGCCCGTTATCGTCAGCCCTTGCAGGCCTTGGCCGATCTGACTGGATTTGGGTTTACTGGTGAGGATGTCGATGCTCTTCCAGCCGCCGTCCGACGTGCGCACCAGACTGTGGTAAGCGAAGTTTCTGGACAGGCCGAAAATAAAACTGCCCAACACCATTTGCTGACGCATCACGTACCTCCATCAGTCAGGGCCGCGTCACTTCGCATGGCGAGTGAGTTGGGCATGGTCATTAGCCCGAATTGGCCGGAAATCTGTTGCACCACCAGGTTCGCCAGTTGAGTGGCGCTGGCCTGATCCTGACCATTGATGTAGATGTTCGCGTTAACCGTGTTCTGCTGATTGCTCGTCTGGGCGTTGGTCAGGTCTTTGCTGACCTGTTCCGGAGCGGCGAGTTTGTCGGCAGGCGCTGCGAGTTTTTCACCCAGCCAGGCACCTGACTCACTGCCCATCCAGCCGCCTACCAGCCCGCCAAGAAGCCCACCGATGGCTGTACCCAGCAGCGGAACGACACTGCCCAAAGCGGCACCCGCGGCCGCACCGGCCGAAGCTCCCGCCCAGCCACCACCTGCAGCCCCCAGGCCTGCTCCCACCATCCGGGTGTTGCCGACAAGCAGCCCCTCGGCCACATCAGCGACGGCACCGACTCCTTTCAATGGGCCGGGAAGCTTGCGGGGTATCGAACGCATCGAGGCCGTCACGCCGCCCCAGCGAGGAGTGCTCGCACGCGAGCCTCGCGGACTCACACGTACAGACGGGCCATTTCTGGATTCTGGACTCCTGTTTGTCTCGCTGGCATTCGGTTTGTCCGTCCGACCTTTGTTTCTGAAATCGTCGGAAATCGCCTCACCCAATCGATCAGGGAGCCGTGCGGCCACCCCACCCAACACTCGCTTGGCCATCCGATTGGTCAGCTCATCCGCTATGGCTTTGAACAGCGCCCCCACCAGCGGTTTGATTGCCGCTGCAACCAGCACAATTGCAGCGGTGGTTTTCGGGGAGGCTTCAGCCAATTCACTCAAGCCGTCCACCAGCGAACCAAGCGAGTGGAGCGAACTATCCGTCACGGGCGCCAGAGCATTACCCGTGGCCACCGACAGACGATCATTGCTTGCACTCAAGACGTTCCACTGACCTTGCCGGGTTTTCGACAGTGCGAGTGCGTCTTGCCTCACCGAGCCCTTGTCACCCAGCTCCGACGTGGCGTACTGGGCTTTGTCTTTTACCTGCCAGAAGGCTCCATTCACATCGGTAAGGTTTTGCGCCATGTTCAGCGCGGCCTTATCACCATCGCCAAATAGCGTGGAGGCAAGCGTCGCGCGATTCTCGGCAGGTTGTGCGTTCAAGGCCGCAAGCACCGACATCACCGTGCCAGGCGCTGCGTCCTTGTCACGCAAGCCGCTCGCCACCGCTTTCGGCTCCAGCCCCAGCTGCTTCCAGGCCGCTTGCTCAGATGCCGAGGACTGATCACCCTTGCCCATGACCGTGGTGATGCTTTTTAGCGCTACGCCGGCATCAGCCTTTTGCGTACCGGTATTGAGCAATGCCGCCGTCAACGCTGCTGCTTGCGCAGGGGACAGGCCTGCCGCCGTAGCCGCTGCACCGTCACGCTGCAAGACGGCACCGATGTCGGCCGCTTTCGCACCATTGGGTATCTTGCCCAGATGGTTGGTTGCATCCGCAAGGTCAAAGGCCTGAGCACCGTTGAGCTTCATGGAGGTGCGCCAGCCGACCATCATCTCGGCGACATCCATGGCCGGCATTTTGAACGCCGACGCGGCCACGCCGGCGTCACTGGCGAAGCGCTGCAGCTCTAACTGTCGGTCCGACGCATTGGGCAGATCGCTAACGATTCCTGCCCTGGCAGCCAGACTTTCAATCTTCACCAAATCAACCACCTTGGTCCCCCCGGCCGCCACCAGCGGAGCGCTGGCGATGTGCTGGGTTGACTGCGCCATCTCTTCGCTCTGGCGCGGGGTAAATTGGGCTGCCTGCTTCAGATCGGCCATGGCCGAATCCATCGCTATCGCGGGTTTGAGCAGGTCCGGCGGTTCGATACTGCTACCCGACTTGCCCGCACTCCTTTGCTCGCTGGCCGGTTCACTCCTGGCACCGGCGCCCATCGTTTGGGACAACAATCGTTGCGACGAAAGTTTCAAGGTCAACGACTCGATAGCCGTCGTCAGCAGACCGAGCTTGAGCCCGACGTTTTCCAGCGCCAGACCGAGGCCAGACATCTGATCCCTGGCGGACGTGCCCGTACCTTGTGCTGACACAACGCTCGTGACTGCCGTAGTCAGGCTGGTATTACCGAACGCCAACCCACTGTCGTCGAGGGCCGCGTATTTGAGCGAATATCTATCGTCCGCCATCCCGCTCTACTCCTGTTTCACGCCAAGGCGAGTGATCGCGATGTCGTAGCGGCGTAATGCCTTGCCAGCGTCCCACTCCAGAATTTCCGCCTCACTTACCGGGTAAATGAGTGGCACCACATCGAGGATTACTTCGATGTCGCGTTCCGAAAGAAGTCCGCCGGTTTGTTTAAAAAATCGTCGATGCGCACCTGCAACTGGGTCCAGTCGGGCACGGTCAGCGAGGCCAGGTCGGGAAGCATCAGCCCGGTGCAATGGGCGGTGATGAACTCGGCGCGCTCCTTGGCCGTCTTCAGTTTTTTCATCGCCTTGGTCGCACGCAGCACCGGCATTTCCAGAGTCAGCGAAGTCATGCTGCGGCCCGCCACATTGAGCGGTTGCAGCAGTTGCACTTGATCGGGATCGTCCGACGGTTCGACGCCCGGTGCTTCGTCAGCCTCGGTAGGCTGCTGCAGAAAGTACGAAGCCGGCCGCGTCGACATCTCATGCACGTACTGCGCAATGCTCACGTAGTCCGGGCGTTTGAGCTGGTCCAGTTCCTTGACCGACAACCCCGTGGCCAATTTGGCCAACTCGAAGAACTGATCGTCCTCATCATCGCCGGCGCGGGCTAACGCCTCTTTCTGCGCGGCGTAGTACAGCGGTTTGAGTTGGATCTGCTCGATCTGCGACTGATCGTCACCGGTGATCGGCGACAACAGGACATGTTTAGGAGGCATCCAGGACATGAAATGAATTCCTTTGTGAATCATGGGAAGGTGTTGCGCAATGCCGGTCAGCTAACACAAATCTCAAGTCTGGCAAGCACTCTGTGGGAGTGAGCCTGCTCGCGATGGCGGCGGTACATTCAAAATCAATGTGTCTGACACACCGCTATCGCGAGCAGGCTCGCTCCCACAGGTTTACCGCTTTAACTGAGAGGCATCGAGGATGTTGCGAGGCTTACGGCAGCAGCACGGCGCGGCGGGCGTCGCCGAGAATGTCGACGCCGTTGAGCACGAATTTCTGCGTGCGCACGTCGATGTCGATCACCGGGATGCCGTTTTCCAGGCGGTTGTAGGTGCGGCAGGACAGCTCGAGGGTGGTGATGGATTTGTCGCCCATCTTCAGCTTGGCCTCGGCCAGGGATTTCAGCTTGCCGCCGACGGTGTGGTAGGTGAACCAGGTGTTACCGTCCTGGTCCTGACCGGCTTCGCGGACATTCAACAGGATGTCTTCACCCAGTTTCACACCGAGCGCCAGCATGATTTCCGGGCCAGTGCCTTGCAGGTTCAACGTGGCATTGAGCACTTTGCCGCTCTTGGCCATTTCCTCGGCGATAAAGCGCCCGCCGGTCATCGGCTCCATGTCGAAATCGATCTTCGGCGGAGTGAAATCCTCCACCGTCGCCGACAACGGCAGGCCCTGCAGGGTGGCCGCGATGGCCTGTCTTACGCGGTTGGTAAACATTAGAGAACATCCTCCAGGAACTGCTCGATGATTTCATCGCGGGCGTTGAGTTGATAAACCATGTGTTCGTTCGGCGCGTAGCGGCCGTAGTCGATGACGATGAACCAAGTGCCGTTTTTGTACTTCTCGACGCTGTTCAATTCCGGGTGCAGGTACACGCTACCGCCGGGGATGGTTTCGTCGGCGACCAGGGTTTGCAGCCAGTCGTTGATACGCTTGACCTCCTGATCCATGAACGACTTGGTCAGGTTCTTGGCCATGGCCTTCTGACCGGCTTTGACCAGCTTGCGACTGATCGCATCTTCCAGGCCCACGTAGCTGATGAACTTGCCGGTGATGGAGCGGTTACCCAACAGCGAGAACCCGCCGAGGACGGTCCGTGCGTAGTAGCTGATGCCGTAACGGTTGAGCAGATCGCCCTCGGTCGAGGCGTCGAGGATGTTGTATTCCACGGTCCGGGATACGTCCTCGGCGTAGGTCACTTGATTGCCCGGGCTCTCCCATTGCTTGACTTTGGCCAATGCGGCGATGGCCAGGCTCGACGGCGCCAGGAACACGTTTTTCTTCGCCGCTTTGGAGTAAACCGCGGGCATGTTGTGCACGACGAGGCAGCGGTCGAAACCGAGATCCGCACCGCCCAGTTCCTTGCTGTAGGTCACCTGATCGGCGACCGAAGTGTCCTTGCCATCGAGTACCACACGGGCCTTGATGCGCTTGCCGAACGAGGCGAACTCGCTGGCCACCGCTTTGGTGCCGGTAAAGCCCGGCGCACCGATGATGGTCAGGTCTTCAGGCACACCACTCAGCGCGGCCAGGCCCAGCTTGCGACCGGTCAGCGCTTCGTTGCCGCCGATCACGTTGTTCAGGGTGTCGGCCGGGGTCGCGCCCTCTTCGACGATGACCACATAGACCGGCACCTTGACCACTTTCAGGATCTGGTAAACCGCCTGATACAGCGTGCCCGACTCGGCACCTGTCGGATCGAGCAGCGCCTGGGTGGTGAAGCTGTTGATGCGGAACGGGGTATTACGCGGAATCAGTGGATCCGCTTTCGGCGCGGTGCCGACCAGACCGATGACGTTGTCACCGAGGCCACCCATGGCCTCGGGGGATTCGGTGGCATTGACGGTAATGCCGTTGTGCTCGAAGTTCAAAACCTCAGCCATGGTTATTCAGCCTTCTTGGTGGCGGCCGTTTGGGCCGGGGTGGTTGGGGTGGCCTCGGCCTCGAGGACGCTGGTTAGCTCGAGACGGCCAGCGCTACGCAGCGCGTTGGCCTCCACATCGAGCAGCTCAAGCTGTTGGCCGACACTCGACCAATGGCCACCACCGGTGGGGAATGGGAGGAGCACGGTGTACGTTTGGCGTTCTGCCATTTCAGGATCTCCAGAAGCGAAAAGCCCCGCATGAGCGGGGCTGTTAGGGATGTGCCGCGTTATGTGCAGCGGAAAAGAAAACGCCCCGTCGGTGCGGGGCGTTTATTGGAGCTGGGCAATCAGCCAAAGAGGCGACGGCGGACGGTGATCAATCAACGGGAACTCTCCCGCCTCCGGCCAGTTGCGCAGTGCTCTGCGGTACGCCTGAAGTTCGGCGTACTGCGCGGGAGTCAATGTGGTTTCCGAGACTTCCTCTAGCTCGTCGCGATGACGAGCGACCAGCGGGTCGGTTGCTAGCAACTGACTGTTGCGCCATGACCTTTCGTAAGCGGCCAAGTCGGTCGCTGATGGGACAGGCATATCTGCAAGTTCTGGTAGGCCATCCGCCCCCGGGGAAATCACTTTGTCAGGCGGACGATGCAAAACAACTCTCTCGAAAGTTTCATTCGTAATCTCAACAGCATCCTCCGGCCAACTTCCTGCAAGATCGTAATCATTACGACTGTCTCCGCCATAGCACGTATTTCGCGACACTGAATAAAACATAGCCATTAGAACCCCCCACTACTTCCCAAGTGCAAACCAGTAAAAACTTAACCCGCTGCCACCCACTGCGCCGAACGCCGAACTCGCAAGTGCAAAACTCCCGACGGTACTCGTCAAACCGCCGTTTCCGGTGTCAACGATTACAATCGCGCCGCCGCCACCGCTATGAGTTCCCACTGCCATAGAGCAAAAATTAGGAAAGGCAATAGGCCAAGTAACAGAGGCCCTACCAGCACTATTAGTAACAGCCACCCCCCATTGAAGAATTAATCCCCCCGCAATTTTTTGAAAACCAGTCCCACCAAGCGATGAGGCAAAGGGGGCAGTAGCACCAAGCACCCCAGTCCCCAGCAGCAACCAGTTCCCGTTGCCAATGAAGGTGATGTCTACATAGGTGTCTGGGGGAATGGAACGGCTGGCAGAAGAAGACGGTACAGAGAGACTTTCCTGCATCTTGTCTGCACCTTGGGTGACCAGGATCAGTTTCGCGGTTGACCAGTTCTGCAAACGAATAGTGCCGCCAGGCAGAACGCTGTTGGCCACCGAGTCGGGAATACTGTAGGAGGCAGGACCACTACCGTAAGCGTGAACCATGCCGCCAATGTGCGCCGCAATACCGGTTAATGCGGCGGTGAATACATAGAAACCATTAAGCTCAAATCCTCTGGATCTAGCCCACTCAGTCGTTACAATCTTCTTGGTATTATCAAACCGAGGTGGGGTGTTTGCAGTTGGATCGATCAGCACTGGCGAGTTTATCGATGCAAACCCTTGGGTCACGTTCTGAAAAGTCAGAGCAGTAGTGCCCAGCACAATCACCCCGTCCATGACCAATTGCCAAGTCGTATCGGCGAGCGTCCCCCCCTCCTCTACCGGAACACTCAATCCCGAAGTTACTTTGACACTCGCATCGGCATCCTTTGCGCGAGTCCATGCACCGTTTGCGGCGACATAAATGCCGTTGTCTTTCGCCGAAGCTTGGGATTTAACAAGGACTCGATCGCCTGCGACGACCGCGATTCCGTCAAGCGTTTGCGCACCACTTAAAACAATGTTGCCCGTCGTCGCTACCCGCACAGACTGCTTTCTATCGAGCTTCGCAAGCTCGTCAGCGACATAGCTCGACACCCAGGCCCGCGTCGCCTTGACGACCGTATCGTCAATCAGCAACGTCACCAAAGAGGCATTGCTGGTCTCGAAAATCGACCGGATATAAAACTCTTTCCCCGATCCCGACGTCGCCAGTACCGGCTTGAACGACTCCGGGTATTTGACGATGGCGTACAGAATACCGGTATCAGTCCAGATCCCCGCTTCACGCACATACCAGCCGCCGACTTCGGGCGGGATGGTGACTTCAGCCAGCAACCAGCTAGGGTTTTTCTCGTCCTGGAACAGCGCATTGAGTGGCCCGCGCCATACTTCGCGCTTGAGTGCTGTGTCAGTCGCGGCCGGGTTGTAAACCGCGCCACCGCCGTCACCGACCGAAATCTGTGACAGCTTGATCGGCACGCCCGCTGCCTTGCAGGTAGTTTCGTAAGCGATCCCTGCATTCGTGAGCAGGGTGTAATAGTCGGCCATTTAGGACCCCTGAGGATAAATAGTGGATGTTTCGACGCTGTAGAGCCCGGCGGCGATAAAGGCCTGACCCGAGGCTTCAAGCCCTTCGATCACAATCGGATAAACCGTGGTCAGCTCACCGCACACAGTGGCTGCGCCGATAACGTGGTTGCCAAATGCGCTCAAGCCCACGGACACCGACACGATGTCGCGTTCACTTTTGGCGTCCGCCAAACGTCGATCGAGACGCGCGTCGATTTCTTCGCTGTAGGGCCGCTCGGAAAAGGCCCTGACTGAAAAACTGTAGGGTTTGCCAAGCGGCGTCTGCTCGTACCATGCGCGAATTTCCGGCACTAATTGCAAGCCCTTGGCGGCGTTCGCCAGAGCCTTTCGCGTGCCAGCTTGTCGAGCGGTTGACCACGCGAGCTCTACCGTTAAACGCTTTTCAGCCTCGGGAGCCTCAGAGCTCCATTCAGCAACCCCACGATCAGCCGCGAGATACGGCAAGAACGCCAACGGCGTGTTGACCGGGTCCATCAGCTCGGGGAACGGCAGCGCGATGCGATCGAGCAATTGACCGAAACCGAGATCGAGGGCCTTTTCCAGCGGCGAACTGTTCGCTGGCAACAGACTCGGGCGAGGCGTTTCATCACTCATAGCGTGATCACCTCAACGTCGACAGCCGTGCAATAAGGCGCCTGAGAGAACGTTGTCACGATCGGCGCCAAGGGCTCCAGAATCTCCAGTTGCACCGCACCGGCGGCGTGCAAGGTGTAATCGATCCAGCTCGGATCGACCCGCCCCTCCAGCCGGTGGCGCGAGTCGGCATACGCCTGCAATTGCTGCTCAACGGCAGCCTTTGTCAGGCCCGAGTCAGGCCCGGCATTGATCTTGGCGACGACCCGGATCTTGTAGCGTTTGATTTCGGCGCCCTGCACCGTAACCAGATCCGTTTCCGGCCTGACATCAGGACGCGCAAAGTGCCGGCGAACTCCGTCCAGCAGGTCTGCAGACGGCGTGCCGTCTCCCTCTCGCGAAAGCACGGTGACCATCACCTCGCCAGGAGCCGTACGGCGCCCGTTGCCATCCTTGACCTGTGCCGCGTAGCCATCTGGATCAAAGCTGTAGGTAACCGTCACCACGCCCGGAGCCGTGGTTTCTACCTTCACCACGGGGCGTTCGCCCAGGGTGAATACCTCGCGTCGATACTGCATCCGCGAACCCGCTGCCGGTGCATGAGGTGCGAGGTAGTAACGCAGCCGGGCGTCATCGTCGCTTTCATAGGTGGGTTTGATCGGCGGAAATGCCGCCGGGTCTCCCGGGTCCAGCACCTGACGCTCGAGGCCCATGTCCGCGAGGCGGGCATCGAGGTTGCTGCCGGTCGCCCACCACGCGAGCATCTGCTTGATGCGGGCGTTGTATTTGCGTTCGTGGGTTTGCAGCCGCACACAAAAGGCCTCAAGGGCCAGCGTCAACAGCTCGCTTTCGTTGTCGAGGCTGACTTGCAACTTGGCTGCATTTTCCGGCGAGCGTGCAGCCACGTAGTCAACGACAAACGCCTTGAACTCAGCGAGCAGCGCCTCGAACGTCTCGACCGTAACAATCGCCGGCTCAGCCAACTGGTTTTGACCGGGTATCAGCATGCTCATGTCACGACCTCGAATGTCTGTTTACGGTTTTTCCAGGTGCCGGCGAAGCGCAACAGCAGCCCCGCACCTCGACGACTGGCGACGATGACCTCAGGCTCAAAATCACCTATGCCGTTCTCCTTGTTGTAAAACGCCTGTGCCGCATGGCTCTGCGCAAGGATCAACACGTCGTCGCCGACGTTCCGCCCCAGCAAGTCAGGGATTAGCGATCCATACAGAGGGCGCTTTTGACGAGTGCCCAGCGGCGTGGTCAGTGCGCGGGTTGCGCGTTGCACAAACTGGAGCCAGTCGTCGACCGCTGCCCCGGTGTTTCTATCGACTCCAATCATGGGAAGTCCCTTATGCAGTACTGATGACTCGTCCCTGGTGATCCACCAAAGGGCCGAGGAAGTGAACTCCAGAGCCGTCTAGCAACACGCCGACCGCGCCAAGCTTCAGTTCGATTGCCTCAGGGGTCAGTGCCAGCCGGGCCGGGCCGACGCTCAACTCGACCGACTCACGCGAGCCCTTGAACGCTGTCTGTCCGTTCGTCCAGCTCAGAACATGGCTTGCATCGTCGTAGCTGCTTTCAGTGCCGTCCTTGTGTCGGCGACGCGTCAACGTGGCCACGGTCGAAACCGGCGGGAACTGGTTGCTGTTGAGGCCGAACAAGGCAACCGATTGCCCACCGCCATCACCGCCGCCATAGTTCAGCAGCAAGCACTGCTCGCCTTCGGACGGGATGCGCGACTCGCTCTGCTCGCCAGCACTCGGGTTGAAGAACCTGATCGCTGGCGTCAGCAGATCCCCGTGGCTGACTTTGCAGGTGTTGCTGGCGGCATCGACCGCCACACACACACCGATGCGACAAAAGCTGTCGGCACGCCGGTGCAGATCTTCGAACTCGGTCTCCATCTCGGCCAAGCGTTCAATGATCGGGCCGAGCTGCATACGTAGAAGAGCGTCAAACATTGGCTACCCCTTGAGTGCTGGTGACTGAAGCTCTGTGTATTGATCCGGATCGTCGATGTTCGAGACCTCCCAGCTGAAAGCGAACTTCGGTGTGCCCGTTGGGTCATCGAGCAACGGCTGACCGAAATACAGCGTCTGGGAAAACGAAACCGTCCATGCCTCGTATACCTGCTCACCGCGGGTGAACGTCGACGGCACTGCCTCGATGCTCATCGGCAGGTCGCATTGCCCTCCCGACACGCCCCAACGGTTATCCGTGACAAGATCCTTCAGCGCGCTGGCCAGGTTGCAGGCCTCAAGCCCACTTTTCCCAGCCACCACGCCCTGCAGCGAGATCGTCAGGACATGCGCTTTACGCCCATCGTTGGCACGGGTGCCTGGGGCATCGCGTTCAATTGCGATCAGGACCCAGGCATCATCGACAACGCCATCAAAGTCCTGATATCTCCCGACCTTCAGGCCTGGATAAATCGGCCTGAGTGCCTCACCGATAGCGAAAATCAGCTCCGAGGGCTTATCAATAACTCTTGGAGACATAAACGGCTTCCTGTTCAAATATTTCTGTTGCGACTGATCCCAATGCGGGACTTACTGCTGATCCGGGTGAGAGTTGCGCGCAGTGGGGTCATCTACCCCAATCCGCTTGGCCGCCCAGCGCTCGTAAAGCCCGATGGCGACATCGGCACCCGCCATCGCGGTAAGGCAACCAAAGGCGCCGGCGGTCCATATCGATACGCCGGCGGCATACAGCAGCATGATGGTCGAGACCCCGCAGACCATGCAGGCCCCGGAGCGCAGTGCCAGGCGCCGCAACAGTGGCCAGCCGCGGGTACCCTCCTTGTCGGCGCGCCACATTTCGCCGGACACCCCGCCGACCACCGCCAGGGCAATGACTAGCCAGATAGGCATGTCCAGCAACGCTTGCTGCTCGTTTGTCATGTCACGCCTCCTGCGTTGATAAATAGGTGATGGGTTTGTGTGTTGTTCAAACGTTGTCTCTTGGTGTGCCTGACGGTAGGTAGGCATTCCAAAAAGCCCGGTCGCCCGGGCTTTTCAGTAATACGGTCCTGCTCTCTGATCTTTCGGCGCTACTGGCGCGGTACGGATCCATTCAAATTGTTCCTCCGACCGCGACCCTGTCCGCCGGATAACTGCTTACGGTGCTTTACGCTGCACACCCGGGTCAGTTGCCAACCCTCTGAACCGTTGAGGCCGGTTCATCGCTGCCTTTGCTGTGGAACTAAAGAGCTTCGTTACGAGCCGTTGTTGAGCGGCTTGAGACAAAGAATATGCATGGATGCATATACAGTCAATGCATTAATGCAATTATTTATGCATTAGAAATGCACGAGCGCATGAAAGCCCTGCAAACAAAGGCTGGGATGGTTTTCGTCAGGCGAAAAAAACCCGCTCGATGGCGGGTTTTGTCTGACAGCTAAGGGTTAGCGGGCGTACATGCCCCACCAGAAGACGTGACCAAGGATGACGATCTGCTCTTCCTGGATTTCCTGAAAGCTGTAGTCCTCATCCGGATGTTCATCGCGATTGAAGCTACGCAGACGAATGCCGGTAGGCAGACGATAGAGCTGCTTCACCCGCAATTGACCGTTATGGTTGATGGCATACAGATCACCATCAACGATGTCGCCAATCCCGGACTTGCCGGCGTTGACCCCAACCGTCGCGCCATCACGCAGCACTGGCAACATGCTGTTGCCGCGCACCGTCACGCATTTGGCCTGGTCGAACTGCACACCGTTATGCCGCAAGCTGCGCTTGCCGAAGCGCAAGCTTGAGCGCTCGCTTTCTTCGATGACGAATCTTCCTGATCCAGCAGCCAATTCAACCTCTCGAAGAAAGGGGACCGAGACCTCGTCGTCATCGACGGGGGTATCGTCATCCCACAGGCTTATGTCCTTGAGTTCCGAATGCGACTCGTCGCGTGCAGGCGCGATGGCCGGCGCTACGTCGGCGCGGCCACGCAACTGGTCAGTGCTCACACGGAAGTACTCGGCGATCTTCGAGATGTGTTTATCCGAAGGATCGACGATCTTCCCGCTGAGAATCCGCGAGAGGGTGGATTGAGGCACGCCCGTGCGACGGTGAAGCTCCGTGGGGGAGATCCCATGCTGATCGAGCAGCGCTCTTAAGACGGTAGAAACATTGCGTTTTTGCATAACGCGCATAGTGCTTGTTCTTTTCGAAGATGACAAATGCTGATTTGCATAGCCAGTGCATAAATCGCAGAAATGTGCAGTGGGCCTTTCATCCCTGCGTAGGTCGGACTGCCCATGGTAACCTTGCGCCCATCGCGGAAAAACCGGGCCGATGCCCCATTTTTGCCCCACCCTTTCAACGAATTCGCCTGATTACCTGATGAATAAAGCACTCTCCGATCTGTCTTCCCACACCCCGATGATGCAGCAGTACTGGCGTCTGAAGAACCAGCACCCTGACCAGTTGATGTTCTATCGCATGGGTGACTTCTACGAGATCTTCTATGAAGACGCGAAGAAGGCCGCCAAGTTGCTGGACATTACCCTGACCGCCCGTGGGCAGTCGGCTGGGCAGGCGATTCCGATGTGCGGGATTCCTTACCACGCTGCGGAAGGTTACCTGGCGAAACTGGTCAAGCTCGGTGAGTCGGTGGTGATCTGTGAGCAGGTCGGCGACCCGGCGACCAGCAAAGGCCCGGTGGATCGCCAGGTGGTGCGGATCATCACCCCCGGCACCGTCAGCGATGAAGCGCTGCTGGATGAGCGTCGCGACAACCTGATCGCCGCCGTGCTGGGTGACGAGCGCCTGTTCGGTCTGGCCGTGCTGGACATCACCAGCGGTAACTTCAGCGTGCTGGAGATCAAAGGCTGGGAAAACCTGCTGGCAGAGCTGGAGCGGGTCAATCCGGTCGAGCTGATGATTCCGGATGATTGGCCTAAAGATTTGCCAGCAGAGAAGCGTCGTGGTGTTCGTCGTCGTGCACCGTGGGATTTCGAGCGTGATTCGGCGCTGAAAAGTCTTTGCCAGCAATTCTCCACCCAGGACCTCAAGGGTTTCGGCTGCGAGAACCTGACCCTGGCCATCGGTGCCGCCGGTTGCCTGTTGAGCTACGCCAAGGAAACCCAGCGCACCGCCCTACCGCATTTGCGCAGCCTGCGTCATGAGCGTCTGGACGATACCGTGGTGCTGGATGGCGCGAGTCGTCGCAACCTGGAGCTGGACACCAACCTTGCCGGTGGCCGCGAAAACACCCTGCAGTCTGTGGTCGACCGTTGCCAGACCGCCATGGGCAGCCGTTTGCTGACCCGCTGGCTAAACCGCCCGTTGCGCGACTTGAGCGTGCTGCTGGCGCGCCAGACCTCGATCACCTGCCTACTCGACGGTTACCGCTTCGAAAAGCTGCAACCGCAGCTGAAAGAAATCGGTGACATCGAGCGGATTCTGGCGCGTATCGGCCTGCGTAATGCCCGCCCTCGTGATCTGGCTCGCCTGCGCGACGCACTCGGTGCCCTGCCCGAGCTGCAAGTGGCGATGACCGAGCTTGAAGCGCCACACCTGAATCAACTGGCCGTGACCACCAGCACCTATCCCGAGCTGGCCGCCCTGCTGGAAAAAGCCATCATCGACAACCCGCCGGCGGTGATCCGTGACGGCGGCGTGTTGAAAACCGGTTACGACGCAGAGCTCGACGAGTTGCAATCGCTGAGCGAGAACGCCGGACAATTCCTGATCGACCTCGAAGCCCGCGAGAAGGCTCGTACCGGCCTGGCCAACCTAAAAGTCGGCTACAACCGGATTCACGGTTACTTCATCGAACTGCCCAGCAAGCAGGCGGAACAGGCGCCGGCCGATTACATCCGCCGCCAGACTCTCAAGGGTGCCGAGCGTTTCATCACGCCAGAACTCAAAGCCTTCGAAGACAAAGCCCTGTCAGCCAAGAGCCGTGCACTGGCCCGCGAGAAGATGCTTTACGAAGCCCTGCTCGAAGACCTGATCAGCCAACTGCCACCGCTGCAGGACACGGCCGCGGCACTGGCCGAGCTGGACGTCTTGAGCAACCTGGCCGAACGCGCGCTGAACCTGGACCTGAATTGCCCACGGTTCGTCAGCGAGCCGTGCATGCGCATCAGCCAGGGTCGTCACCCGGTGGTCGAGCAGGTATTGACCACGCCGTTCGTGGCCAACGATCTGAGCCTGGACGACAGCACGCGGATGCTGGTGATTACCGGTCCGAACATGGGCGGTAAATCCACTTACATGCGGCAAACTGCGCTGATTGTGCTGCTGGCGCATATCGGTAGCTTCGTGCCGGCAGCCAGTTGCGAGTTGTCGCTGGTGGACCGGATCTTCACCCGGATCGGTTCCAGCGATGACCTGGCCGGTGGCCGTTCGACCTTTATGGTCGAGATGAGCGAAACCGCGAACATCCTGCACAACGCCACCGAACGTAGCCTGGTGCTGATGGACGAAGTCGGCCGCGGCACCAGCACCTTCGACGGCCTGTCGCTGGCCTGGGCAGCAGCCGAGCGTTTGGCTCAGCTGCGCGCCTACACACTGTTCGCCACCCACTACTTCGAGCTGACGGTACTGCCGGAAAGCCAGCCGCTGGTGGCCAACGTCCACCTCAACGCCACCGAGCATAACGAGCGCATCGTGTTCCTCCACCACGTGCTGCCTGGCCCTGCCAGCCAGAGCTATGGGTTGGCGGTTGCGCAACTGGCTGGTGTGCCAACCGAGGTCATCGTGCGGGCTCGCGAGCACTTGAGCCGACTGGAAACCACCAGTCTGCCGCATGAAGTGCCAGCACCTGCCAAGGGCAAACCGGCAGCGCCGCAACAGAGCGATATGTTCGCCAGCCTGCCGCATCCGGTGCTCGATGAACTGGCCAAGCTCGATCTGGATGACATGACCCCGCGTAGGGCACTGGAAATGCTCTATACATTAAAGACACGGATCTAACGCAGATGCCTGCAAGCTGTTAGAATCTCGCGCGGTTTGGGATGCTGCAGGCAAATAGCCTGGTCTGCAGACTATCGCTCCCAAACCTGGCGACCCCACCGTGAAGGGGCGCAGCAAGCCGCGCCTGAGGAGAGAATTAGAAATGACCTTCGTCGTCACCGACAACTGCATCAAGTGCAAGTACACCGACTGCGTAGAAGTGTGTCCGGTGGACTGCTTTTACGAAGGCCCGAACTTCCTGGTGATTCACCCGGATGAGTGCATCGACTGCGCCCTGTGCGAGCCAGAATGCCCTGCTGTGGCCATCTTCTCCGAAGACGAAGTCCCGGATGAGATGAAGGAGTTCATTCAGCTGAACGTTGATCTGGCCGAAATCTGGCCCAACATCACCGAGAAGAAAGATCCGCTGCCAGACGCGGCGGAGTTTGATGGCGTCAAAGGCAAGATCAAAGACCTCGCTCGCTGATCATCGCGGCGCTCTCGAAAAGGCCCCTTGCGGGCCTTTTTTGTTTTTATCAAAGATCAAAAGATCGCAGCCTTCGGCAGCTCCTACGGGGAATTGCGGGCAAAAAAAGGGGCGGTATGACCCGCCCACATTTTTTCCCTATTCCCTGTGTTCCTTTTCATCGTCCTGATGAATCACGTCCCTGTGATGTTCCTTAACCATCATCCTTGATGGCTGTGTCTATCCGTCGACACAGTGCTGATACTAAAGAGTTCCCCGACAAGAGCAATCACCTGCTACGGGCAAGCCTGGGTGAAACGATGTGTTTAACTATAAAAAATATCGTTATAAATCATAAAGATAGTCAATTTAGTCAACAGAAATAGACGACCACTACCGGGTAGAAAAACCGAACACTTACGAGAGAGTAAGCCATGGCTTACGCTAACCTGCGAAAGAGTCCAGATAGCACTTACAAAGGTTAAACACCGCACTAATCTGCGAACAACAAAAAGCCCCGAAACAGGCGGGGCTTATTGTCATCGGGTGAACGCGTTCCTGCTACTGGAACAGCGACTCGCTCGAAAGGCCATTCTTCTCAAGGATTTCACGCAGGCGTTTCAGACCTTCAACCTGAATCTGTCTGACTCGTTCACGGGTCAGGCCAATCTCCAGGCCCACGTCTTCCAGCGTACTGCTCTCGTGGCCGCGCAGACCGAAGCGGCGGATCACCACCTCGCGCTGTTTGTCCGTCAGCTCCGAGAGCCACTGATCGATGCTCTGCGACAGGTCATCGTCCTGAAGCAGCTCACAAGGATCAGTAGGGCGGTCATCGGTGAGGGTGTCCAGCAGGGTTTTATCCGAATCCGGACCCAGCGAGACGTCGACCGAAGAAACCCGCTCGTTCAGGCCCAGCATGCGCTTGACCTCTCCCACCGGTTTTTCCAGCAGGTTGGCGATTTCTTCGGGTGAGGGTTCATGATCAAGCTTTTGCGTCAGCTCCCGTGCTGCCCGAAGGTAGACGTTGAGCTCTTTGACCACATGAATCGGCAACCGGATGGTCCGGGTCTGATTCATGATTGCACGCTCGATGGTCTGACGAATCCACCAGGTAGCGTAGGTCGAAAAGCGGAAGCCCCGCTCTGGATCGAACTTTTCCACCGCCCGGATCAGCCCGAGGTTGCCCTCTTCGATCAGGTCCAGCAGTGACAGCCCACGATTGACATAGCGCCGGGCGATTTTCACCACCAGTCGCAAGTTGCTTTCAATCATGCGCTTGCGCCCAGCCGGATCGCCACTTTGCGACAGGCGCGCAAAATGAACTTCTTCTTCCGGTGACAACAAGGGGGAAAAGCCGATTTCATTGAGGTACAGCTGAGTTGCATCGAGCGCCCGGGTGTAGTCGATGTACTTGTGCTGCTTAAGTGTTGCGGAGTGCTTGGATTTGGCACGAACTGAAGGCGTAGCTGACCCTTCATTCGACATCTCATCCGATGCGACGCCGGCCTCCATCAGGAGAACCTCATCGTCGATGTCAAACTCCGGCACTTCTTTACTGAGAGCCATTGTTATAGTCCTTTGGTGAGTTCGACCTCAAGCTCAAGCGACGCCTTTATCCTTGGCAACGCTGGAGCCTGTTCCCTCTACGTGACGGAACAGGCTGGTAACAAATCAACGACGTGGCAGGAATTGCAGCGGATCTACAGGTTTACCTTGTCGGCGAATCTCAAAATGCAGTTTCACCCGGTCTGTACCCGTTGACCCCATTTCGGCAATTGTCTGTCCGACTTTGACCTGCTGTCCCTCCCGAACCAACAACCTGCGGTTATGACCGTAGGCACTGACGTAGGTATCGCTGTGTTTGATGATGACGAGCTCACCGTAGCCCCGCAAGCCACTCCCGGCGTAAACCACCGTCCCATCAGACGCAGCTAAAATAGGCTGTCCCAAATCCCCTGCGATATCAATTCCTTTATTCAAACTACCGTTTGAAGAGAATTTCCCAATCAGAATGCCATTAGATGGCCATCCCCAGCCTGTCGGCGCGGGCCCTGCCGGAGGCAGTGGCGCAGGGGCTGGTTTGTTTGCGACGGACGGCGCAGCCGCCTCCTTGGCGGGGCTCGCACCCGATGCCGGGCGCCGGGTTACGGTAAATTTGCCCGACGAAGAAGTGCTGGTTCCAGACTCGGCCACCGCCTCTGTCGGTGTTGAACCGGAACGTCCATCAAAGCGAATCGTCTGACCTGGATGGATGGTGTAAGGCGTAGGAATATTGTTGCGCGCCGCCAGGGCCTTGTAATCCCAGCCGTAGCGAAAGGCGATCGAGAACAAGGTATCGCCGCGACGGACTACGTATTGCCCGGTGGTTACTGCAGGCCGCTGGGCCGCCGCGTTATTACGATCGACCACTCGCACATCGCTTGAACGCGTGCTGGAGCAACCGACCAACAAGGAACTCAAGACAAGGCCAGTCACCAGGCGCTGAAAGCTTGTTGTACCAATACGCTGCGCAATGACTGTGAGACTCACCCGCCGCTCCCTTTGTGGTGGCTGAAGATAAAAATCGCCTTGTTCAGGCATGAAATGTCGCAAGTATAACTGGCCATTCGGGCTTTACCGTCGACTAAGCGAAATCGATACGCGCACACGTTTGCCGATCGCCGTTCAATCGTGTTTAACCAGGTAATGCCGCTGTAAGACCAAGGTAAATGAACAGAATTCAGCGTCTTTGAATAAATGCTTAAGCCAGTGGTCCATGGAGCAATGGCACGAAGCGAACTCCCCCCAAAACGCGCCTGGAAAAACCCTGTTCTTCACGGATGATCAACATCAGTTGCTGAACCTCCCCTGAACCAACCGGAATCACCAGCCGCCCACCGGGCGCCAGCTGATCAAGCAACGCCTGAGGCACATCGGTGGCTGCCGCGGTGACGATAATGCCGTTGTACGGCGCCAGCGCCGGCCAGCCTTCCCAGCCATCGCCCCAGCGAAACACCACGTTGCGCAGGTTCAACTCGACCAGGCGCTCCTTGGCCCGATCCTGCAAGACCTTGATACGCTCGACGGAAAACACCCGCTCGACCAATTGCGACAATATTGCAGTTTGGTAACCGGATCCGGTGCCGATTTCCAGCACTTTATCCAGAGGACCGGCCTCCAGCAGCAACTCGCTCATGCGAGCCACCATATAAGGCTGGGAAATGGTCTGGTTATGGCCAATCGGTAATGCCGTGTCTTCGTACGCACGGTGCGCCAGGGCTTCATCGACAAACAGATGACGCGGCGTACTACGGATCACCTCCAGCACCTTGGCGTTAGACAGACCTTCCTCATACAGGCGCTGGATCAGCCGTTCGCGCGTGCGCTGGGAAGTCATCCCGATACCACGACGCAGAATATCGTCTTGCTCACGAGCCATCAGCGCAATCCCTCCAGCCAGCCATCGAGACTTCCAAAGGCATCATTGAAGGTGCGATCGAGTTGCAACGGCGTGATCGAAACATAGCCCTGCATCACCGCGTGGAAATCCGTGCCCGGTCCGCCATCCTCCGCATCGCCGGCCGCAGCAATCCAGTAGCCGGACTTGCCACGCGGGTCGACGACTTTCATCGGCGCCGCTGCACGGGCACGGTGGCCCAGGCGGGTCAGTTGAATACCTCGAATATGATCCAGAGGCAGATTGGGAATGTTCACGTTCAGCACCGTGCGCGGTGGCAAATCAAGCTCGGCATGAGCCTCTACCAGTTTGCGCGCAAAGTAGGCCGCCGTCGGCAAGTTTTCGACTTGCCGCGATACCAGCGAAAAGGCAAACGATGGCAGCGTGAGGAAACGCCCTTCGAGCGCCGCCGCGACCGTGCCGGAATACAGCACATCGTCGCCCAGGTTGGCCCCCAGGTTAATCCCGGAAACCACCATATCCGGCTCGAGCTCCAGCAGACCATTGAGGCCCAGGTGCACGCAATCGGTCGGCGTACCATTAAGGCTGATAAAGCCATTGGCCAAAGTTTGCGGGTGCAACGGACGGTCGAGCGTCAGCGAACTGCTGGCGCCGCTTTTGTCCTGGTCAGGGGCGATAACCACGCACTCGGTGTAATCCGCCAGCGCAGCATGAAGCGCGGCGAGACCGGGTGCTGTTACCCCATCGTCGTTAGAAATCAGAATACGCATGGGCTGTCCGTCTGCCCCACCGGCACCAGATCAACGAGCTCACGCACCAATACGGTGGCGAAGCATCCGGCCGGAAGGACGAATTCCAGTTGCAGAATGTCAGGCACGGGATAATGCCACGTCAACCCGCCAATGGGCAGCCGCAGGATGCGACGTTCATGGCTCATTCCAGCGTTTATCAACCAATCGCGCAGATCCGCTTCACGTGCCGCGACCTGTTGCTCAAGTTCATGAGTCGCACCGGTAGCCGGTGACTCGCCCTCGCCCCACTGCGGCCCGGTCGGGTGCAGGTCGAGGATCGCCAGACGCGGATCGCTGCATTCGGCTTCACCTGCCGGGAAGAAACTGCGGCTGTCGGTGAATGCCAGCAAGTCGCCCACCTGGGCGCGCTGCCAACTGCCATCGGCGACTCGCGCCGCCAGCACCTGATTGAACAAAAAGCTGCGGGCGGTGGAAAGTAAACGCGAACGCACGTTGCGCTGCTCTGGCAAGGCTTTGCGTGCCGCCCAGTCACGGGCATCTACCACGTTGCCGCCGTTATGGCCAAAACGCTGGGCACCGAAATAGTTGGGAATGCCTTGTTTGGCGATCAGTTGCAGACGCGCGTCAATCGCGTCCTTGTCACCGGTGAACTGAGTCAGGCGCAAGGTAAAACCGTTGGCCGAATGCGCGCCGCGCTGCAACTTGCGTTTGTGCCGTGCAGTCTTGAGGATTTTCAGCGTGTCGTTTTCTGCAGCGGACAAGTCAGGATCGGCCTTGCCGGGCAATTGCACGCTGAACCACTGGCGGGTCAGAGCCTGGCGATCTTTCAAACCGGCATAACTGACGGTGCGCAACGGCACGCCGGCAGCCTTGGCAATCCGCCGGGCCGCCTCTTCAGTGTTCAGACCGCGTTTTTCCACCCAGATCCACAGGTGTTCGCCTTCGCCGGTCAACGGAATGTCGAGAACTTCATCGACCTGAAAATCTTCCGCGATGGCTTTCAGTACCGCGGTACCGAGGGCTTCACCGTAGGCACGCGGGCCGAGCAGTTGCAGTTCATTCATGCGCGCAGCAACAAGGCAACGGAATGCACGGCAATGCCTTCTTCGCGACCGACAAAGCCGAGCTTTTCGGTGGTGGTAGCTTTCACGTTCACTTGATCCAACTCAACTTGAAGATCCGCGGCAATCAGCGCGCGCATCGATTCGATATGCGGGGCCATTTTCGGCGCCTGGGCAATGATGGTGTTATCGACGTTGCCAACCTTCCAGCCCTTGGCGTGGATCAATGCGACAACGTGACGCAACAGTACACGGCTGTCAGCGCCTTTGAATTGCGGGTCGGTGTCCGGAAAGTGTTTACCGATATCACCCAGCGCCGCCGCACCGAGCAGAGCATCGCTCAACGAGTGCAGCAAGACGTCGCCGTCGGAGTGGGCGAGCAGCCCGAAGCTGTGTGCAATCCGCACGCCGCCCAGAGTGATGAAATCGCCTTCAGCAAAACGGTGCACATCATAGCCGTGGCCAATACGCATAAAAAAACGCCCCGATTTAGTCAGGGCGTGATTCTACCTGCTTTGGCGAACATTAGGCGCCTAGAGCGTGTGCGTGATGTCGCAAGTGATCATCAATGAAGCTGGCGATAAAGAAATAGCTGTGGTCGTAGCCGGGTTGCAGACGCAACGTCAGCGGATGGCCGGCCAGTTTCGCCGCCTGTTGCAGCGCCTCGGGTTTGAGCTGAGTGGCGAGGAAGTCATCCCGATCACCTTGATCCACCAGCAACGGCAGCTTTTCGCTGGCCTCGCTGATCAGCACACAGGTATCCCATTCGCGCCATTTCGAACGCTCTTCGCCCAAATAGCGCGAAAACGCTTTCTGGCCCCACGGACAATCCATTGGATTGTTGATAGGAGCGAAAGCCGAAACCGACTGATACCGCCCAGGGTTGCGCAAGGCACAGACCAGCGCGCCGTGACCACCCATGGAATGGCCGCTGACACCGCGTTTGTCCGACGCCGGAAAATGCGCTTCGACCAACGCCGGTAATTCCTGCACCACGTAGTCATGCATCCGATAGTGCTTGGCCCAGGGCTCCTGCGTAGCGTTCAGATAGAACCCGGCACCGAGGCCGAAATCCCACGCGCCATCCGGGTCGCCCGGAACATCGGCGCCCCGAGGGCTGGTGTCTGGCGCGACGATGATCAACCCCAGCTCGGCCGCCATACGCATCGCGCCGGCCTTGTGCATGAAGTTCTCGTCGGTGCAGGTCAATCCCGACAACCAGTACAACACCGGCAGTTTGCCGCCCTGCTCCGCTTGCGGCGGCAAGTACACGGCAAACACCATGTCACAACCCAGCACGTGCGAATGATGTTTGTAGCGTTTATGCCAGCCACCAAAGCTCTTCTGGCATGAGAGATTTTCCAGACTCATGACCGACCTCAGAAATGGATGACGGAGCGGATGCTTTTGCCTTCATGCATCAGGTCGAACGCCTTGTTGATGTCTTCCAGGCCCATGGTGTGGGTGATGAAAGTGTCCAACGGGATTTCGCCGGTCTGGGCCATTTCCACGTAGCTTGGCAACTCGGTACGACCACGCACGCCACCGAATGCCGAACCGCGCCAGACGCGACCGGTCACCAGCTGGAACGGACGGGTAGAGATTTCCTGGCCAGCACCGGCAACCCCGATGATCACCGACTCCCCCCAACCCTTGTGGCAGCACTCCAGCGCCGCACGCATCAGTTGCACATTGCCGATGCACTCGAAGGAAAAGTCGACGCCGCCGTCAGTCATATCGACGATCACGTCCTGAATCGGACGATCGAAATCTTTCGGGTTCACACAATCGGTGGCGCCCAGCTGCCTGGCGATTTCGAACTTGGCCGGATTGATGTCGATGGCAATGATTCTCCCGGCTTTGGCTTTGACCGCGCCGATGACCGCTGACAAACCAATGCCGCCCAGACCGAAGATGGCCACGGTGTCGCCCGGTTTGACCTTGGCGGTGTTGATGACCGCGCCGATCCCGGTGGTGACACCGCAACCCAGCAGGCAGACTTTTTCCAGCGGCGCTTCTTTAGGGATCTTCGCTACAGAGATTTCCGGCAACACGGTGTATTCGGAGAAGGTCGACGTACCCATGTAGTGGAAAATCGGCTGACCTTTGTAGGAGAAGCGCGTGGTGCCGTCTGGCATCAAACCTTTGCCCTGGGTCGCACGGATGGCCTGGCAGAGGTTGGTCTTGCCCGACTTGCAGAACTTGCACTGCCCGCATTCCGGGGTGTACAGCGGAATCACGTGATCGCCGACCGCGACCGAAGTCACACCTTCGCCAATGGCTTCGACAATCGCGCCACCTTCGTGGCCGAGGATCGACGGGAAGATGCCTTCCGGGTCAGCGCCCGACAGGGTGTAGGCGTCGGTATGGCAAACGCCGGACGCAACCACACGCAACAGGACTTCACCCGCCTTGGGCATGGCGACATCGACTTCAACGATCTCAAGGGGTTTCTTGGCCTCGAAGGCAACGGCGGCGCGCGACTTGATCATCCTGACTCTCCAGCGAATAAAAACGAGACCGGGAGTGTAAAACACCGCCAGACGATTAATAATCCAGCCAAAAGCAAAACATTATTGCTGCACAGGGATAATCCTCATGTCCGAAAACCGCTGGGAAGGCATCGATGAGTTCGTCGCCGTCGCCGAATACAACCAGTTCACGGCTGCCGCCGAACGCCTTGGGGTTTCGTCTTCGCACATCAGTCGACAAATCGTACGTCTTGAAGAGCGCCTGCAAACCCGTCTGCTCTACCGCAGCACCCGCCGGGTGACGCTGACCGAAGCCGGGCAAACGTTCCTGCAACACTGCCAACGCTTGCAAGACGGACGCGAAGAAGCCTTGCGCGCCGTCGGCGACCTGACCAGCGAACCCAAAGGCATGCTGCGCATGACCTGTGCAGTGGCGTACGGCGAGCGCTTCATCGTGCCGCTGGTGACCAGCTTCATGGGGCTGTATCCACAATTGCGTGTCGATATCGAGTTGAGCAACCGTCCACTCGATCTGGTGCACGAGGGCCTGGACCTGGCGATCCGGCTCGGCCGCCTGCAAGACTCACGACTGGTCGCCACGCGCCTGGCACCACGGCGGATGTACTTGTGCGCCTCGCCGTCCTATCTGGAGCGGTATGGCCGACCGCACAGTTTGTCCGAGCTGAGTCGGCACAACTGCCTGATCGGCAGCTCGGACATCTGGCAACTGGAGCAGGACGGCAGAGAGTTTTCCCAGCGGGTGCAGGGCAATTGGCGCTGTAACAGCGGGCAAGCGGTATTGGACGCGGCGCTACAAGGCGTCGGGTTGTGTCAGTTGCCGGACTATTACGTGCTGGAGCATCTGAATAACGGCACGCTGGTGTCGTTGCTGGATGCTCATCAACCACCGAACACCGCCGTCTGGGCGTTGTATCCGCAGCAACGGCATCTGTCGCCGAAGGTGCGTAAGCTGGTGGACTATCTGAAGGAAGGGTTGGCAAAAAGGCCGGAATACCAACTCTGATCAAAAGATCAAAAGATCAAAAGATCGCAGCCTGCGGCAGCTCCTACGAAGATCATCACCGGCGGCGCTCCTTCACCACTCAACAGGCCGAGCGTTAGCTCGCCTGCCGCTGTTGATCTTGATCCACCCGCCCCTTCGGAAGGCCGAGTGGAGGTGTTCATCAGGGGGTTGGCGCGCAGCGCCGTACGGCGCAGCCGGACACATCGAGAGGAGGTCGTCGCGAAGCAGACCGTAGGCGATGCCCCCTGATGAATGCCGGAGCGAGGGAACGCCGAGCCTAAGCGAGGTGCCGGACGCTTGGGGCGAAGCCTTTTGGTTACTTTTGGGCGTCTGCAAAAGTGACACGCTGTAAGAGCGGAACCGTAAGCGGCCGTTACCGCAGGAATGGATATGTACACCTGCAAGAGATTGGTTGGCTGTCAGGCCGCCATCGCGAGCAGGCTCGCTCCCACAGTTGAACTGGGTACGTCTGTGAAAGATTGGTCGGCTGTCAGGCCGCCATCGCGAGCAAGCTCGCTCCCACAGTTGAACTGGGTACGTCTGTGAAAGATGGGCCGGCTGTCAGGCCGCCTTCGCGAGCAAGCCCGCTCCCACAGTTAGAGGTATCAGCGGCGATTCGCCCAACGCAGGCGTAACCACTCAAGGTCTTCAGGCCGAGTAACCTTGAGATTATCCGCACGCCCCTCGATCAAGCGCGGCGCCTGACCCGCCCACTCCATCGCAGAGGCCTCATCGGTAACAGTCACATCAGCCACCAGACTGTCCGCCAACGCCCGATGCAAAGCACCAAGACGAAACATCTGCGGCGTATACGCTTGCCAGATCAAACTGCGATCAACCGTTTCAAGAACCCGACCGTGCTTGTCTGCGCGTTTGAGCGTGTCACGCGCAGGCACTGCGAGTAACCCGCCAACAGGATCGTCAGCCAGCTCCGACAGCAACTTGTCGAGATCATCGCGAGTCAGGTTCGGCCGCGCGGCGTCGTGAACCAACACCCAGTCTTCATCGGCAGCGCCTTGAGCGTGCAAATGCAACAACGCGTTAAGCACCGAACCCGAGCGCTCATCGCCGCCATCCACCCGCTGAATACGCGGATCGGTAGCACAGGCCAGAGTCGGCCAATAAGGGTCATCAACCGCAAGACTGACCACCAGGCCTTTCAAGGCAGGATGATCAAGGAAACAGCCAAGGCTGTGTTCGAGAATAGTGCGCCCGCCCAATTGCAGATATTGCTTGGGACGGTCCGCAGCCATACGGGCACCAACGCCCGCGGCAGGAATCACGGCCCAGAAGGCCGGTAACGTATGCATCATTGAGCCAACTGGTAAAGGGTTTCACCATCCTTGACCATGCCCAACTCATGGCGAGCCCGCTCTTCAACGGTCTCCATGCCTTTTTTCAACTCACTGACTTCGGCGTCCATGACCCGGTTGCGCTCCAGCAACGATTCGTTCTCAGCGTGCTGATCGGCAATCTGCTGAGTCAGCTCGGCCACTTGCGCCAGGCTTCCATTACCCACCCACAGGCGGTATTGCAGGCCAGCCAGCAGCAAGAGCAAGACAAGAAACAACCAGTAAGGACTGCGCATCGAATATCAGGTATCCAGTGAAAAAAGACAGCCATGCCAACTTTGAAGCTTCTGATAGCACGAAGCCTGGAAGAACCAGGCTCGTACTTATAAGGCATCAGATTAGTGGCAAAAATCCCGCTGCTGCGATTTTTTCGACACAATCCGGTGTCTTTTTAGCATTTACCAATCAGCCGCGGAACTCGCTGCGACCGTTGTACTTGGCTTTGCCACCCAATTGCTCTTCGATACGCAGCAGTTGGTTGTACTTGGAAACGCGGTCGGAACGGCACAGCGAACCGGTTTTGATCTGGCCAGCCGAGGTGCCCACCGCCAGGTCGGCAATGGTCGAATCTTCGGTTTCGCCGGAGCGGTGCGAGATCACGGCAGTGTAACCAGCAGCCTTGGCCATCTGGATCGCTTCCAGGGTTTCGGTCAGGGTGCCGATCTGGTTGAACTTGATCAGGATCGAGTTGGCGATCTTCTTGTCGATGCCTTCTTTCAGGATCTTGGTGTTGGTCACGAACAGGTCGTCGCCCACCAGCTGGGTTTTTTCGCCGATCTTGTCGGTGAGAATTTTCCAGCCAGCCCAGTCGGACTCGTCCAGGCCATCTTCAATGGAGATGATCGGGTAACGCTCGGTCAGACCTTTGAGGTAGTCGGCAAAACCTTCGGCGGTGAACACCTGGCCTTCACCGGACAGGTTGTACTTGCCGTCTTCGTAGAATTCGCTGGCCGCGCAGTCCAGAGCCAGGGTCACGTCGGTGCCCAGTTTGTAGCCAGCGTTGGCCACCGCTTCGGAGATCACTTTCAGCGCATCTTCGTTGGATGCCAGGTTCGGAGCAAAACCACCTTCGTCGCCCACTGCAGTGCTCAGGCCACGAGCCTTCAGCACAGCTTTGAGGTGATGGAAAATCTCGGTGCCCATGCGCAGACCTTCCGAGAAAGTCTTGGCGCCAACCGGCTGAACCATGAATTCCTGGATGTCGACGTTGTTATCGGCGTGCTCGCCACCGTTGATGATGTTCATCATCGGAACCGGCATCGAGTAAACACCTGGAGTACCGTTCAGGTTGGCGATGTGTGCGTACAGCGGCAGGTCCTGGTCGTGGGCAGCCGCTTTGGCAGCAGCCAGCGACACAGCGAGGATTGCGTTGGCACCCAGGCTGCCTTTGTTCTCGGTACCGTCCAGCTCGATCATGATGCGGTCGAGGGCTTTCTGGTCAACCGGGTCTTTACCCAGCAACGCGGTGCGAATCGGGCCATTGATGTTGGCCACAGCTTTCAGTACACCCTTGCCCAGGTAACGGCTCTTGTCGCCATCACGCAGCTCGAGCGCTTCGCGCGAACCGGTGGAAGCACCGGACGGCGCGCAGGCGCTGCCGATGATGCCGTTATCGAGAAGCACGTCCGCTTCGACGGTGGGATTGCCACGGGAGTCGAGAACTTCACGACCTTTGATGTCGACGATTTTTGCCATTGTTGTAAACACTCCAAAGTTGACGAAAACGACGCAGCTGTAGGAAATCTTTTACCGTCGGCAAGTGATAAGCAGCGGGCAGACTTGCGGACGATAAGGCTCAGGCGCGCGGGCCTGAGCATTAAATCGTGCGGTACTTTACCGGAGAATTGAGGATTACGCGGTTTCTACCGTCGGAAAACTCTTCACCAGCTCGTCCAGGGCCTTGAGCTGAGCCAGGAATGGCTCAAGCTTGTCCAGACGCAAGGCACAAGGGCCGTCGCATTTGGCGTTGTCCGGATCCGGATGAGCTTCCAGGAACAGGCCGGCCAACGACTGGCTCATGCCAGCCTTGGCCAGGTCGGTGACCTGGGCGCGGCGTCCGCCGGCAGAATCCGAGCGACCACCAGGCATTTGCAGCGCGTGGGTCACGTCGAAGAACACCGGGTATTCGAACTGTTTCATGATGCCGAAGCCGAGCATGTCCACCACCAGGTTGTTGTAGCCGAAGCTCGAACCACGCTCGCAGAGGATCAACTGATCGTTACCGGCCTCTTCGCATTTGCTCAGGATGTGTTTCATTTCCTGAGGGGCGAGGAACTGGGCTTTCTTGATGTTGATCACCGCGCCGGTCTTGGCCATCGCGACAACCAGATCGGTCTGGCGCGACAGGAAGGCCGGCAACTGGATGATGTCGCAGACTTCAGCAACCACCGCAGCCTGCTCGGGCTCATGGACATCGGTGATGATCGGCACGCCAAAGGCTTGCTTGATGTCCTGGAAAATCCGCATGCCTTCCTCGAGGCCGGGGCCCCGATAGGAAGTTACCGACGAGCGGTTGGCCTTGTCGAAGCTGGCCTTGAACACGTAAGGGATACCGAGTTTCTCGGTGACCTTTACGTACTCTTCACAGACCTGCATCGCCATGTCACGGCTTTCCAGCACGTTCATGCCACCGAACAGCACCATCGGTTTGTCGTTGGCGATTTCGATGTTGCCTACGCGGATGATCTTTTGAGCCATCAGGTTCAAGCCTTCTTCTGGTGTTGAGCCAAAGCTGCTTTGACGAAGCCGCTGAACAACGGGTGACCGTCGCGCGGGGTCGAGGTGAACTCCGGGTGGAACTGGCAAGCGACGAACCAAGGATGGTCTGGAGCTTCAACCACTTCAACCAGCGCGCCGTCACCGGAACGACCGGAGATTTTCAGACCGGCTTCGATCAGTTGTGGCAGCAGTTTGTTGTTCACTTCGTAGCGATGACGATGACGCTCGACGATCACGTCCTTGGCGTAGCAATCGTGGACCAGGGAGCCAGTTTCAAGCAGGCAATCCTGAGCACCCAGACGCATGGTGCCGCCCAGATCGGACGATTCGGTACGGGTTTCAACAGCGCCGGTGGCATCTTCCCACTCGGTGATCAGGCCCACGACCGGGTGACCGCTGGCGCGATCGAACTCGGTGGAGTTGGCGTCTTTCCAGCCCAGCACGTTACGAGCGAACTCGATCACGGCGACTTGCATGCCCAGGCAGATACCCAGGTACGGAACCTTGTTTTCGCGAGCGTATTGAACGGCGGTGATCTTGCCTTCCACGCCACGCAGACCAAAGCCGCCAGGAACCAGAATCGCATCCACGCCTTCAAGCAGCGCGGTGCCCTGGTTTTCGATGTCTTCGGAATCGATGTAGCGCAGGTTGACCTTGGTGCGGTTGCTGATGCCGGCGTGACTCATCGCTTCGATCAACGACTTGTAAGCGTCCAGCAGTTCCATGTACTTGCCGACCATGGCGATGGTGACTTCGTGCTCGGGGTTGAGCTTGGCATCGACCACGGCTTCCCACTCGGACAGATCGGCACCGCCACATTGCAGACCGAAACGCTCGACGACGAAATCATCCAGGCCCTGGGAATGCAGAATGCCCGGAATCTTGTAGATGGTGTCGGCGTCTTCCAGCGCGATGACCGCACGTTCTTCAACGTTGGTGAACTGGGCGATCTTGCGACGCGAAGAGATGTCGATCGGGTGATCGGAACGGCACACCAACACGTCTGGTTGCAGGCCGATGGAACGCAGTTCCTTGACCGAGTGCTGAGTAGGTTTGGTTTTGGTTTCGCCGGCAGTGGCGATGTACGGCACCAGTGTCAGGTGCATCAGCATCGCGCGCTTGGCACCGACTTCGAAACGCAATTGACGGATGGCTTCGAGGAACGGCTGGGATTCGATGTCACCTACGGTGCCACCGATCTCGACCATGGCCACGTCGGCATCGCCCGCGCCCTTGATGATGCGGCGCTTGATTTCATCGGTAATGTGCGGAATCACCTGGATGGTCGCACCCAGATAATCACCACGGCGCTCTTTGCGCAGGACGTGCTCGTAGACACGGCCAGTGGTGAAGTTGTTGTTCTGGGTCATGGTCGTGCGGATGAACCGCTCGTAGTGGCCCAGGTCCAGGTCGGTCTCGGCGCCGTCGTGAGTGACGAACACTTCACCGTGCTGGAACGGGCTCATGGTGCCCGGGTCAACGTTGATGTACGGGTCCAGCTTGAGCATGGTGACCTTAAGTCCCCGCGCCTCCAGGATGGCCGCCAATGAAGCCGATGCAATGCCTTTCCCCAATGAAGAAACAACACCGCCCGTGACGAATATGTAGCGCGTCATGAAAAACCCTAGAAGTCTGCGTTAAAGCGGTCCGAGCCGCCGGGGAAAGCGAAGGAAGGCCGAAGCCCCCGATCACCTGCATTAATCACAGTGCACCTTTCAAAAAAACCGCCGCGTTGGGACAGACCGGAAGAAGAATCACCGGTACGTTGCTCGCTACACATTTTTTGGAATCGCCCAGCAAAGACTGCTTGGTAATCGGCAACTCCTGCAATTCAGTTGAATCCACAGAAGTTGTATCAAGAAGGGAGCGTAGTCTACCGGAAAGCCCCTTTCAGCTCAAACCTTGATCGTTGATCGCTGGCTGCCACAGCAAAAGGCAGTTTCCCCCCGCGCTACCGTCGAGCCCGCGCAGGTTTGCCACCGCGAGCAATCGCTCATTGCAGTAGAGCAGCGGCAATCTGCCACGGGCGAACAGCGGCAGGCCACTTTCATTGAGCAAACGCTTGAGATCCCGATGCCCTCGCTCGGGCAAATACATGACTTCACCGCCCTGCCGGTAGCGCACGCTTAACGCCCCTTCGGGAATGATCCCACTGAGGGTCAGTTGGCCGTTATCGGGCAACCGCAGTGCCGCCGACGGATCAGGCCAAAGCGCAGCCGGCTCAGGGAGACTCAACCAGTGGCCGGACAGCCACCAGATTCGCCCGTTCGCACGATGCAATTGACCATCGGCCAGACGCCAGATCGGCCGTGCATCCATCGCTGCATCGCGCAAATCCGCCCAACCCGACCAGTGGTCACTGTCCGGCAAACGCGTCAATGGTGCCAACCAGTGGCTGAGGGCATTGCGCTGGCGGGCGGCGGAGAGCTTTTCAAGCGCGGCCATTTCCAGAGACGGTACGCCCAGCCAATCGAATTCGCTGACGGTTGCAGCTTGAGCCAGATCCATCTCGGCCAAGTCTCCGAGCAAACCCTGCGCCTCACTCAAATGCGCGGCGCTGCGGGCGATGGTGGCCACGGCCTGCGGCCAACGCTGAGTCAGCGCAGGAAAAATCTGCTGGCGAAGGTAATTGCGAGAAAACTGTTGGTCCGCGTTCGACGGATCTTCGATCCAGCTCAACTGATGCTCGGCGGCATAGGCCTCAAGTTCAGCCCGCGCTACCTCAAGCAACGGACGCAGCAAAAAACCACGACCCAACGGACGTTGTGGCGGGATCGCCGACAATCCTCTCACCCCTGCCCCGCGCAGCAGACGAAACAAAAGGGTTTCGGCCTGATCGTCCCGGTGCTGGGCCGTCAGTAGCAGCTCATTGGTTTCGGTGGCCTCGACAAAGGCGCCATACCGCGCCTCACGAGCCGCGCGCTCAAGACTCGCACCAGGCAGGACCTGAACCCGAATAACCTGCAATGGCACACCCAGCGCGTCACACACCGACTGACAATGCCCCGGCCACGCATCAGCCGCAGCCTGAAGGCCGTGATGGATGTGAATCGCTTTGAGTTCAGGCAGGGAATGTTTTTTTGCGAGTTGCGCGAGAAAGTGCAGCAGAACGGTGGAGTCGAGACCACCGGAAAAGGCGACACGCCAGGTCGACGCGGTGCGCCAGGGCGCTAGATTCAGCAGAAGCCTGGCGGACAGATTCATCTTTGAAGGGTTCATAGGCGTCTGTCGCCTCCACATAGAACCAATGTGGGAGCGAGCTTGCTCGCGATAGCGATATAACAGTCAATAAATTCATTGAATGTTACACAGCCTTCGCGAGCAAGCTCGCTCCCACAGTGGTTTTGCGTCGTTTGCCGAAGCAGCGTCAGATCAGAGACCGTAGCTCATCAGACGCTCGTAACGGCGGGCCAGCAGCGCGTCGTTGTCGAACTTCTTCAGCATCGCCAGTTGCGAGCTCAGCTCGGCACGGATCGAGGCAGCAGCAGCCGCCGGATCACGGTGCGCGCCGCCCAGTGGCTCGCCGATCACTTTATCAACGATACCCAGGCCTTTCAGGCGCTCGGCAGTGATGCCCATGGCCTCAGCGGCATCCGGGGCTTTCTCGGCGGTTTTCCACAGAATCGAGGCACAACCTTCCGGCGAAATCACCGCATAGGTCGAGTACTGCAACATGTTCAGCTGATCGCAAACGCCGATCGCCAGTGCACCACCGGAACCACCCTCACCGATCACGGTGGCGATGATTGGGGTCTTCAGGCGGGCCATGACGCGCAGGTTCCAGGCAATCGCTTCGCTCTGGTTGCGCTCTTCAGCGTCGATGCCAGGGTATGCACCCGGAGTGTCGATAAAGGTCAGGATCGGCATTTTGAAACGCTCGGCCATTTCCATCAGACGGCAGGCTTTGCGGTAGCCCTCTGGGCGCGGCATGCCGAAGTTGCGGCGAACCTTCTCGCGCACTTCACGGCCTTTCTGGTGACCGATGATCATCACCGGCTGGTCATCCAGACGAGCAACACCGCCGACAATCGCGGCGTCGTCGGAGAAGTGACGGTCACCGTGCAATTCATCGAACTCGGTGAAGATGTGCTCGATGTAGTCCAGGGTGTAAGGGCGACGCGGATGACGCGCCAGACGCGCGATCTGCCAGCTGGTCAACTTGCCGAAGATGTCTTCGGTGAGCGTGCTGCTCTTGTCTTGCAGGCGGGAGATTTCATCGCCGATATTCAGCGAATTGTCATTACCGACCAAGCGCAACTCTTCGATCTTGGCTTGCAGGTCGGCGATCGGCTGTTCGAAATCAAGAAAATTCGGGTTCATAGGCGTCCGTCTTGGGTCGACGTCCAAGAGAGCTTGGGCCGGCCGGTTGTCTATTCGCGCCCTACCTTAAGGGACAGGCGCGTTCAGGTCGAGATTAAAAATTCTGGTCAAGGTCAGGGCGCGTTCAATAATGACAAAGAACGGCACCTCACCGTCAACGGTATTGGAGGAAGACGTTGTCTCGCCCGAACTGGTCACGCAGGGCTTGAATCAAGGCATCCGCCGGATCGATCCGCCAGGTCTCGCCGAACTGCAACAAGGCCTTGGCGTCAGGGCTGGTGTACTCCATGGTAATCGGGCACGCGCCACGATGACGCTTGAACAACTCGCCCAGCCAGCGCAACTGATCACCTTTCAAATCCTGTGTCTGGACCTTCAAACGCAGGCTTTCGGCCAGGTTGGTGCGTGCGTCTTCCATGCTCATCACCCGCTTGACCCGCAAGCGCAGGCCACCGGAGAAGTCGTCATTACTGACTTCGCCTTCGACCACCACCATCGCGTCGGTCTGCAACAGCGACTGCGCGGAATGGAACGCCTCGGCAAACAGCGATGCCTCGATCCGTCCCGAGCGGTCGTCGAGGGTGATGAAACCCATCTTGTCGCCCTTTTTGTTCTTCATCACCCGCAGGGCAATGATCATCCCCGCGACCGTCTGAGTATCACGGGCAGGTTTCAAATCGATGATGCGTTGACGGGCAAAGCGGCGGATTTCACCTTCGTATTCGTCAATCGGGTGACCGGTCAGGTACAGCCCCAGGGTGTCTTTCTCCCCTTTCAGGCGCTCCTTGAGCGTCAGCTCCTTGGCTTTGCGGTGATTGGCGTAGACGTCGGCGTCTGCTTCGACAAACAGGCCTCCAAACAGATCGGCATGACCACTGTCATGGGTACGAGCGGTTTGTTCGGCAGCTTTGATCGCTTCTTCCATAGCCGTCAGCAAGACCGCTCGATTGCGGTCGATATTGGCCTGATAGGCTTTCTGCTCATCGTGGAAATACGGGCCAAGACGATCCAGGGCACCACTGCGGATCAAGCCGTCGAGGGTCCGCTTGTTAATACGCTTGAGGTCGACCCGGGCGCAGAAGTCGAAAAGGTCCTTGAACGGCCCGTCCTGCCGCGCCTCGGTAATCGCTTCGACCGGCCCTTCGCCAACACCCTTGATCGCGCCCAGACCGTAAATAATCCGGCCTTCGTCGTTCACCGTGAACTTGAACTCCGAGGTGTTCACGTCCGGCGCGTCGAGGCGCAGCTTCATGGTCCGCACTTCTTCGATCAAGGTCACGACCTTGTCGGTGTTGTGCATATCCGCCGAGAGTACCGCGGCCATGAACGGCGCCGGGTAGTGGGCTTTCAGCCAGGCTGTCTGGTACGACACCAGGCCGTAGGCGGCGGAGTGAGATTTGTTGAAGCCGTAACCGGCGAACTTCTCCACCAGATCAAAGATGTTACCGGCAAGGTCGGCATCGATATTGTTGGTCGCGCAACCTTCGATGAAACCGCCGCGCTGCTTGGCCATTTCTTCGGGTTTTTTCTTACCCATGGCCCGGCGCAGCATGTCCGCACCACCGAGGGTGTACCCGGCCATGACCTGAGCAATCTGCATCACCTGTTCCTGATACAGGATGATGCCGTAGGTCGGCGCCAATACCGGCTTGAGGCCTTCGTACTGGTAGTCCGAGTGCGGGTACGCCAGTTCGGCGCGACCGTGCTTACGGTTGATGAAGTCATCCACCATGCCCGATTGCAGCGGGCCCGGACGGAACAACGCCACGAGTGCGATCAAGTCTTCCAGGCAGTCGGGCTTGAGCTTTTTGATCAGCTCTTTCATGCCACGCGACTCGAGCTGGAACACCGCGGTGGTTTCAGCTTTTTGCAGCAACTGGTACGTCGGCTTGTCATCCAGCGGGATGAACGCGATATCCAGCGGCGGCAGATCGACCTTGGCGCGGTCACGGTTGATGGTTTTCAGCGCCCAATCAATGATGGTCAGGGTGCGCAGACCCAGGAAGTCGAACTTCACCAGACCGGCAGCCTCGACGTCGTCCTTGTCGAACTGGGTTACCAGGCCGCCACCTTCTTCGTCGCAATAGATCGGCGAAAAGTCGGTCAGCTTGGTCGGCGCGATAACCACACCACCGGCGTGCTTGCCGACGTTACGCACAACGCCCTCAAGCTTGCGGGCCATCTCCCAGATTTCTGCGGCCTCTTCATCGACCTTGATGAAGTCGCGGAGGATTTCTTCCTGCTCGTAAGCTTTTTCAAGGGTCATGCCGACTTCGAAGGGGATCATCTTCGACAGACGATCCGCCAAACCGTAGGACTTGCCCTGCACCCGCGCCACGTCACGGACCACAGCCTTGGCGGCCATGGAACCGAAGGTAATAATCTGGCTTACCGCGTTGCGACCGTATTTTTCGGCCACGTAGTCGATCACCCGGTCGCGACCGTCCATGCAGAAGTCGACGTCGAAGTCGGGCATGGAAACCCGTTCCGGGTTAAGGAAACGTTCGAACAGCAGGTCATATTCCAGCGGATCGAGGTCGGTGATCTTCTGCACATAGGCCACCAGCGACCCGGCACCCGACCCACGGCCTGGACCTACCGGTACGCCGTTGTTCTTGGCCCACTGGATGAAGTCCATAACGATCAGGAAGTAACCGGGGAACCCCATCTGGATGATGATATCCAGCTCGAAATTCAACCGATCAACGTAGACCTGACGCTTGGCGTCGTAATCTTCAGTGGTGTCCTTGGGCAGCAGAACGCTCAAGCGCTCCTCCAGACCATCAAAGGAGACTTTGCGGAAATACTCGTCGATGGTCATGCCATCGGGAATCGGGAAGTTGGGCAGGAAGTGCTTGCCGAGCTTCACATCGATATTGCAGCGTTTGGCGATCTCGACGGTGTTTTCCAGCGCTTCAGGCAAGTCGCTGAACAACTCGGCCATTTCCTCGGCGCTTTTCAGGTACTGCTGATCGCTGTAGTTTTTCGAGCGGCGCGGATCGTCGAGCGCTCGGCCCTCACCAATGCACACGCGGGTTTCGTGAGCTTCGAAGTCTTCGCGCTTGATGAAGCGTACATCGTTGGTCGCCACCAATGGCGCGCCGATCTTGTCGGCCAGCGCCACGGCAGCGTGCAGCTGTTCTTCGTCGTTGGGGCGATTGGTGCGCTGGATTTCCAGATAGAAGCGATCCGGGAATACTGCCATCCACTCACGGGCCAGAGTCTCGGCTTCATCAGGATTGCCACCGAGCAAGGCGATACCAATCTCGCCCTCCTTCGCAGCCGACAACATGATCAAGCCTTCGCTGGCCTCGGCCACCCATTCGCGCTCGATGATGATCTGACCATTGCGCTGGCCGTCGATGAAGCCACGCGAAATCAACTCGGTGAGGTTACGGTAGCCAACGGCGTTCATCGCCAGGAAGCTGATCCGGCTCAGCGGGTTATCGGGGTCCTTGTTCGACAGCCACAGGTCGGCGCCACAGATCGGCTTGATCCCGGCGCCCATGGCGTTTTTGTAGAACTTGACCAGAGAACACATGTTGTTCTGGTCGGTGACCGCCACGGCAGGCATATTCATGCCGACCAGGGTCTTGACCAGCGGTTTGATCCGCACCAGACCGTCGACCAGGGAGTATTCAGTGTGCAGGCGTAGATGAACGAATGAAGCCGGCATAGTGATCCTGTCTGAAAACGTGAAGACAACAAGGCCCGGATTGTACCGGGCCTTGGCAAAAACATCAGCCTTGCAACTAGCTCTCGATCAAACCCTCACGCGCCTCGTAAGCCAGTCGAACCGGAGCAAACGAGCGCCGATGAATCGGCGTCGGCCCCAGTCGGGCCAAGGCTTCCAGATGAACGGGCGTCGGGTAGCCTTTGTGGCCACCGATGCCGTAACCCGGGTAAATCAATTCAAACGCCGCCATTTCGCGATCACGGCTGACTTTTGCCAGAATCGATGCTGCTGCAATAGCCGGGACTTTGCTATCGCCTTTGACCACTGCTTCAGCCGGCATGGCCAGTTTCGGACAGCGGTTGCCGTCGATCATCGCCAGTTTCGGCGTGATGTGCAGGCCTTCGACGGCGCGCTGCATGGCCAGCATGGTGGCGTGCAGAATATTCAGTTCATCGATTTCTTCGACTTCGGCACGGGCGATGCACCAGCTCAGGGCTTTCTCGCAAATTTCGTCGTAGAGCTTTTCGCGGCGCGCTTCAGTGAGTTTCTTCGAGTCATTGAGCCCGAGGATCGGCCGGTTCGGATCGAGGATTACCGCCGCCGTCACCACCGCGCCGCAGAGCGGACCGCGCCCCACCTCATCGACACCGGCGACCAGGTCTTCGGCGTCTGCGACGAGGGTAAAATCCAGGCCCATTTGCATCTTTACGTTACTCATTGAGGTTTGCCGATCAGATTGAGGACAGCCTCGGCGGCCTGGTTCGAGGCGTCGCGACGCAAGGTCCGGTGAATCTGGTCAAAACCGGTGGTTTGCTCTTCACCGCCATCGATCAACGGCGACAGCGTCAGCGCCAAGGCCTCGGGGGTTGCATCGTCTTGCAGCAATTCGGGCACCAGCAGACGCTGAGCCAGCAAATTCGGCAAAGAGATATAAGGGCTTTTCACCATGCGCTTGAGGATCCAGAACGTCAGCGGTGCCAGGCGGTAGGCCACAACCATCGGCCGCTTGTACAACAGGGCTTCCAGCGTCGCGGTCCCCGAAGCGATCAATACCGCATCGCAAGCAGCCAGTGCCTGATGGGAGCGACCATCGAGCAAGGTCACCGGCAAATCGCGGCTGGCCAACAACTCTTCGAGCTGTACACGGCGCTCGGGACTGGCACACGGCATGACGAACCGCACGCCGGGACGCATGGCCCGCAGACGCTCGGCGGTATCGAGGAACAAGGCACCCAGACGCCCGACCTCACCACCTCGGCTGCCCGGCATCAGGGCAACCAATGGGCCTTCAGGCAATCCCAGTTCGGCGCGCGCAGCCGAGCGGTCAGCCTCGAGGGGAATCGCATCGGCCAGCGAGTGACCGACAAACCGCACCGGCACGCCCTTCTCTTCATAGAACTTTGCTTCGAACGGGAACAGCGTGAGCATCAGGTCGCAGCCTTCGCGAATCTTCAGCACGCGCTTTTGACGCCACGCCCAAACCGACGGGCTGACGTAATGCACGGTCTTGATCCCGGCCTGACGCAGTTTGAGTTCGATATTGAGGGTGAAATCCGGGGCGTCGATGCCGATGAACACATCCGGCTTTTCGGCTATCAGGGTCGCGATCAGTTTTTTGCGGCGGGCCAGCAGCTCGCGCAATCGACCGAGCACCTCGACCAGGCCCATGACCGCCAGACGCTCCATCGGGAAATAAGAGGTCAGGCCTTCAGCCTGCATCAGCGGACCGCCGACACCGATGAATTCAACCGCAGGATGCTGTGCCTTGAGTGCGCGCATCAGGCCCGCGCCCAGAATATCGCCGGAGGCTTCGCCCGCCACCAGCGCAATACGCAGATTAGCCATGATTAACGGGTGATGCCGCGAGTCGAAGACTGGATCGAGTCACGGAACACCGCGACTTCCGGGAACTGCTCTGATGGCTCGGTCAACTCGGCAAGTGCCTGTTCGACCGTCAAACCCTGGCGATAAACCACTTTGTAGGCACGACGCAGCGCGTGGATCGCGTCCTCGCTGAACCCGCGACGGCGCATGCCTTCGAAGTTCATGCTGCGGGCTTCGGCAGGGTTGCCAAACACCGTGACATAGGCCGGAACGTCTTTGCCAATGGCGGTGCCCATGCCGGAAAAGCTGTGGGCGCCAATATGGCAATACTGATGAACCAGGGTAAAACCGGAAAGGATCGCCCAGTCATCGACGTGCACATGACCGGCCAACGCAGTGTTGTTGACCAGGATGCAGTTATTGCCGATAACGCTGTCATGGCCAATGTGGGCATAAGCCATGATCAGGTTGTGATCACCCAGGGTCGTTTCGGAACGATCCTGAATCGTGCCACGGTGAATCGTCACGCCTTCACGGATGACATTGTGGTCACCGATCACCAGACGGGTTTCCTCACCCTTGTACTTCAAATCGGGCGTGTCCTCACCTACCGAGGAAAACTGGTAAATGCGGTTGTGCTTACCGATACGTGTCGGACCCTTGAGAATCACGTGCGGGCCGATCACTGTTCCCTCGCCGATTTCCACACCAGCGCCGACGATCGACCACGGGCCGACCTCGACGTCGTCGGCCAGAATGGCCGTCGGATCGATGATTGCGCGAGGGTCAATCAAACTCATAGTTTGCGTTCCGCACAGATGATTTCAGCAGAGCAGACTGGCTTGCCATCGACCGAAGCCTGGCATTCGAACTTCCAGATCTGACGCTTGCAGCTGATGAACCTGGCTTCAAGAATCAACTGATCACCCGGCAGAACCGGTTGGCGGAAACGCAGCTTGTCGGAGCCGACGAAGTAGTAAAGCGTGCCATCGGCAGGCTTGACGTCGAGCATTTTGAAGCCAAGGATCCCGGCAGCCTGAGCCATCGCTTCAATGATCAGTACGCCCGGCATGATTGGATGCGCCGGAAAGTGACCATTGAAGAACGGCTCGTTGATGCTGACATTCTTGTAGGCGCGAATGCGCTTGCCCTCAACATCCAGCTCCACTACCCGGTCCACCAACAGGAACGGGTAACGGTGAGGCAGGTATTCGCGAATCTCGTTGATGTCCATCATTTCGGGGGGAAGCCTATGTAAAGATTGGGAGCGCGCGACTGACGCACACTCCTCTAGCAAATCAAGGAGGCAGTCTAACGGCTGTGCACACTTGATATGGAAATGGTATCAGCCATCTGATGAAGCATTGCTGTCAGGGGTCACGTCCCCAACACGCTTTTCCAGCTGTCGCAGACGTCGCGCGATGTCATCGAGCTGACGGATACGTGCCGCGCTTTTACGCCACTCGGCAGCCGGTTGCATGGCCGTTCCGGAGGAATATGAACCCGGCTCGGTAATCGAGTGAGTCACCATGGTCATTCCGGTCAGGAATACGTTGTCGCAAATATCAATGTGCCCGACCAGCCCTACACCACCCGCCAGCATGCAGTGCTTGCCGATTTTGGTGCTGCCGGAAATCCCCACGCACGCCGCCATGGCGGTGTGATCACCGACCTGCACGTTGTGGGCAATCTGAATCTGGTTATCGAGCTTCACGCCATTGCCGATGATGGTGTCGGCCAACGCGCCGCGGTCGATGGCGGTATTCACGCCAATCTCCACATCGTCACCGATCAATACCCCACCGACCTGGGCGATTTTCTGCCAGATACCTTTTTCGTTGGCAAAACCAAAGCCTTCACCACCGAGCACGGCGCCGGACTGAATGACCACGCGCCTGCCAATGCGAACGTCGTGGTACAGCGTCACACGCGGGGCCAACCAGCCGCCCTCGCCGATCTCGCTGCGCGCACCAATGAAGCAGTGCGCACCGACCGTCACGCCTGCGGCGATTCGCGCAGCGCTTTCGATCACGGCAAACGCGCCGATACTCGCCGCCGGATCAACCACTGCATCCGCCGCCACAACCGCTGTCGGATGAATACCGGCAGCAGCCTTCGGCTTGGGATCGAACAGATGGGAAACCCGCGCATACGCCGCGTACGGATCGGGCACAACCAGCGCATCACCGGCAAAACCTTCTGCGTCAGCGGCCTTCAGCAACACGGCTGCAGCCTGGCTGTCGGCCAGATATTTACGGTATTGGGGGTTTGCCAGAAAGCTCAACTGAGCTGGGCCAGCCTCCTGCAAGGTGGCTAGCCCAGTGATTTCTTTCTCCGGGTCGCCACGTAGGGTGGCGCCGAGGAACTCGGCCAATTGGCCGAGCTTTATAGTCGCTGTCATGGATTACTTCAGCTGATTCATGCGCTCGATAACCTGGCGAGTGATGTCGTACTGAGGTTTGACATCAATCACTGCGCCACGCTCGAAGACCAGGTCATAAGCACCTTTCTTGATGACTTCTTCCACAGCGCTATCCAGTTTCGGCTTGAGCTGCTTCAGCATTTCACGGTCAGCAACGGCTTTGGCTTCGTTCAGCTCTTTGGACTGGAACTGGAAGTCACGAGCCTTCTGCTTGAACTCGAGCTCAAGACGCTCACGCTCGCCCTGGGCCATTTTGTCGCCACCGCTAACCAGACGATCCTGGATGCCTTTGGCACTGCTTTCCAGGGTTTTGAGCTTGGTCAACTGCGGGCCGAACTTCTTCTCGGCATCCACGGCGTACTTCTTCGCCGCGTCAGACTCCAGCAGAGCCATTTGATAGTTCAGTACCGCGATTTTCATTTCGGCAAATGCCGGGGTTGCTACCAGGACAGTTGCCAGGAGAACCAATTGAGTCAACTTACGCACGATGCACTCCTACAAAATCCATTGTCGTTATCTTGGATCAGACTATTAGAAAGTCTGACCGAGGGAGAATTGGAACACCTGGGTCTCTGCATTGCTGTCCGGTTTCTTGACCGGCATTGCCAAGGCAAAGCTCAACGGACCGAGGGCGGTAACCCATGTCACGCCAACGCCCACCGAACTGGCCATATTGGCCAGACTGACGTCGTTGCACTGCGTTTGGGACAGAGTGCCATTGGTATTCCTGACCTGCTCGCACTTGGAGTCGAATACGTTGCCGACGTCCCAGAATACAGAGGTACGCAGGGATCGTTGATCCTTGACGAAAGGCAATGGGAAGAGAACTTCTACACCACCTTGAATCAGGACGTTACCACCAAATGGCAGCGCATTAGTATCCGGGTCAGCGAGGGTGCCCTGGTTCCCGGTCACCCCAACACCACGGCTCGGGGTACCACGAGGGCCAAGCGTACTGTCCTTGAAACCACGGACCGAGTTGAAACCACCGGCATAATAGTTCTCGTAGAACGGCAACCCGTTTGTAGAACCATAACCATCGCCGTAACCCAGTTCGGTATGCAGGCGCATGGTGTAGTTTTCAGACAACGGCTGGAACAGCTGACCACGGTAGTCGAGCTTGAAGAACGACAGATCGCTGCCTGGTGTAGTGGCTTCCAGTGTCAGGCTTTGCGAGTGACCACGGGTCGCCAGCACACCTTTGTTCAGTGTGGACTCGGACCAACCGGCTGAAGCCTTGAAGTTCAGGTACTGGTCGCCTTGCGTGTTAACGAAGTTGAAAATCTCGTCGACGGTGTACTGACCGGTTTTGATCTTGTCTTGCTGTGCCGTCAGGCCGAAAGTCAGACGCGAAGTCTCGCTGATCGGATAACCGACATTGACACCCGCACCCAGACTGTCTACCGCGTAGCTGGCTACGTTGACATCGAGGTTCTTGTAGTCAGTCGTGCGATAGAACACGTTGTAGCCCAGGCTCACGCCATCGGCAGTCCAGTACGGGTCGACATAACCGAAGTTGTAACGGCTCTGGTACTGGCTACGGGTCAAGCCGATGCTGACCTTGTTACCGGTACCCAGGAAGTTGTTCTGGGTAATCGAACCACCCAGGATCAAACCGGCGCTCTGAGCAAAACCAACGCTGGCGGTAATCGAACCGGAAGCTTGTTCTTCAACGGCGTAGTTCACGTCAACCTGGTCATCGACACCCGGTACGGCCGGAGTCTCGACGTTGACTTCCTTGAAGAAGCCCAGACGCTCCAGACGGGTCTTGGACTGGTCGATCAGGTAGGTCGAAGCCCAGCCACCTTCCATCTGGCGCATTTCACGACGCAGCACTTCGTCTTCCGACTTGGTGTTGCCGCGGAAGTTGATACGGTTTACGTAAGCACGCTTGCCCGGATCGACCACAAAAGTGATATCGACCGTGTGATCGTCATCATGTGGAGTCGGTACACCGTTGACGTTGGCGAAGGTGTAACCCTCGTTACCCAGGCGACGGGTGATCAATTCAGAAGTCGTGGTCATCAGCTTGCGCGAGAACACCTGACCTTTTTGCACCAGCAGCAGCGCCTTGACCTGGTCTTCAGGGACTTTCAGGTCACCGCTGAGCTTCACGTCACGAACGTTGTACTTCTGACCTTCGTTGACGTTAACGGTGATATAGACGTGTTTTTTGTCCGGAGTGATCGAAACCTGGGTCGAAGCGATATCCATGTTGATATAGCCACGGTCCAGGTAATAGGAGCGCAGACGCTCCAGGTCACCGGAGAGTTTTTCACGAGCGTACTTGTCATCGTTCTTGAAGAACGACAGCCAGTTGGTGGTCTTGAGTTCGAACAGGTCGATCAGGTCTTCATCAGGGAAAACCGTGTTACCCACCACGTTGATGTGCTGGATGGCGGCAACAGTGCCTTCGTTGATATTGACCTTCAAGCCAACGCGGTTACGCGGCTGAGGAACAACCTCGGTATCGACGGTCGCAGAGTAGCGGCCTTGAGCGACGTACTGACGCTGCAGCTCGTTACGCACGCCTTCAAGCGTCGCACGCTGGAAGATCTCGCCTTCGGCCAGACCGGATTGTTTAAGGCCTTTCATCAGGTCTTCAGTGGAGATCGCCTTGTTACCCTCGATCTCGATACTGGCAACCGACGGACGCTCGACTACAGTGATGACCAGGACATTGCCATCGCGGCCCAGCTGGATATCTTGAAAGAACCCGGTTTTGAACAGCGCACGAGTGGATTCCACCAGGCGACGATCATCCGCCTGTTCACCGACGTTCAACGGCAAGGCACCAAAGACGCTACCCGCGGATACCCGCTGGAGGCCATTGACGCGAATATCGGAGATAGTGAAGGACTCGGCGTGAACTTCGGCGATCATCAATACGGTGAGAACCGCAGTTAGCAGCAGACGTTTCATGAAGTCCTTTCTTATTCCAACTGGCAATAAACAAACTGCCGCAAAATGCGGCAGATTCGCAATTCAGCGAAGCGTTACAGTCGACCCAGATCGTTGACCAGAGCAAGCAACATCACCCCGATCACCAAACTGATACCGATCTGTATCCCCCAACTCTGCACCCGATCCGACAAGGGACGACCACGCGTCCACTCGATCAGATAAAACAACAAATGCCCCCCATCCAGTACAGGAATGGGCAACAAATTCAGAACTCCCAGGCTAATACTCAGATAAGCCAGGAAATTCAGGAAATCAGCGACACCCGACTGGGCAGAAGCGCCCGCCACTTTAGCAATGGTTATCGGTCCACTCAAGTTTTTTACCGAGAGCTCGCCGAACAACATTTTCTTTAGTGAATCAAGGGTCAACACACTCATGGTCCAGGTGCGTCGAGCACCCTCGCCAATTGCTGCCACAGGACCGAAGCTGACCTCGCGAATCATGGCTGGTGGCCAATCGACAGCTTTCACCCCGGCTCCCAGATAACCAGTGGCCACTTTTTCCTTGCCACGGGTTGCCAAAGTCACAGGGACGTCGATTTGAGCACCGTCGCGCTCAATGTGCAGCACAATTTTGGTATCAGGACGTACACGGACCCAATCAACCACTTGCTGCCAGTCGCTCAACGCCTGACCATCGAGCGCCAGCAGACGGTCGCCGGTCTTCAGGCCTGCAGCCTGCGCCGGGCCTTTGGGGTCGAGTTCAGCCAACACGGGGGGCAATTCCGGACGCCAAGGACGAATACCCAGCGAGCGAATCGGATCCGGCTCATCGGCGCCCTTGAGCCAATGGTCCAGGACCAGCTCACGAGGTGAATCAGCGGTAGAGCCCTGCTCGCGCACCAGCAACTGCAAGGAACCGCTTTCACCGAGACGCCGGACCAGCTGCAGATTCACTGCCGCCCAACCCGAAGTCGGCTCGCCGTCGATAGCGACAATTTCCTGGCCTGGGCTCAAACCAGCCTTGGCGGCAAGACTGCCGATCTCAACGGCACCAATGACGGGGCGCACCTGCTCCGTCCCCAGCATTGCCAGCGCCCAAAAGAACACCAATGCCAACAGGAAGTTGGCGATAGGCCCGGCAGCAACGATTGCGATGCGCTGACGAACGGATTTTCGGTTGAAGGCCTGGTCAAGCTGATCGGCCGGCACTTCACCTTCACGCTCATCGAGCATTTTCACGTAGCCACCCAGAGGGATGGCGGCGATTACGAACTCGGTGCCGCGCCGATCATGCCAGCGCAGCAACGGCAGGCCGAAACCCACGGAGAAACGCAGAACCTTGACGCCACAGCGACGCGCAACCCAGAAATGGCCAAATTCATGGAAGGTGACCAGCACGCCCAAAGCCACCAGGGTGCCGACAATCATATAGAGCGCGCTCATCTACTTTCTCCGCAATCCTATTCAGTGCTGCCGCGAGCAAACCAGCCGCAACACCTATCGCCCGTGACGACTCAACCAACGCTCGGCAAGGACACGCGCTTTCGCGTCCGCAGTGAAAACCGCATCGAGATCATCGACCGAAACCACAGGTTCGAGGTTTAACACCTCCTCGATGATACTCGCGATCTCCAGGTAACGGACACGTCCATCGAGAAAGGCTGCAACAGCTACCTCATTCGCGGCGTTCAGCATGGCCGGAGCACTGTTGCCGGCCTCCGCCGCATGACGCGCCAGACGCAAGCACGGGAAACGCTCTTCGTCAGGCGCCTGGAAGTCCAGACGCGCGATCGCGAACAGATCAAGCGGCGCAACCCCGGAGTCGATGCGCTCAGGCCATGCCAGCGCGTTAGCGATCGGTGTCCGCATATCCGGATTGCCCAACTGCGCCAATACCGAACCATCAACGTAGTCGACCAGCGAATGAATCACGCTTTGTGGATGAATCACCACTTCGATCTGCGACGGTTTGGCATCAAACAGCCAACAGGCCTCGATCAACTCCAGGCCCTTGTTCATCATGCTGGCCGAATCGACCGAAATCTTGCGCCCCATCGACCAGTTGGGATGGGCACACGCCTGCTCTGGCGTAACATGCGCCAACTCAGCCATGGACGTCTGCCGGAACGGACCGCCAGAGGCTGTCAGCAAAATCCGTCGAACGCCTACAGCGCCAAGCCCACGGGAAAAGTCTGCGGGCATGCACTGAAAGATTGCGTTGTGCTCGCTGTCGATGGGCAGCAGCACTGACCCGCTCTTGTGCACGGCCTGCATGAACAGAGCGCCGGACATCACCAGCGCTTCTTTGTTGGCCAGCAGAATCTTCTTGCCCGCCTCGACCGCCGCCAGCGTCGGACGCAAACCGGCCGCACCGACAATCGCCGCCATCACCGCATCGACTTCAGCGTCGGAGGCGACCTGACACAAGCCCTCCTCCCCCACCAGAACGCGCGTCGAAAGGCCTGCCGCCCGCAGATCGTCTTGCAGGCGCCGGGCAGCCACGGGCTCTGGCACCACCGCAAAACGCGGCACATGGCGAATGCACAAGGCCAGCAGCTCACTCAGACGAGAGAAACCGCTCAAAGCGAAGACTTGATAGCGCTCAGGGTGACGAGCGATGACATCAAGGGTGCTCAGACCAATGGAGCCGGTCGCACCCAGGACAGTGATCTGTTGTGGGCGGCTCATGGTGCTGCCATCCACAGCAATACAGCAAACACGGGAATCGCCGCGGTGAGACTGTCGATACGGTCCAGTACGCCGCCGTGGCCAGGCAGCAGATTACTGCTGTCCTTGATTCCCGACTGACGCTTGAACATGCTTTCGGTCAAATCGCCGATCACCGAAATAAACACGATAATCGCCGCGCCGATCAACCCTTTCAGCATCTCGCCGGTCGTCCAGTCACGCACCAGGCCAACAATGGCGGTGATCACCAGACTCAGCAGCAAACCACCGTACACACCTTCCCAGCTTTTGCCGGGACTGACGTGCGGAGCAAGTTTACGCTTGCCAAATGCCCGACCGGAAAAGTAAGCGCCAATGTCTGCGCCCCAGACCAACACCATTACCGCCATGATCAGCCAGTTACCCAGCGGCTCCTGCTTGATCAGAATCAGACCCTGCCAGGCCGGCAACAGAATCAGCAGGCCGATCACCAGCTTGCAGGCTGCACTGGCCCAATGTTCGCTGGTCTTGGGATAGGTCAGCACCAGGTAAGTCGCCGCTGCCCACCAGAGCACCGCAGCCCCCAACACCCAAGGCGAAAGCCCTGGCAGCACATGCATGACAAACAGCATTGCCGCGACCACGGCCGCATAAGCGAGGCGAATCGGTTGCGCAGTGAAACCCGCCAAACGCGCCCATTCCCAGGCACCAAGGGTCACGACCAGGCCGATAAACAGCGCAAAACCGGAACCCTCGAGCAGAAAAAATCCGCACAGGGCGATCGGTAGCAGGATCAGCGCAGTGATGATTCGTTGTTTAAGCATTAAACCCGGGCCCCAGCCTCGACCTGCTCACTCGTTTTACCGAAGCGACGCTGGCGAGAAGCGAAATCGGCCAGCGCATTACGCATGGCTTCGTGTTTGAAGTCCGGCCAGAACAGGTCGGAAAAATACAGCTCGGAGTACGCCAACTGCCACAGCAGGAAGTTGCTGATGCGATGCTCGCCGCCGGTACGAATGCACAAATCCGGTAACGGTAGATCACCGGTAGCCAGGCAGGTTTGCAGCAATTGCGGGGTGATGTCATCCGGACGCAAATGCCCGGCTTGAACTTCTCGCGCCAGACGCTGCGCAGCCTGCGCGATATCCCACTGGCCGCCGTAGTTCGCAGCGATCTGCAGAACAAAACGATTGGCGCCCACTGTCATTGCCTCCGCCTCACGCATTGCCGCTTGAAGCTCGGGATGAAAACGCGAACGGTCACCGATAATACGCAGCGTGATGTTGTTGTCGTTGAGGCGCTTGGCCTCGCGACGCAATGCCTTGAAAAACAAATCCATCAAGGCACTGACTTCATCGGCTGGACGCTGCCAGTTTTCACTGGAGAAGGCGAACAGGGTCAGTACTTCGACCCCGGCCTCAGCACACACCTCGATGACCGCGCGAACGGCATCGACGCCAGCCTTGTGCCCGGCAACGCCAGGCAAGAAACGTTTTTTTGCCCAGCGATTATTGCCGTCCATGATGATCGCGACATGGCGCGGCACCACGGAGGGCGCAGTCTGCTTGGTCTTTTCCATGAAGGCGTCCTGACCCCTTATACGGCCATCAGGTCCTTTTCTTTGTCTTCAGTGAGCTTATTGATCTGAGCCTCGAAGTCCTTGATCAACTTGTCGATATCGGCACTCGCGCGACGCTCTTCGTCTTCGCTGATTTCCTTATCCTTGACCAGCTTCTTCAGGTCGCCCAGCGCATCACGGCGAATATTACGCACCGCGACACGAGCATCTTCGGCTGCGCTGCGCGCTTGCTTGGTGAAGCCCTTGCGGGTCTCCTCGGTCAAGGCCGGCATAGATATCAGCAGCAACTCACCCAGGTTCGTTGGGTTGAGGTTCAGACCAGCACTCTGGATCGCCTTATCGACCGCTGCGAGCATGTTGCGCTCGAAAGCCACGACTTGCAGGGTCCGGGAGTCCTTCACGGTGACGTTGGCCACGCTGCTCAAAGGAGTATCCGAACCGTAGTAAGGCACCATCACGCTGCCCAGGATACTTGGGTGCGCCTTGCCTGTACGAATCTGACCAAAAGCGTGCGCCAGCGACTCCAGGGATTTGGTCATGCGCTCTTGAGCGTCTTTCTTGATTTCGTTGATCATTGTTCGCCTTCCTCGATCAGGGTTCCTTCAGCGCCGCCATGCACGATGTTCAGCAGGGCGCCGGGCTTGTTCATGTTAAATACGCGCAGCGGCATTTTGTGGTCGCGGCACAGGCAAATAGCCGTCAGATCCATCACGCCCAGCTTGCGATCCAGCACTTCATCGTAGGTCAGATGATCGAACTTCTCGGCATGCGGGTCTTTGAATGGGTCAGCGGTGTACACACCATCAACCTTGGTCGCTTTCAACACGACATCAGCATCGATCTCGATCGCTCGCAGGCAAGCGGCCGAGTCCGTGGTGAAGAACGGGTTGCCGGTACCGGCAGCGAAAATGACCACTTCCTTGGCGTTCAGGTGACGCATGGCTTTGCGGCGATCGTAATGATCGGTCACGCCCACCATGGAAATAGCCGACATCACGATGGCCGAGATATTCGCACGTTCCAGCGCATCACGCATGGCCAGAGCGTTCATCACAGTGGCCAGCATGCCCATGTGGTCGCCAGTTACCCGATCCATACCGGCCGCACTCAGTGCCGCGCCGCGGAACAGATTACCACCACCAATCACCAGACCGACCTGAACGCCGATACCGACCAGTTGGCCGACTTCCAGCGCCATGCGATCCAGAACCTTGGGATCGATCCCGAACTCTTCGGAGCCCATCAGGGCCTCGCCGCTAAGCTTGAGTAGAATGCGTTTATAGCGAGCCTGATAACCACTGCCCTGCTGAGCCATTGCGAATCTCTCCTGCGGCGTATTTAAAAAATTCTTTGCGGGCTGTTTGCAGCCTGCGTTCACTCTGGTTTGACGCTATCACAGCGCCATCGGAACACGGCTTTGTAAGCCAGTTCCGACGGAAAACCAAATAAATTGGCTTCCCCATCTGAAAAGAGGCTGCGCGCGTGAGCGGGCAGCCTCTTCAGGGCGACAGTTAAAAAACCGTCTTACGACTTGGCAGCAGCCAGCTGGGCAGCAACTTCTTCAGCGAAGTTGTCGACTGGCTTCTCGATGCCTTCGCCTACTTTGAAGTAGGTGAAGGAAACGATTTCAGCACCGGCTTTCTTGGCCAGCTCGCCGACCTTGATTTCAGGGTTCTTGACGAACGCCTGCTCAACCAGGCTGGCTTCGGCCAGGAACTTGCTGATACGGCCTTTGACCATGTTTTCAACGATGTTTTCCGGCTTGCCGGCGATCTTGTCAGCGTTCAGCGTCAGGAACACGCCTTTCTCGCGCTCGATCGCTTCAGCGGAAACTTCCGATGGCAGCAGGAATTCAGGGTTGGTGGCCGCTACGTGCATAGCGATGTCCTTGGCCAGCTCAACGCTGCCGCCTTTCAGGACAACTGCAACACCGATCTTGTTGCCGTGCAGGTAACCACCGACAACGTCACCTTCAACGCGTGCCAGACGACGGATGTTGACGTTTTCGCCAACCTTGCCGACCAGTACCAGGCGATCAGCTTCTTGAGCTTCGATCAGCGGAGCAACGTCTACCAGCTTGTCGGCGAACGCTTTTTCAACGCTTGCAGCAACAAATGCCTTGAAGTCGTCCTGCAGGGCCAGGAAGTCGGTCTGCGAGTTCACTTCCAGCAGAACGGCGGATTTACCGTCTTCCTTCAGAGCGATAGCGCCTTCAGCAGCAACGTTGCCTGCTTTTTTGGCTGCCTTGATGGCGCCCGAAGCGCGCATGTCATCAATGGCTTTTTCGATGTCGCCGCCAGCCTTGGTCAAGGCTTTCTTGCAGTCCATCATGCCTTCGCCAGTACGCTCGCGCAGTTCTTTGACCAACGCTGCAGTAATCTCTGCCATTTCAAAATTCCTCTTGGATAGGTTATCAACCATTCCACCCGATCGAACGGGCGTTCAATTCTTCCCGAACCACCCTTGTTAGCTGCTGCACATTACAAATGCAGTAGCGGCATCCCTGAAACGGGCGCCAACAAATGGTTTTCGAGGTGGCAAAAAGGGGGCCAAGCCCCCTTTTTGCTTACTGAGTCAACGCCAAGGCGTCAGTTACTCAGCTGCTGCTACCGGAGCTTCTTCAACGAACTGCTCGGTGCCGCCAGCAACGTGGTTGCGACCACGGATTACAGCGTCAGCCATCGAACCCATGTACAGCTGGATAGCGCGGATTGCGTCATCGTTGCCTGGGATGATGTAGTCAACGCCTTCCGGGCTGCTGTTGGTATCGACTACGCCGATAACCGGGATGCCCAGCTTGTTGGCTTCGGTGATCGCGATGCGCTCGTGATCAACGTCGATAACGAACAGTGCGTCAGGCAGACCGCCCATGTCCTTGATACCACCCAGGGAACGATCGAGCTTTTCCAGGTCGCGAGTGCGCATCAGCGCCTCTTTCTTGGTCAGCTTGGCGAAAGTACCGTCTTCGGCTTGCACTTCAAGGTCACGCAGACGCTTGATGGAAGCACGGATGGTTTTGAAGTTGGTCAGCATGCCGCCCAACCAGCGGTGATCGACGTACGGCGAACCGCAACGTGCTGCTTCTTCAGCAACGATCTTGCCAGCGGAACGCTTGGTGCCGACGAACAGGATCTTGTTTTTGCCCTGGGCCAGACGCTCTACGAAAGTCAGAGCTTCGTTGAACATTGGCAGGGTTTTTTCAAGGTTGATGATGTGGATCTTGTTACGCGCGCCGAAAATGTATTTACCCATTTTCGGGTTCCAGTAACGGGTCTGGTGACCGAAGTGCACACCGGCCTTCAGCATATCGCGCATGTTGACTTGGGACATGATAGTTCCTTAATAAGTCGGGTTTGGCCTCCACGTATCCCAATGACCAACCAGCAGCATCAGCTGAAGGCACCCAGGTCATCGTGTCGACACGTGTGTGGATTTAGGCTTTTCAGGGTATCCCCGGAAAGCGGCGCATTTTATATCACAAGGAGGGCGAAAACGAAACCCGGATTCTTGAAACCGGATAAGCGCTTTTGTCCCGGCCCTTGGAATCCCCCCAGAATGCGCCATTCTATAGAGAGAAGCGATGCACAGAGGCGCAGATTTGCCGTGATCGTCTGTTAGAATCGCGTTTTTCAGGGCTGCGAGCAGCATCACGCAGAGCCCATTCCGTATAGAAAACGCCACTGAGCGTAGAGAGAGCCTGTATGACCGTCACCCTCAAAACCCCAGAGGACATCGCAAAAATGCGTATCGCCGGCAAACTTGCCGCCGATGTGCTGGAAATGATTGCCGAATTCGTCAAACCCGGCGTCACGACCGAAGAGCTGGATCGCATCTGCCACGACTACATCGTCAACGAGCAGAAAGCCATCCCTGCCCCGCTCAACTACAAAGGCTTTCCGAAGTCGATCTGCACCTCGATCAACCACGTGGTCTGCCACGGCATTCCAAACGAGAAGCCGCTTAAAGATGGCGACACGCTGAACATCGACGTCACCGTAATCAAAGATGGCTATCACGGTGATACCAGCCGCATGTTCCACGTCGGCAACGTGCCGGTTTGGGCCGAGCGCCTGTCGCAAGTCACCCAGGAATGCATGTACAAGGCCATCGAACTGGTCAAGCCTGGCTGCCGCCTCGGCGATATCGGCGAAGTCATCCAGAAGCACGCTGAAAAGAACGGCTTCTCGGTGGTTCGCGAATTCTGCGGTCACGGCATCGGCAAGGTGTTCCACGAAGAACCGCAAATCCTGCATTACGGCCGCGCCGGCACCGGCATGGAACTGAAAGCCGGCATGACCTTCACCATCGAGCCAATGATCAATCAGGGCCGTGCCGACACCAAGGTACTCGGCGACGGCTGGACCGCGATCACCAAGGATCGCAAGCTGTCGGCCCAGTGGGAGCACACCCTTCTGGTGACCGAAACCGGCTACGAGATCTTCACCTTGCGCAGCGATGACACCATCCCTCGCGTTTCGGCCTGATCTGACAAGCTCCGCACCCAGCCTATAGAAGGAAAGCCAATCAATGCCGCAGGTGGATCCCGAACTCTTCGACCGCGGCCAGTTCCAGGCTGAACTGGCCCTGAAGGCAAGCCCGATTGCGGCCTTCAAGAAGGCGATCCGCCAGGCGCGAGAGGTGCTCGACACACGCTTTCGTAGCGGACGGGATATTCGCCGGCTGATCGAGGATCGTGCCTGGTTCGTCGACAACATCCTGCAAAAGGCCTGGGAGCAGTTCGACTGGAGTGAAGATGCCGACATCGCGCTGGTTGCGGTCGGCGGCTATGGTCGCGGCGAGTTGCACCCCTACTCCGACATTGATTTGCTGATCCTGCTGGACAACGCCGATCACGAAGTTTTCCGCGATTCCATCGAGCGTTTTCTGACCCTGCTGTGGGACATCGGTCTGGAGGTCGGCCAAAGCGTACGCTCGGTGGATGAATGTGCCGAACAGGCCCGCGCGGACCTGACGGTGATCACCAACCTGATGGAAAGCCGCACCATTGCCGGCCCCGAGCATCTGCGTCAGCGCATGCTCGATGTCACCAGCACCGAACACATGTGGCCGGCCAAGGAGTTCTTCCTGGCCAAACACACCGAACAAAAAGCCCGTCACCACAAATACAACGACACCGAATACAACCTGGAACCCAACGTCAAAGGCTCGCCCGGCGGCCTACGGGATATTCAGACGATTCTCTGGGTGGCACGCCGCCAATACGGCACGCTGAACCTGCGCGCCCTCGCTGGCGAAGGCTTCCTGGTCGAAAGCGAAAACGCCCTGCTGGCCTCGTCCCAGGAATTTCTGTGGAAGGTTCGCTATGCCCTGCACATGCTGGCTGGTCGCGCCGAGGACCGCTTGCTGTTCGATCACCAGCGCTCGATTGCCGGGCTGCTGGGCTTCGTAGGCGAAGACGCGAAACACGCCATCGAAAACTTCATGCAACAGTACTACCGCGTGGTAATGAGCATTGCCCAGCTCAGCGACCTGATCATCCAGCATTTCGAGGAAGTCATCCTCGCGCCGGAAGATGAAGCGCCGCCACAACCGATCAACTCGCGCTTCCAGTTGCATGACGGCTACATCGAGGCGATCAACACCAACGTGTTCAGGCGCACGCCGTTTGCCATGCTGGAAATCTTTGTGCTGATGGCCCAACAGCCGGAAATCAAAGGCGTGCGGGCTGACACTATTCGTCTGCTGCGGGAACACCGGCACCTGATCGACGACGACTTCCGCAACGACATTCGCAACACCAGCCTGTTCATCGAACTGTTCAAATGCAAGATCGGCATCCACCGCAACCTGCGACGGATGAACCGTTACGGCATTCTCGGGCGCTACCTGCCGGAGTTCGGTTTTATCGTCGGGCAGATGCAGCACGACCTGTTCCATATTTACACGGTCGACGCCCACACCCTGAACCTGATCAAGCACCTGCGTAAGTTGCAGTACACCCAGGTGTCCGAGAAATTCCCGCTGGCCAGCAAGCTCATGGGCAAACTGCCCAAGCCCGAGCTGATCTACCTCGCCGGGCTGTACCACGACATCGGCAAGGGTCGGCATGGCGATCACTCGGACATCGGCGCGGTCGATGCCGAAGCGTTCTGCCAGCGGCACCAACTGCCCGTGTGGGACAGCCGGCTGATTGTCTGGCTGGTACAGAACCACCTGGTGATGTCGACCACCGCACAGCGCAAGGACCTGTCCGACCCGCAAGTGATCCACGACTTCGCGCAGGTCGTCGGTGACGAAACCCGCCTCGATTACCTGTACGTGCTGACCGTCGCCGACATCAACGCCACCAATCCGACGCTATGGAACTCCTGGCGCGCCAGCCTGTTGCGCCAGCTCTACACCGAGACCAAGCGGGCCTTGCGTCGCGGCCTGGAAAACCCGGTCGACCGCGAAGAACAGATTCGCCAGACCCAGAGCGCAGCCCTGGATATTCTGGTGCGCAGCGGCACCGATCCAGACGACGTCGAGCAACTCTGGTCGCAGCTGGGTGATGACTATTTCCTGCGTCACACCGCCGGCGACGTGGCCTGGCACAGTGATGCCATCCTCCAGCAGCCGGCCGACGGCGGGCCACTGGTGCTGATCAAGGAAACCACCCAGCGCGAGTTCGAGGGCGGTACGCAGATCTTCATCTACGCGCCGGACCAGCACGACTTCTTCGCCGTGACCGTGGCGGCGATGGACCAGCTCAACCTGAACATTCACGACGCCCGGGTTATCACCTCTACCAGCCAGTTCACCCTCGACACCTACATCGTGCTCGACACCGACGGCGACTCGATCGGCGACAACCCGGCGCGGGTCAAGCAGATCCGCGACGGCCTGACCGAGGCCCTGCGCAACCCGGACGACTACCCGACCATCATCCAGCGTCGGGTGCCGCGCCAGCTCAAGCATTTCGCCTTCGCGCCGCAAGTGACGATCCACAACGACGCCCAGCGCCAGGTGACGGTGCTGGAACTCAGCGCCCCCGACCGTCCGGGCCTGTTGGCGCGGATTGGAACAATCTTTCTCGAATTCGACCTGTCGCTGCAGAACGCCAAGATTGCCACCCTCGGCGAGCGGGTCGAAGACGTGTTCTTCATCACTGACGCGAACAACCACCCGTTGTCCGACCCACAGCTGTGCAGCCGTTTGCAGGATGCGATCGTCGAACAACTGAGCGTCAGCCCCGAACCGGATATCAAACTTTCACGCATCAGCATCTGAATTAACAAATTTTCCCCTGTGGGAGCGAGCCCGCTCGCGATGGCGTCAGTCCATTCAGCATCGCCAGTGACTGATCTATTGCTATCGCGAGCAGGCTCGCTCCCACATTGAACGAGACCCCGCACCGATGAACAACGCCCTGAACCAGCTCCAGCCTTACCCGTTCGAGAAACTGCGCGCCCTGCTCGGTGCGGTCACGCCAAACCCTGACAAGCGTCCGATTGCGCTGTCGATCGGCGAGCCGAAGCACCGTTCGCCAAGCTTTGTCGCGCAAGCGCTGGCGAGCAACCTGGATCAGATGGCCGTCTACCCGACCACCCTCGGTATTCCCGCATTGCGCGAAGCGATTGCCGGCTGGTGCGAACGTCGCTTCAACGTGCCAAGCGGCTGGATCGACCCGGCGCGCAACGTGCTGCCCGTCAACGGCACTCGCGAAGCGCTGTTTGCCTTCACTCAAACCGTGGTCAATCGCGGTGACGACGCACTGATCGTCAGCCCGAACCCGTTCTATCAGATCTATGAAGGCGCGGCGTTCCTCGCTGGCGCCAAACCGCATTACCTGCCGTGCCTGGATGAAAACGGCTTCAACCCGGACTTCGACGCCGTATCGGACGATATCTGGAAGCGCTGCCAGATCCTGTTCCTGTGCTCGCCGGGCAACCCGACGGGCGCGCTGATCCCGGTCGAAACCCTGAAAAAACTGATCGCCCTGGCCGACGAACACGACTTCGTGATCGCTGCCGACGAATGTTACAGCGAACTCTATTTCGACGAGCAGACACCGCCGCCTGGCCTGCTCAGCGCCTGCGTGGAACTGGGCCGCAAGGACTTCAAACGCTGCGTGGTGTTCCACAGCCTGTCCAAGCGTTCCAACCTGCCGGGCCTGCGCTCGGGTTTCGTCGCCGGTGATGCAGAAATCCTCAAGGGCTTCCTGCTGTATCGCACTTACCACGGCTGCGCCATGCCGGTTCAGACCCAACTCGCCAGCGTCGCCGCCTGGAATGACGAAGTGCATGTACGCGCCAACCGTGCGCTGTACCGCGAAAAATACGATGCAGTACTGGAAATCCTCAGCCCGGTCATGGATGTGCAGCGCCCGGACGGCGGTTTCTACCTGTGGCCGAACGTTGAAGGCGATGATGCCGCGTTCTGCCGCGATCTGTTTGTCGAAGAACATGTGACGGTGGTGCCGGGCTCTTACCTGTCCCGTGAGGTTGACGGGGTCAATCCGGGTGCCGGTCGAGTGCGCCTGGCGCTGGTAGCGCCGCTGGCTGAATGCGTTGAGGCCGCTGAACGCATACGCGCTTTTATCACCCGCCAACGTTCTTAAAGTTAAATACCCGCACGGTGCAATGCCGTGCGGGTTTACATAAACATAAAGCAATAGAACAAACCAACTTCAAACTTCACCTTCCGGCCGCCACGGGCTTATTCTACTCTCGCGCACCGGCCAACTCACAAAGCTCGTGCACACACTCAATAAAAAGTAAATAACCTATTTCAATTCAATAAAAACATGGATATTTATATATGGACATTGCATCAGCTTGCCACGTCAAAATGCCGACGGATCTTAATGCGTCTTACGACGTTGCCATCACCGAGAATCCTGCGAATCGCGAAACCTCTTCATCAGGTCGCAAGAAGCGGGCAGCGGCTAAACACACTAACTTCTGGGCACCTGGCCGTACGTTACGCATTGCTTTTCTGAATGGCGATCAATCGTTCAAGGATGCCGTCAAGGCCGCTGCAAATACCTGGCTGCCATACGTCAATCTGCAGTTCGATTTCGTCGAAGGTGAAGAAGGTGATATCCGCATCATGAGCGAGCCAGGACTCTACTGGTCCTATATCGGCACCAACGCCCTGACAGAGACCGACCAGACACTTCCAACGATGGTCCTGTCACCAGATCACCACCTGTCATTAACATTCTTCACCGCCAATACCCTTCACGAATTTGGCCATGTACTGGGCGCCGAACATGAACACCTTCATCCTGAGGTGAATATCCCCTGGAACAAGGAAGCTGTCTATGAGGCCCATGGCGCGCAGGATGAAGACAACTATTACGCGCGAAATTCTGTTGACCAGCGTTACTTCAATCTTCTCGATGCCAGCGAAGTTAATTACTCCCCCTACGACCCGAAGTCCATCATGCATTATGCGATCCGTCAGGAGTGGACCGAAGGCGACTTCAAAATCGATTTAAATTTTACTCTCAGTGAAGCGGATAAAGCCTTCATGGCCAAGGCGTATCCTTATCCCGAAGCGGAGAACGAATAAGTCAGACAACGTGTCGTCCGATGCGACATTTATTTATTTGATTTAACCCACGTTAGCCTCACTGAAATCCCACTCAGCCAACACCTCTCGCAACCCGTCATCACCGACCTGGTGATGACGACTGAGCTCATACAATTCCAGGCGCTGCGCCCGCAGTGCTTTCAACCGCAAACGCCGTACCAGTAAACCGTCGAAATGCCATATTAGCCGCTTAAACTCCACGCTCGCCGTTGCACAAAGGTCGCTCCCGGTCCGGCAACCTATCGCACAATGTGGCAAAGCCCGGTCGTGGCCGACGCCGAACCCGCTCGGTCATGGCATAATCCGTCACCTTTTATTTTCAGCACCTCCAAAGGGGGGCAATTCCTTGACCGCTTCAAGCAAAACGTTGCACCTTTTCGGCATCAAAGCCTGCGACACCATGAAAAAGGCGCGCACCTGGCTCGATGAAAACGCTGTGAGCTTTGATTTTCATGATTACAAAACGGCCGGAATCGACCGTGAACACCTGACCCAGTGGTGCAACGAGCACGGCTGGCAAGTGGTGCTCAACCGTGCAGGCACGACCTTTCGCAAACTCGATGACGAACGCAAAGCCGATCTCGACCAGACGAAAGCTATCGAACTGATGCTCGCACAACCTTCGATGATCAAGCGCCCGGTGCTCGATCTCGGTGACCGAACCCTGATTGGCTTCAAGCCAGACATTTACGCGGCAGCGCTCAAGTAAGCCAGCCCGTTCAATTTTGTTAGAGGTATAAACATGTCCACTACCCTGTTCAGCCTGGCCTTTGGTGTCGGCACTCAAAACCGTCAAGGTGCATGGCTGGAAGTGTTTTACGCAGCCCCGGTTCTCAAGCCATCGGCCGAACTGGTCGCCGCTATCGCCCCGATTCTGGGCTACACCGAAGGCAATCAGGCCATCGCCTTCAGCACCGCTCAGGCCGCGCAGCTGGCTGAAGCCCTCAAAAGCGTTGACGCTGCACAAGCGGCGCTGCTGACCCGTCTGGCGGAAAGCCACAAGCCGCTGGTCGCCACCTTGCTGGCCGAAGACGCACAACTGAGCTCCACCCCTGAGGCGTACCTCAAGCTGCATCTGCTGTCCCATCGCCTGGTCAAGCCACATGGCTTGAACCTGGCTGGGATCTTCCCGTTGCTGCCGAACGTCGCCTGGACCAGCCAGGGCGCAATCGACCTGAACGAGCTGGCCGAGCATCAACTGGAAGCGCGTCTGCGTGGCGAGTTGCTGGAAGTGTTCTCGGTCGACAAGTTCCCGAAAATGACCGACTACGTCGTACCGGCTGGCGTGCGTATCGCTGACGCCGCACGGATCCGGCTGGGCGCCTACGTGGGCGAAGGCACCACCGTGATGCACGAAGGTTTCGTCAACTTCAACGCCGGCACCGAAGGCCCGGGCATGATCGAAGGCCGCGTCTCTGCGGGCGTATTCGTCGGCAAGGGTTCGGACCTGGGCGGCGGCTGCTCGACCATGGGCACCCTGTCGGGCGGTGGCAACATCGTGATCAAGGTCGGCGAAGGCTGCCTGATCGGCGCGAACGCCGGTATCGGCATTCCGTTGGGCGACCGCAACACCGTTGAGTCGGGCCTGTACGTGACCGCTGGGACCAAAGTGGCACTACTGGACGAGAACAACAAACTGGTCAAAGTGCTCAAGGCCCGCGAACTGGCCGGCCAGCCTGACCTGTTGTTCCGCCGCAATTCGGAGACCGGTGCGGTGGAATGCAAAACCCACAAATCGGCCATCGAACTGAACGAAGCGCTGCACGCTCACAACTAAGCAGCCTCAAATGATCACCTGTGGGAGCGAACCTGCTCGCGAAGCTTTTTGGCGGCCTCAAGGACGCCATCGCGAGCAGGCTCGCTCCCACAGGGTCATGCGCATGGGCCGAACAACATGATGATTCCTTCTCCCTGGCGCGCCGATTTTCCGGCCATCGCCGCTCTGCAACGGCAAGACCAGACCTATCTGGACAACGCCGCCACCACCCAGAAACCCCAAGCCCTGCTCGACGCACTGGTGCACTACTACGCCAACGGCGCGGCCAACGTCCATCGTGCGCAACACCTGCCCGGCGCCCACGCCACGCAAGCGTTCGAAGACAGCCGCAGCAAAGTCGCGCATTGGCTGAACGCAGGTACCAGCGGGCAAATCATCTTTACCCACGGCGCAACCTCTGCGCTGAACCTCCTGGCCTATGGCCTGGAGCACTCATTCAACCCGGGCGATGAAATTGTCATCAGCGCCCTGGAACATCACGCCAACCTGTTGCCGTGGCAGCAATTGGCGCACCGTCGCGAGCTGAAACTGGTGGTGTTGCCACTGGATGTGGACGGCCTGATCGATCTCGATGCCGCCGCTCAGTTGATCGGCCCACGCACGCGGTTGCTGGCGGTCAGTCAGCTATCCAACGTACTCGGCGCCTGGCAACCGTTAGCGCCGTTGCTGGCGCTGGCCAAGGCGCATAACGCCTTGACCGTGGTCGATGGCGCCCAAGGCGTGGTCCATGGCCGCCATGACGTGCAGGCGCTGGGCTGCGACTTCTATGTATTTTCCAGCCACAAGCTCTATGGTCCGGACGGTCTCGGCGTGCTTTACGGCAGCAACGAAGCCTTGCAACAGCTGCGCCCATGGCAGTTCGGCGGCGAGATGGTGCTGGACGCCAACTACCACGACGCGCGTTTCCGCCCGGCCCCGCTGGGCTTTGAAGCCGGTACGCCACCGATTGCCAGCGTGATTGGCCTGGGTGCGACCCTCGACTATCTGGCAGGACTGGATCAGGACGCCGTGTGCGCCCACGAAGCCGCGCTGCATGATTACCTGTTGAAGGGCTTGCAGGCGCGCAATGGCATTCGTCTGCTGGGCAAGCCGCAACTGGCGCTGGCCAGTTTTGTCGTCGAAGGCGTGCACAATGCCGATTTGGCGCATCTACTCACCGAACAGGGCATCGCCGTGCGCGCCGGTCATCACTGCGCCATGCCGCTGCTGAAAAGCTTCGAGCTGGCGGGAGCGATTCGGGTTTCGTTGGCGCTGTATAACGACTCGCAAGACCTCGAGCGCTTTTTCGAAGCGCTTGATCAGGCGCTGGAGTTGTTGCGATGAGCCTGCCTGCCGATGCCGTTGCCGCACTGGAAACCTTTCAGGCCGCTGCTGGCTGGGAGCAACGCGCTCGCTTACTGATGCAATGGGGCGAACGGCTTCCTGCCTTGAGCGATGAAGACAAGGTCGAGGCCAACCGCGTGCACGGCTGCGAAAGCCAGGTGTGGCTGGTGGGCGCGTTGCACAACGGCCATTGGCAGTTTGCCGCCAGCAGCGATGCGCGGTTGATTCGTGGGTTGGTGGCGTTGCTGCTGGCGCGGGTCAACGGGTTATCCGCTGAAGAATTGCAGCAGGTTGATCTGCCGGACTGGTTTGATCAACTGGGCCTGAGTCGACAACTGTCGCCGTCGCGCAGTAATGGCCTCAATGCCGTGTTACAGCGGATGAATGAGTTGGCAGGTTAACCGCCATCGCGAGCAAGCTCGCTCCCACATAGGATCTGTGTCGAATACACATTCAGTGTGGGAGCGAGCTTGCTCGCGATGAGGCCATCTGTAGCAACACTTAAACCTCAGGCTTGACCCGATCCGCCGGGCGCCGTACGCCGGCCACGATCTTATCCACAGCCTTGGTCGCGGCGACCATGCCGAAGGTCGCCGTCACCATCATCACCGCGCCGAAACCGCCAGCGCAGTCGAGTTTCACGCCGTCGCCGACAAAGCTCTTCTGCAAACAAATGCTGCCATCGGGTTTCGGATAGCGCAGCTGCTCGGTGGAGAACACGCACGGCACGCTGTAATGGCGGGTCACGGTTCGTGAGAAACCATAATCGCGACGTAACGTGGAGCGCACTTTCGAGGCCAGCGGGTCATTGAAGGTACGGTTCAGGTCACAGACCTGGATCAGCGTCGGATCGATCTGCCCGCCTGCACCGCCCGTGGTGATGATCTGGATCTTGCGACGTTTGCACCAGGCGATCAGCGCAGCCTTGGCGTTGACGCTGTCGATGCAATCGATCACGCAGTCGATGTTTGGCGTGATGTACTCGGCCATGGTCTCGCGCGTGACGAAATCCGCCACCGCGTGCACGGTGCACTCCGGGTTGATCCCGCGCAGGCGCTCGGCCATCACTTCGACCTTGGGCTTGCCGACGGTGCTGTCCAGTGCGTGCAACTGGCGATTGACGTTGCTGACGCACACGTCATCGAGGTCGAACAGCGAGATTTCGCCGACACCACAACGGGCCATGGCTTCCGCCGCCCAGGAACCGACGCCACCGACGCCAACAATCGCCACATGGGCCGCGCGCAAACGCGCAAGGCCTTCGATGCCATACAAACGGGCAATGCCAGCAAACCGCGGATCTTCTGTACTCATGACCACTACCCTAAAAACCGGCGCGCATTATAGGGCCGATGCGTGCCAAGAACATCTTTGCGCTATAAACGGCAGCGAGTCCTGATTTAATTAAGCCAGCATCTGTACATTTTTTGTCACACAAAAGAACTTAAGCGAAGATGGCTTGCCCAATGTCCGGCTTTTTTCTGTCTGCTGTACGGTCAGTTGAAGGCCAGTGTAGGATGCGCGCCGATTGGCGCGTGCCAACCGTCCCCTCGTTCCACACCTTTTGGAACCCGAAATAGCTATGTCATCGCGTAAATTTGGACTCAATCTGGTGATAGTGCTGGCGATTGCCGCGCTGTTCACCGGTTTCTGGGCGCTGATCAACCGCCCGGTCACGACCCCCAACTGGCCTGAGCAGATCTCCGGTTTTTCTTACTCGCCGTTCCAACAAGGCCAGTTCCCACAGAAAAACCAGTTCCCGTCCGACGATGAAATGCGTCGCGACCTGGAGATCATGAGCAAGCTGACCGACAACATTCGGACCTACTCCGTCGACGGTACGCTGGAGGACATCCCGAAACTGGCGGAAGAATTCGGCCTGCGCGTGACGCTCGGGATCTGGATCAGCCCGGACCTTGAGCGCAACGAGCGCGAGATCCAGCGCGCCATCGAACTCGCCAACAGCTCGCGCAGCGTCGTGCGCGTGGTGGTCGGTAACGAAGCGATCTTCCGTAAGGAAATCACCGCCGAGCAATTGAGCGTGATCCTCGATCGCGTGCGCGCAGCGGTAAAGGTCCCGGTGACCACCTCTGAGCAATGGCACGTCTGGGAAGAAAACCCGATGCTGGCCAAGCACGTCGACTTGATCGCGGCCCACATCCTGCCTTATTGGGAATTCATCCCGGTGGACGAGGCCGGTCAGTTTGTTCTGGACCGTGCCCGCGACCTGAAAAAGCTGTTCCCGAAAAAGCCGCTGCTGCTCTCCGAAGTGGGCTGGCCGAGCAACGGTCGTATGCGCGGTGGTGCTGATGCAACCCCGGCTGACCAGGCCATTTACCTGCGCACGCTGGTGAACAAGCTCAACCGCCAGGGCTTCAACTACTTCGTGATCGAAGCGTTTGACCAGCCATGGAAAGCCAGCGACGAAGGTTCGGTGGGCGCTTATTGGGGCGTGTTCAACGCCGCGCGTCAGCAGAAATTCAACTTCGAAGGCCCGGTCGTGGCGATCCCGCAATGGCGGGTACTGGCGGTCGGCTCCGGCGTCCTGGCGTTGTTGTCCCTGACCCTGCTGATGATCGACGGCTCGGCCCTGCGCCAGCGCGGTCGGACCTTCCTGACCTTCACCGCTTTCCTCGGCGGTTCGGCACTGGTGTGGATCGGTTACGACTACAGCCAGCAATACAGCACCTGGTTCAGCCTGACGGTGGGCTTCCTGCTCGCCCTCGGTGCGCTGGGGGTATTTATCGTATTGCTGACCGAAGCCCACGAACTGGCCGAGACCGTCTGGACCCACAAACGTCGGCGTGAATTTCTGCCGGTGGTGGGCGACTCGGACTACCGCCCGAAAGTCTCGATCCATGTACCGTGCTACAACGAGCCGCCGGAGATGGTCAAACAGACCCTCAACGCCCTGGCCAACCTCGACTATCCGGACTTCGAAGTCCTGATCATCGACAACAACACCAAGGACCCGGCGGTCTGGGAACCGGTGCAGGCCTATTGCGAAACCCTCGGCCCGCGCTTCAAGTTCTTCCACGTCGCGCCACTGGCCGGTTTCAAGGGCGGCGCGCTGAACTACCTGCTGCCACTCACCGCCAAGGATGCCGAAGTCATCGCCGTGATCGACTCCGACTACTGCGTCGATCCGAACTGGCTCAAGCACATGGTGCCGCACTTCGCCGATCCGAAAATCGCCATCGTGCAGTCGCCGCAGGACTATCGCGACCAGAACGAAAGCACCTTCAAGAAGCTCTGCTACGCGGAATATAAAGGCTTCTTCCACATCGGCATGGTCACCCGCAACGACCGTGACGCGATCATCCAGCACGGCACCATGACCATGACCCGCCGTTCGGTGCTCGAAGAGCTCGGCTGGGCTGACTGGTGCATCTGCGAAGACGCCGAGCTGGGTCTGCGGGTGTTCGAAAAAGGTCTGTCGGCGGCGTACCACCACAACAGTTATGGCAAGGGCCTGATGCCCGATACCTTTATCGACTTCAAGAAACAGCGTTTCCGCTGGGCCTACGGAGCGATTCAGATCATCAAGCGGCACACCGCCAGCCTGTTGCGCGGCAAGGACACCGAGCTGACCCGCGGCCAGCGTTACCACTTCCTCGCGGGTTGGTTGCCGTGGGTGGCGGACGGCATGAATATCTTCTTCACCGTCGGCGCCCTGCTCTGGTCGGCGGCGATGATCATCGTGCCGCAACGGGTCGATCCACCGCTGCTGATCTTCGCAATCCCGCCCTTGGCGCTGTTCGTGTTCAAGGTGGGCAAGATCATCTTCCTCTACCGCCGTGCGGTCGGGGTCAACCTGAAGGACGCATTCTGCGCGGCATTGGCCGGCCTGGCGTTGTCGCACACCATTGCCAAAGCGGTGCTGTACGGCTTCTTCACCAGCAGTATTCCGTTTTTCCGCACCCCGAAAAACGCCGATAACCACGGCTTCTGGGTAGCGATTTCGGAAGCTCGCGAAGAGCTGTTCATCATGCTGCTGTTGTGGGGCGCGGCGCTGGGGATCTACCTGGTGCAGGGCATCCCGAGCAACGACATGCGCTTCTGGGTGACCATGTTGCTGGTGCAGTCGCTGCCGTATCTGGCCGCGCTGATCATGGCCTTCCTGTCTTCGCTGCCAAAACCAACGCCTGCGACAGAGCCGGCACCTGCCGCCTAAATCTGCGCAAACCACTAAACGGCGGCCTCTGGCCGCCGTTTTGCTTTAAGATATCCGCCATTTTGCAGGGCTTGGCCCTAAAGGCCTGACCCAATACCTGTGGGAGCGAGCTTGCTCGCGATGGGGTTTGTCATACAAACCGTGTCATCGTTCATCGCGAGCAAGCTCGCTCCCACATTGACAGTCTCCGGAGCTTCCCATGACGGCCCACGCCGACCTTTCGCCGACCCTCCAACTCGCCATCGACCTGATCCGTCGTCCGTCCGTGACGCCGGTCGACGCCGATTGCCAGAAGCAGATGATGCAGCGCCTGGGCGATGCCGGTTTTGCGCTTGAGCCCATGCGCATCGAAGATGTGGATAACTTCTGGGCCACCCACGGCAAACACGAAGGCCCGGTGCTGTGCTTCGCCGGTCACACCGACGTGGTACCGACCGGCCCGGTGGCGGCTTGGCAGATCGACCCGTTCGATGCGGTTATCGACGAGCACGGCATGCTCTGCGGCCGTGGCGCGGCAGACATGAAGGGCAGCCTCGCAGCAATGACCGTGGCGGCCGAGCGGTTTGTCGCCGACTACCCGGACCACAAGGGCAAGGTTGCGTTTCTGATCACCAGTGACGAAGAAGGCCCGGCGCATCACGGCACCAAGGCTGTGGTCGAGCGCCTCGCGGCGCGTAAGGAACGTCTGGACTGGTGCATCGTCGGCGAACCGTCGAGCACCACCCTGGTCGGTGACGTGGTCAAGAACGGCCGTCGCGGCTCCCTCGGTGCCAAGCTCACCGTGCGCGGTGTGCAAGGTCACGTGGCTTACCCGCACCTGGCAAAGAACCCGATCCACCTCGCCGCCCCGGCCTTGGCCGAACTGGCCGCCGAGCACTGGGATCACGGTAACGATTTCTTCCCGCCAACCAGTTTCCAGATTTCCAACGTCAATTCCGGCACCGGCGCGACCAACGTGATCCCGGGTGATCTGGTGGCAGTGTTCAACTTCCGTTTCTCCACCGAATCGACCGTTGAAGGCCTGCAACAGCGAGTGGCCGACATCCTCGACAAACATGGCCTGGACTGGCACATCGACTGGGCGCTGTCCGGTTTGCCGTTCCTCACCGAGCCAGGCGCCCTGCTCGACGCGGTGTCGGTGAGCATCAAGACCATCACCGGTCGCGAGACCAAGGCGTCCACCAGCGGCGGCACTTCGGATGGACGCTTCATCGCGACCATGGGTACGCAAGTGGTCGAACTTGGCCCGGTCAACGCGACGATTCACCAGGTCAATGAGCGAGTGCTGGCCAGCGATCTCGACGTACTGACCGAAATCTACTACCAGACCCTGATCAAGTTGCTCGCCTGATGCTCACCTGCCCTATCTGCAGCGCACCGCTGAACGCGGTCGACAACGGCGTCGCGTGCCCCGCCGGGCATCGCTTCGACCGTGCCCGTCAGGGTTACCTGAACCTGCTGCCGGTGCAGCACAAGAACAGCCGTGACCCAGGCGACAACCAGGCAATGGTCGAAGCCCGTCGCGACTTCTTGAATGCCGGGCATTACGCGCCGGTAGCCAAGCGTCTCGCCGAGTTGGCTGCCGAACGTGCGCCGCAGCGCTGGCTGGACATCGGTTGTGGCGAGGGTTACTACACCGCGCAAATCGCCGACGCCTTGCCGAATGCCGACGGCTACGCGCTGGATATTTCCCGCGAAGCGGTCAAGCGCGCCTGCAAACGCAACCCGCAGCTGACCTGGTTGATCGCCAGCATGGCCCGAGTGCCGTTGGCCGATGCCAGCTGCCAGTTCCTCGCCAGCGTGTTCAGCCCGCTCGACTGGCAGGAAGCCAAACGCCTGCTCAGCCCTGGCGGCGGCTTGATGAAAGTCGGGCCGACCAGCGGTCATCTGATGGAACTGCGTGAGCGTCTGTACGACGAAGTGCGCGAATACACCGATGACAAGCATCTGGCGCTGGTGCCGGAAGGCATGACGCTGCAACACAGCGAAACCCTGGAATTCAAACTGAATCTGGTGAGTGGCCAGGACCGCGCCAACCTGCTGGCCATGACGCCTCACGGCTGGCGCGCGAGTGCCGAACGCCGGGCGGCCGTCATCGAACAGGCCGAGCCGTTCGAGGTCAGCGTGTCGATGCGCTACGATTATTTCGTTCTGCAGTAATTGTTTGAGAGCAACCCTTTAACTTTTGGCCTTGAGCAGTGGCTTGAGGCCGGCTAAATCCGCGAATGGATTTTTCGAAACCCGCAGTGAGGAACATCCATGCGCCAACCCGATATCGAGATTTACCTGAAAGACGCCGACGTCGACTACAAGGCCATCGCCACCTGGCTCGGCGCGGCTCTGGGCCCTTGCACCGACTGGGTTCAGAAAGGTCAGACCTACAAGTGCAAGGCCGGCAACGTGCCGGTGACCTGGCTGCCAAAAGCCGTGGGCAAGTGGAACAGCCTGTACCTGGAAAGCGACCAGACGCCGTGGGACGACGACATCGCCTGCGCCCGCGCAGCCTTTGCCGCACTGAACGTCGAAGTGCGCTGCGCGCCGGGGACCTGGGTCGAGGAAGAAGGTGAAGAATCGGCAGATCGCTGGATTCGCATCAGCGTCGATGGTGAAGAAGAGATCACCTGGAAAACCGTTTAAACCCTGAACCTGTGGGATGCCCAAAATGGCATGCCCAACAGAGATCCAGTGTGGGAGCGAGCCTGCTCGCGATAGCGGTGTAAGACGCGCGGTAGATATCGCGTCGAATGACGCCATCGCGAGCAAGCTCGCTCCCACAGTGGTTTTGTATGAGGCGAGGATCGGGGTTACAAGCCCACTACATCCTCAGCCTGCAAGCCTTTCTGCCCATCCACCACTGCGTATTCAACCTGCTGGCCTTCGGCCAACGAGCGGTGGCCTTCGCCACGGATCGCGCGGTAATGCACGAACACGTCTGCTCCGTCTTCACGCTGAATGAAGCCGTAGCCCTTGGCGTCGTTGAACCACTTCACGTTGCCGGTCTCGCGCGTTGCCATCAATCAATCCCCCATTTTTTTATTATTGAGTCGGCCTGTTCTCGGACAAGCCTTGAGAACGTTTGCCAGCGCTCGGTTTACTGTAAGAAACAGCGCCGATAGTGGCAAACGGCTGGCCGAGTATATGACAGCCGCAAAAACTCTCAACTCAAGTTTACTTCGGCGCTTTTTTGCCGATTTTCGACGAATCCGGCACACTACCGGCCCCGAGCGCTTGCTCGGTTTTTTCAACTAAAGCAGAAGCCGTATGACCCGCTCCCCGTTCCGCCGTCTGGTGTTTGGCACCTTGCGCCGACTGTTGTACCTCTGGGTTCGCTCGGAGACGATCAACCAGTCGTCCTTTACCCTCAACCTCGACCGCAGTCGTCCGGTGTTCTACGTCCTGCAAAATCCTTCACTGACCGAGCTGGCCGTACTCGATACCGAATGCACCAAGGCCGGACTGCCACGCCCCGTGCTGCCGGTGTCGGTGGGCAACCTGCTGGAGCCAGCGGCGTTTTTCTACCTGACGCCGGAACCCGACTGGCTCGGCCGCCAGGACAAACGCGGCGCGCCACCGACCCTGACCCGTCTGGTCAGCGCCCTGAGCCAGAATGCCGCCGAAGACGCGCAGATCATCCCGGTCAGCGTGTTCTGGGGCCAATCGCCGGACAGCGAATCGAGCCCGTGGAAATTGCTCTTCGCTGACAGTTGGGCGGTGACCGGGCGTCTGCGCCGACTGCTGAGCATCATGATTCTGGGGCGCAAGACCCGCGTGCAATTCTCCGCGCCGATCAACCTGCGCGAACTGATCGAGCACAACAAGGGCTTTGAGCTCACCGTGCGCATGGCCCAACGCATTTTGCGGGTGCACTTTCGCAACCTGAAAGCCGCGGTCATCGGCCCGGACATTTCCCACCGTCGCAACCTGGTCAAAGGCCTGCTGAATCAGCCGCAGGTCAAACAGGCGATCCTTGACGAAGCCGAACGCGAGAACATTTCACCGGAGAAGGCCAAAGCTCAAGCGCTGCGTTATGGCAACGAAATCGCCTCGGACTACACCTACACCGCGATCCGTTTTATGGAAGTGGTGCTGAGCTGGTTCTGGAACAAGATCTACGACGGGATCAAGGTCAACCACATCGAAGGTGTGCAGAAAGTCGCCCAGGGTCACGAAGTGATCTACGTGCCCTGCCACCGCAGCCACATCGATTACCTGCTGCTCTCCTACCTGCTGTTTCGCAACGGCCTGACCCCGCCGCACGTCGCCGCCGGGATCAACCTCAACATGCCGGTGATCGGCGGCCTGCTGCGCCGTGGCGGGGCGTTCTTCATGCGCCGCACCTTCAAGGGCAATCCGCTCTACACCTCGGTGTTCAACGAATACCTGCACACCCTGTTCACCAAAGGCTTCCCGGTGGAGTACTTCGTCGAGGGTGGCCGTTCACGCACCGGGCGCATGCTGCAACCGAAAACCGGAATGCTGGCGATCACCCTGCGCAGCTTCCTGCGCTCGTCGCGGATGCCAATCGTGTTCATCCCGGTGTACATCGGTTACGAGCGCGTGCTGGAAGGCCGAACCTACCTTGGTGAGCTGCGCGGGGCGAGCAAGAAGAAAGAGTCGATCTTCGACATCTTCAAAGTCATCGGCGCGCTCAAGCAGCGCTTCGGCCAGGTGGCGGTGAACTTCGGCGAGCCGATCAAACTGGCGGAATTCCTCGACAGCGAACAACCGGATTGGCGTACCCAGGAACTCGGCCCGCAGTTCAAACCGGCCTGGCTCAACGAAACCACCAACCGCCTCGGCGAGCGCGTGGCGCGGCATTTGAACGAAGCGGCAGCAATCAACCCGGTGAACCTGGTGGCGCTGGCCCTGCTCTCCACCAGCCGTCTGGCGCTGGACGATCGCGCCATGGCGCGGGTGCTCGATCTGTACCTGGCGCTGTTGCGCCGCGTGCCGTACTCGCCGCACACCACCTTGCCGGAAGGTGACGGCCGCGCGTTGATCGAACACGTCAAGGACATGGACCTGCTCTGCGAGCAAAGCGATGCGCTGGGCAAGATTCTTTATCTGGACGAGCAAAACGCCGTCCTGATGACCTACTACCGCAACAACGTGCTGCACATTTTCGCCCTGCCAGCGTTGCTCGCGAGCTTCTTCCAGAGCGCGTCACGCATGAGCCGCGAACAGATCCTGCGCTACACCCGTGCGCTGTATCCGTACCTGCAATCGGAGCTGTTCATCCGCTGGTCGCTGGACGAACTGGATGCGGTGATCGATCAATGGCTCCAAGCTTTTGTCGAACAAGGCCTGCTGCGTTTCGAGAACAACGTGTACCTGCGCCCGGCGCCAAGCTCGCGGCATTTCGTGCTGCTGACCTTACTGTCCAAGAGCATCGCGCAGACCTTGCAGCGCTTCTACATGGCGATTTCCTTGCTGCTCAACAGCGGCCAGAACACCCTCAGTGCCGAAGAGCTGGAAGACCTGTGCACGGTCATGGCCCAGCGCCTGTCGATCCTGCATGGCCTCAACGCCCCGGAATTCTTCGACAAGAGCCTGTTCCGTCACTTCATCCAGACCCTGCTGAACCTCGACGTCTTGCGTCGCGACGAAGCCGGCAAGTTGAGCCATCACGAACTGCTCGGCGAACTGGCCGAGGGTGCGGCCAAACGCGTGTTGCCCGCGGAAATTCGTTTGTCGATTCGTCAGGTGGCGCTGCATCGCAGTGAAGATGCGGCGGATCAACCCGCGCCTGCGCTGCAAGCCGATAAAATTGCTTAATGCCGTCTACGCGGTCCGTTAATTGTCTTTTTCGAACAAGGAAACTGCCATGCTCCGCCCTACCCTTCGCTTTGCCGGCCTGTGCGCAGGTCTGATGATGTCTGCCAGCGCACTGGCGCTATCTCTGGGCAGCCTTTCCCAGGGAGAAGCCTCGGGCGGCCTCAAGGACGCCCTGGCCCAGGGGGCCGTCGCGGCCGTCACCACGCTCGGCAAACCGGGCGGTTTCAGCAACAACCCTGAAGTGAAGATCGAACTGCCGGGCAAACTGGGCAAGGTCGCCAGCAAGATGAAACAGTTCGGCATGGGGGCTCAGGTCGATCAACTGGAAGCCAGTATGAACAAGGCGGCGGAAGCGGCCATGCCGCAGGCCCAGGCCCTGCTGGTGGATGCGGTGAAAAAGATGACCGTGACCGATGCCAAGGGCATCCTCACCGGCGGCAAGGATTCGGCCACCCAGTACCTGGACAAGACCAGCCGCGAACAAATCCGCACCAAGTTCCTGCCAATCGTCAAACAAGCCACCGACCAGGTGGGCCTGGCCAAGCAGTACAACTCGTTCGCCGGGCAGGCGGCAACCCTCGGCGTGCTCGATGCCAAGAGTGCCAACGTTGAAGGCTACGTGACGGAAAAGGCCCTGGACGGCCTGTTCAAGATGATCGCCCAGAAGGAAGAAGGCATCCGCGCCAACCCGGCGGAAGCAGCGACGAGCCTGGCGAAGAAAGTCTTCGGCTTGCTGTAAACGCTGGAGGCTCGATCGTTCCCACGCTCCGCGTGGGAATGCATCCCGTGACGCTCCGCGTCACCTCCTGAAGCGGACGCAGAGCGTCCATGGCGGCATTCCCACGCAGAGCGTGGGAACGATCAAGTTATATGCAGTCCATGTGGTGTTTAATTGCATGGCAACTGTGTTCGTCACGAGCCACAGCGTCTTGCGTTACGCCCTACACCTACGCCAGAATCCGCCGGCTTGTGCGCCTGAGCACTGGGCTCTATCGTCTCCGGGTCGCTGAAAATCAGCGATCGGGTTTGGTAGCCCGTTCTTCATCAGGCGCATAGTGTCATCGCCCGTAGAGCCATTTTTTGGTCTCTGCTAAATGGTGGCCGTGCGCAGGGCGCCTTCGGGTGCGCCGGGATCCTGGTGACCGGTCTACCAACCTGTGTATGGCCTCCACCCTAATCGTTTGGTAGCGATGGTGTCGGCTCCTATGTTCATCAGGAGATTCGCCATGTTCAAACCAACACCCAATCCCCCCGAAGCCAACGCCGAAAGCGTTTCCCCCTACGCGTCCCTCGACTCGAAAGAGCTCCACGCCGCCGCCCACCGGGCGCTCGATCATTACCTGCTGTTACCTGAAACCAAGAAGTTGCTGGCCGACCGCCGACCCAGTTGCATCTTCGTCATCGCCCCAGAGGTCGACAACGAAACCCTGCTGGCCCACGCCTGCGAAACCCTGGCCTCGGCCAATGTCATGGCCAGCGACCTGGCGTTTGAACTCGACGGCCCCAAACGCAACAGCGCACTGGCGATTCAGCAGATGGTTGCCCTGGCGGAACTGGCGGTGAACCGCGCGCTGGATAACACGGACACCCCACCGTAACGGAGACCTCTGTAGGAGCTGCCGCAGGCTGCGATCTGTTGATTTTTAAACATCAACAGATCGCAGCCTGCGGCAGCTCCTACGGCCAGTCTGTTTTGATGTGCGATGACTCGCGTAAGAAGAACACCCACTCGCGCCCCATCTTTTTCTTCTCGAATACCTTCAACTCGACCAAACCGTTCAAGGTCGTGGCAGCCGTGTTGTAGGAGCAGTTCAGGTTGTCCTTCACATTGACCGCGGTGAACTCCTTGGCCATGCCGCTCTTGGCGATCTGAAACAGCGTGCGCTGCTTCTCGGTCAACTGCTTGAAAAGCCCGGATTCCTCCAGCCAACGATCAAAACCTTCGGCATAAACCAGGCTCTTTTGATAAGCCGCCGTGAACCCGGTTACGGCACGCAGAATCACCGAACACTGGTAATCGATGAAGTACGTCAGATCCAGTCCGTCACTCTCGGTATGCACATAAGACCGACCGTACTTCACCGGCGCATTGCGCAGCAGAATGCTGATCGCGATGTAGCGAAATGCCGAGTAGTCATTCTTGAACATGAACCAGTAAAACAACGCCCGCGCCACCCGGCCATTGCCATCGCGAAACGGATGCTCGTAGCCCAGGGCAAAATGCAGGGCGATGGCTTTGATCAACGGGTGCACATAATCAACGCGCAGAGGGTCGTCGTGGGGCTGGTTGATCCAGGTCGCCAATCCATTGAGCCGAGCGCTGATGCCCGCGGCTGGCGGTGGTGTATGAACGGTATGGCCTTCACCATCCTGCACCACCACCTGATCATTGCTGCGAAAAAGTCCCGGCGAATACAGCGCGTCATCAATGCCTTCGACGCCGACACGATGAAGTTGCCGGATCAGCTCGACACTCAATGGCTCGTGACGTTTATCCCAGGCGAAGATCATCATTTTGTAGTTGCCGATGACCATCCGCTCATCCGGAGTACGCGGCAGGCGATTGCGCTTGAGCATGTCCTTGGCCACCAGCGTGGTGGTCGCGGCGCCCTCGAGCTGGCTGCTACTGATGGCTTCGTCTTCGATCAAATCATTGAGCAGGTAACTGAAATGCGCCGTCTCACCGATGTGATGAGTCATGTATTCCAACGCGGCGGTCGTTGCCTGGCGGTCGACCGTCGACAGGGTTTTCTGCGCCAGCGGTGTAAGAATGAACTGACCCCATTGGCTTGGCTCGCCCAGCGGCAACAAGCGCACGTACTGCGCCACACGAGCCTTTTTCACCAAGGCCCAGCACAAGGTCGGATCAAGACCGGTCGGCCAGCGAAAACGCAGATCATCGAACGGCAGGTATCGCCCCTGATCGTCCAGCGGCTTGAGCAGTGCCAGATAGTCGACCAGCTTTTCCTTGTGAGGCGATTGGCCGAGTGCGTCAAAAAGACTCGGGTCTATGGCTGGAGGGCTTTTTATCATCGCTGTCTCAAAAACTCGTGAAACTGAGTCAGGAGTACAACACAGAAGCGGTCTTGTCTCAATTTCTCAACAAATTGAGACAAGCGTAGGAGCTGCCGCAGGCTGCGATCTGTTGATCTTCAAACATCAAAAGATCGCAGCCTTCGGCAGCTCCTACGGCAGTTCCGGTTCCGGTTCCAATTCCAGTTCCGGATCCGGATCCGGATCCGGGTCAGGACAGTTCCGGGGTCAATTCAGTTTGGGGTCAGACAGGTTCCTTTTTGACCCGGAACCACGCCGCATACAGCGCCGGCAGGAACAACAAGGTCAGCGCCGTCGCGACGATCAGTCCGCCCATGATCGCCACCGCCATTGGCCCGAAGAACACACTGCGTGACAACGGAATCATCGCCAGCACAGCGGCCAGTGCGGTCAGCACGATAGGCCGGAAGCGCCGCACCGTGGCTTCGATGATCGCTTGCCAGGGTTTCAGCCCGGCACTGATGTCCTGTTCGATCTGGTCCACCAGGATCACCGAGTTACGCATGATCATCCCCGACAGCGCGATGGTCCCGAGCATGGCCACGAAACCGAACGGCTGACGGAACACCATCAGGAACAAGGTGACGCCGATCAGCCCCAACGGCGCGGTCAGAAACACCATCGCAATGCGTGAGAAACTGCGCAGTTGCAGCATCAGCAAGGTCAGTACGACGACAATGAACAACGGCACGCCGGCATTCACCGAGTCCTGGCCACGGGTCGAGTCTTCCACCGTGCCGCCGACGTCCAGCAAGTAGCCGTCAGGCAGTTCGGCGCGAATCGGCGCAAGCGTCGGAAGGATCTGCTGGACCAGGGTCGCCGGTTGCTCCTTGCCATAGATATCGGCGCGAATCGTCACGTTCGGCAAGCGGTTGCGGTGCCAGATAATGCCTTCTTCGAAGCCATATTCCAGGGTCGCCACCTGCGACAGCGCGACGCTTTTGCCGTTGTCGGTCGGCACCGCCAGGCTCGACAGCAGCGACAGTTCGGTGCGTTCGTGCAAGGTGCCGCGCAAGAGGATCTCGATCAACTCGTTGTCTTCGCGGTACTGGCTGACGCTGGAACCGGTCAGCGAGCTTTGCAAAAACCTCGACAGGTTTGCCGTGCTCACGCCCAAGGCCCGCGCGCGGTCCTGATCGACGTTCAAATAGACAACCTTGCTCGGCTCTTCCCAGTCCAGGTGCACGTTGGCCACATGCGGGTTCTCGCGCACTTTGGCCGCGACTTTACGTGCCAGGGCGCGGACCTCTTCAATGTGTTCACCGGTCACCCGGAACTGCACCGGATAACCCACTGGCGGACCGTTTTCCAGACGCGTGACCCGCGAACGCAGCGCCGGGAATTGTTCGTTGAGGGTTTCGATCAGCCAGGTGCGCAGGCTTTCACGCTCTTCGATGGTTTTCGCCAGGACCACAAATTGCGCGAAGCTCGCTGCCGGCAATTGCTGATCCAGCGGCAGGTAAAAACGCGGCGAACCGGTGCCGACGTAGGCGACATAGTTGTCGATGCCGGCGTGATCCTTGAGCATCGCTTCCAGCCGCTTGACCTCCTCGGTGGTGTTACTCAACGAGGCGCCTTCGGCCAGTTTCAGATCAACCATCAGCTCCAGGCGCCCAGAGGCGGGGAAGAACTGCTGCGGCACAAAACGGAACAGCACCACCGAGGCCACGAACAGTACGATGGTCAGCGTGATGACGGTTTTGCGCCGACGCACGCACCACTCCACCAGACGCCGCACGCGCTGGTAGAACGGCGTGCCATAAGGGTCCGGCTGGCCCGCACCGTGTTTGGCGGCGTGAATTTTTGCCAGATCCGGCAGCAGCTTTTCACCCAGATAAGGCACAAACACCACGGCAGCGACCCATGAGGCCAGCAACGCGATGGTCACGACCTGGAAGATCGAGCGAGTGTATTCGCCGGTACCGGATTGCGCGGTGGCAATCGGCAGGAAGCCGGCCGCGGTGATCAACGTACCGGTGAGCATCGGGAACGCGGTGCTGGTCCAGGCAAAACTGGCAGCCTTGAGCCGGTCATAGCCCTGCTCCATTTTGATCGCCATCATTTCCACAGCAATGATCGCGTCGTCCACCAGCAACCCCAAGGCCAGCACCAGTGCACCGAGAGAGATTTTATGCAGGCCGATTCCGAGGTAATACATGCAGGCAAACGTCATCGCCAGCACCAGCGGAATCGCCAACGCGACCACCATGCCGGTGCGCACACCGAGGGAGAAGAAGCTCACCAACAAGACGATCGCCAGCGCTTCTACCAGCACCCGGACGAACTCGCCGACGCTGCTTTTCACCGCCGCGGGCTGGTCCGAGACCTTGCGCAGTTGCATGCCGGCCGGCAGGTTGTTCTGGATACGCTCGAACTCCTGTTCCAGCGCCTTACCGAGCACCAGAATGTCACCGCCGTCCTTCATGGCCACGGCAAGACCGATCGCGTCCTGGCCCATGAAGCGCATGCGCGGCGCTGGTGGATCGTTGAAACCACGGTGCACGTCAGCCACATCAGCGATACGGAAGGTCCGGTCGCCGACGCGGATCGGAAAATTCCTGATCTCGTCTACGGTCTGAAAATTGCCCGTCACCCGTAGCTGCAAACGCTCGCTGGTGGTTTCAAAGAACCCGGCGTTGGACATCGCGTTCTGTTCTTCCAGCGCTTGCTGCACCACGGCCAACGGCAGGCCCAGGGTGGCGAGTTTGACGTTGGACAGCTCGATCCAGATCTTCTCGTCCTGCAGCCCGAGCAAGTCGACCTTGCCCACATCCTTGACCCGTTGCAGCTGAATCTGGACGCGGTCGGCGTAGTCCTTGAGTACCGCGTAGTCGAAACCTTCGCCGGTCAGCGCGTAGATGTTGCCGAAGGTAGTGCCGAATTCATCGTTGAAGAACGGTCCCTGGATACCCGGCGGCAAGGTCTGGCGGATGTCGCTGATCTTCTTGCGCACCTGATACCAGAGCTCGGGAATTTGCGCCGAATGCATCGAGTCCCGGGCCATGAAGGTCACCTGGGATTCGCCGGGACGGGAGAACGAGGTGATCCGCTCGTACTCGCCGGTTTCCATCAGCTTCTTTTCGATGCGCTCGGTGACTTGCCGCGAGACCTCCTGAGCCGTCGCGCCCGGCCAATTGGTCTTGATTACCATGGCCTTGAAGGTGAACGGCGGGTCTTCGCTCTGACCCAGTTTGGTGTAGGACAACGTGCCGACGACCGCCAGCAATATCATCAGGAACAGTACGATCTGGCGGTTATGCAGCGCCCATTCGGAAAGGTTGAAACGCATCGGGGACTACTCCTTGACCGCCAGATTGACCACGCGGTTGGAGCGATCCACCGGCCGCACTTGCTGGCCTTCATGGAGCACGTGAACACCGGCTGCCACCACCCAGTCGCTGGGACTCAGGCCTTCCAGCACCGGCACGGTTTTCTCACCGAAGGCGCCTACGCGAACCGGAGCTTTTTTCAGGGTGTTGTTGGCACCCACGATCCAGACGTATGTCGCGCTGTTTTCTGCGGTGAGCGCCGAGAGTGGCACCGACAGCGGCACCACGTCAGCGATTTGAATGAATACCCGGGCGCTCTGGCCAAGCTCGGCCGGGACCTTGCCGGTCGTAAAGGTGATGCGAGCGGCAAAGGTCCGCGATTTTGGATCGGCGGCCGGCGACAGCTCACGAATGCTTCCGGTGAACCGCTGACCTTGCTGGGTCCAGAGTTCAACCGTGACCGGTTGGCCAACCTTGAAACGGCCGAAGCTTTGCTCCGGCAGGCTGATCAGCACTTCACGCTCGCCGTCGGTGGCCAGGGTGAAGACAGTTTGCCCGGCGGCCACCACTTGCCCGACTTCCACGGCGCGCTTGGCCACGACGCCGTCTCGCGGAGCTCGCAACACCGCGTAGCTGGCCTGGTTGCTGGCAACGTCGAATTCAGCCTTGATCTGCTTGAGCCGAGCTTCGCCGGAGCGGTAGAGGTTTTCAGAATTGTCGTACTGCGAACGGCTGACCATCTGACGTTCCATCAGGGTCTTGTAGCGATCACGCTCGGCACGCACCAGGTTCAGGTTGGCCTCGGCGGCTGCGACTTGGGCGCGGGTCGCCTCCAGTTGCAGGCGCACGTCCTGGGGATCGAGTTCCGCCAGTGGCTGATTGGCCTTGACCCGTTCACCTTCCTCGACCAGTCGTCGGCTGACTTTGCCGCCGATACGGAAGGCCAGGTCTGGCTCGTAACGCGCGCGAACTTCGCCGGGATAACTGTCCATCGCCTGCGCCGAAGGCTCTGGCTGAACCACCATGGCCGGCCGCACGGTAACTTGCGCCGGCTCTTCGTGACCGCATGCAGACAACAAAAACGCCAGACTGACCGGCAAGGCGAGGGGCAAGGCATAGCGGAACATGGTGAACGACCTTTAGCTAATGGTGCCTGGAATAATTATACTGACCAGTATGTTATTAATAGCAAACTCACCAGTCCAGTATTAAAGCGAAGAATGTCCAACAATCTTTCTGCACCCAACGGCCCCGGCCGCCCGAAGGATCTCGCCAAGCGCGGGGCGATTCTTGAGGCGGCAAAACGTCTTTTTCTGAGCAATGGTTACGCGAGCACCAGCATGGATGCGGTGGCGGCTGAAGCCGGTGTGTCGAAGCTGACCGTTTACAGTCACTTCAACGACAAGGAGACGCTGTTCTCCGCCGCCGTGGTGGCCAAATGCGAAGCGCAATTGCCCACGCTGCTCTTCGAACTGCCCGACGGCATGCCGGTCGAGAACGTGCTGCTGAACATCGCCCGGGGCTTTCATCTGCTGATCAACAGCGACGAATCGGTGAACCTGCATCGCCTGATCATGACGCTGGGGAGTCAGGACCCGAAACTCTCGCTGATCTTCTTCGAAGCAGGACCCCAGCGGATGTTGCAGGGCATGGAACGCTTGCTGACGAAGATCGACCAGATCGGCGCCTTGAGCATCGACAAGCCGCTCAACGCCGCCGAACACTTCTTCTGCCTGCTCAAAGGCGCGGCGAATTTTCGCTTGCTCTACGGCTGCGGCGAACCCTTGACCGGGGACGCGGCCGAGGCTCATGTGCAGGAAGTGGTGGGATTGTTTATGCGGGCGTATCGACCGGATTCGGCCTGATAGGTTTTTAGCGCCTGGGCTGACGCTATCGCGAGCAAGCTCGCTCCCACATTGGACCGAGTCTTCAAATAAGAACACGGTCAACTGTGGGAGCGAGCTTGCTCGCGATGCGGACGACGCGGTCCTAAGGCTTGAGCGCTTTCTTGGGGTAGATGTCGTAGCGGCTGGATTTGCCATCCAGCGCATGGCTCGGCTTCGGCCCTTCGATGCACGGTGCCTTGCGCGGGCGTTTGACCACCACCCGGTGGCTGGCCAATGCGAGTGCGGCTTGAAGCAGTGCCGGCGCGTCCGGGTCATCGCCCACCAACGGGCGAAACAGGCGCATTTCCTTCTTCACCAACGCGGTTTTCTCACGATGCGGGAACATCGGGTCGAGGTAGATCACCTGCGGCGGTTCACCTTCCCAATTGCGCATCAACTCGATCGAGTTGCCCTTGAGCAGCGTCATCCGCGCCACAATCGGCGCCACCTCAAAATCCTCCGCCGCACGGGCCAGGCCATCCTCCAGTAACGCGCCAATCAACGGCTGACGCTCGATCAGGCTCATTTCGCAGCCCAGGCTTGCCAGCACGAAACCATCCTTGCCCAGCCCGGCCGTGGCATCCAGCACCTTCGGCCGCACGCCTTGAGCGACACCGACAGCCTTGGCGATCATCTGACCGCTGCCGCCGCCATACAACCGGCGATGGGCGGCGCCGCCCTCGACGAAGTCCACCCGCACCGGTCCCGGCGCGTCCGGCCCAAGCTGTTGCAACTGCAAACCGTGCTCACCCACTTGCAGTGCAAACTCGGCATCGTCCAGCAGCAACGGCAAGTTCAATCGCTCGGCCCAGTGCTCGGCGCGTGCCTGAAACGCCTCGGCCAGGGCCTGGACTTTGATGCGGCTGGCCGCGGGTTGCTCACTCATCAGAAAACACACTCAAAAAATTAATGATCGGCAAAAACGGCCGATAACAAAACTATCGAGCATTTTGCCAGAGCTGAGCGTCGACCGAGAGAAATGTCAGACATTCAACGCACATCAGTAGGCTACATTTCGCCCCACGGCGATTTTGGCCTGCGTAATTCCCAAGCACTGAGCGGCGTCAGTCACCTGTGGCAGGATTTTTTTGCGCAGGCGCTGGCCGATCATCTGGGCGATGCTGCACCCGCTCCTGACAGTTTCACCCCCGTCGCCGTCGATGGTCCGGTCGAACCGACCGTTGGCGCCGAGCTGCTTGCGCACATCGTCACGCAACGCGCGTGCGACGTGAAGGACACCGAGGTCCGCCCGCCTGAGCCGCTGTTCCTGCCGATTGCCGAGTTCGAAATGGACTTGGCCGACAAACCGGCCCCGCCGTTCCCGCCGCAAGAAATTCTCGCGCAACAGAAACAACAAGACTTCGAAAGCGCTTGGGTGCGCCCGATCGTCCTGGCTGCCGGTCAGCCACTGCCTGCGCCAGGCCCGGCACCGCAACCGCGTCCGTTGCACCTGCCGATTGCCGAGTTCGAACTCGATCTGCTGGACAAGCCGGCAACCCCCTACCCGCACGCAGAACTGGTCGAGCAACAGAAACAATTCGACTTCGATAACGGTTGGGCTCGCCCGATCGTCCTGCAAAACCTGCGCATCGCCGCTTAAGCCTCAACCTCAGCGACACACCCACCACGGCCCGACATCCAGATGAAAATGGTTGCGATGAGCGGCGTTGTAGTCCGGGCTCAACACCACGCTGAACAGGTCACACGCGCTATCGCGAACCTTGCGTAGAAAACGCGCATCGTCATTGTCCTTCGGCCAGTCCCGCAGCACGCTGATACTGCGCCCGTCCGCCAGGCGAAAGCCGGCGATATCCAGTGCATCGGCCGTCGCATGCTGACTGCGTGAAGCGTTTTCGCGGTTGTACATGTTGCGGCAGGCAAAACTGCCGAGGTGATCGACCCGCGCCACCGCCTGCCCATAAATGGCCTGCGCTGCCGGTTGCAGGGCGTGCCGTTCGAACAGCACAAAGGCCACCGCCAACGGGCAACTGGCGAGGAAGCTGCTACTCAGCGCCACCTCGCCACCTTGCACGCGCAAGGTGTTGTTGAGCGGGCAATCGACGTCCGGGTTGCTGTCGGCCTGGCGGCTGAACTTCAACCCGGCACCGCTGAGCACCTGGTCGCAGAGTTGCGGGTTATCGCGCAGTCTCATCAATTTGAAGCGTGTCAGCAGGTTCGGCGCGGCCCGGACATCCAGCGGTGCCCAAGGGTTCCAGACCGCTGGCAACGGCAGCCAGCCGCGCCAGACACCCAACAGCAACCCGCCCAGCACCAGCACTACCGCCAACAACACTTTCAGAAACCGCACGACAACTCCACGTGAATCAGCCTTTGAACAGTTGATTGATCTGCCCGAACGGCAGCGCGCGGTCGGCGAAGTCGAAGGTTCCCTGACCCTGGATTTCCTGCGCGGCCTGATAAAACGCCCCGTAGGCGGCACGGGCCATGGCCGAGCCGACGCTGATCCGTTTGACGCCCATTTCACTGAGCTGCGCCACGCTCAGCTTGAGACCGCCGGACATCAACACATTGACCGGTTTCGGCGCCACCGCACGGACCACTGCCAGCACCTCTTCAGCGCTGCGCAGGCCCGGCGCATAAAGCACATCGGCGCCCGCCTCGGCAAAGGCCTGCAAACGGCGAATGGTGTCGGCCAGATCCGGATTACCGTGCAGGTAATTCTCGGCACGGGCCGTCAGGGTGAACGGGAACGGCAAACCGCGCGCGACCGCAACGGCTGCTTCGATGCGGGCGACGGCGTGTTCAAAGCAATAGATCGGACCGTCTTCACGGCCGGTGGCGTCTTCGATAGAGCCACCTACCGCGCCAGCAGTGGCGGCGCGCAGCAGGCTCTCGGCGGACTCCTGCGGGCTGTCGGCGAAACCGTTTTCCAGGTCAACCGCCACCGGCAGATCGGTCGCAGCGACAATCGCCCGAACGTTGATCAGCGTCTCTTCGAGCTTCACCGCGCCATCCGGGCGGCCCAGCGAAAAAGCATAACCGGCACTGGTGGTCGCCAGCGCCTGGTAGCCCAGACTGGCGAGCATTTTTGCCGAACCGGCGTCCCACGGATTGGGAATCACAAAAGCCCCGGCACCTTCGTGTAAGGCCTTGAAGGCCTGAGCTTTAAGGGTTTGCGCATCCATTGGCTCACTCCTGTAGAAGGGAAAACCCGTCGTCAGAGCAACCCAAGCTGCTCGGCGGCGGGCTCTCTGTATAGCTCAGGCAGGGCCGGCAAGCCAGGCAAACGCGTCATCAACCGAGTATGAAAGCGTTGCGCCAGGGCGGCGGCCAGCAGGTTGTCGGCGGTGTGTAGGAAGATGTACGGCGTGCGGCCCTCTTCGATCCATTGGGCGATTTTCTCGACCCACGGCGTCAGGAACGAATCGTTGGCTTCAAGCACCGGATGACCGATGAAGCGCACCTGTGGGAACTGGGTGAACGCCGCCGGGCGCGGTGGCACCCTGGGCTTTTTCGCTTGCGCGTGGAGCACCGAGGGTTCGCTTGACGTGCAACTGAACAACGCCCGGGGATCGAGGCAAATGCGCTCCACGCCACGATCCAGCAACAGCCGATTGAGCCTGCGCTCGGCATCGCCCTTGGCGAAGAAATCCCGATGCCGCACTTCGACCGCCAACGGCCGCTGCAAGCCATCGATGAACCCTGCCAGCTCGGCCAACCGTTGCGGGGTAAACGCCGTCGACAGCTGCAGCCAGAGCGGTGACACCCGCTCACCGAGCGGGCTGAGCAATTGCACGAAGGTTTCGGCGGCGGTCAGTTGCTCGCGCAGGTCACCGCCGTGGCTGATGTCGCCGGGGAATTTGGCGGTAAAACGAAAGTGTTCGGGCATCGTCTGCGCCCAGCGCTCTACCGTTGCCGGCGCAGGACGCGCGTAGAACGTGGTGTTGCCTTCAACGGCGTTGAACACCTGCGAGTACAGACCGAGAAATTCGTTGGGACGGGCGCTTTGCGGATACAGGTACTCGCGCCAGGCGTTTTCGCTCCAGGACGGGCAACCGAGGTAGTAAGGCAGCCGCATCAGATGTGCAGGTCGAGACCCAGCACTTCCATATCCCAATCAACGAAAGCTGCGGTGCTCAGGTAGCTCGCCAAGGCCATCGCCACGCTTTTGCTCATGGCGCGGTGATAGATCATGTCCTGCTGACGGGCGGGGAGATTGCTCAGACGTTGCGCAGAAGCCTTGGCGGCGCGGGCAGCCAGTTGCTCTTCAGAAGGAATCTCCAGCTCGCCATCGATATCCTCGAGGGACTCGTCCACCGACACATTGCCTTTGCGAGGCTTGCGCTTGATGGGGTAGGACTGGGAGGAAAAACCGTCTATGCGCATACGTACAAGCTCGCTATCGATGATGGCAATTTAGCGGCACTTACCTATCTTCGCAAATTCCCAAGTGATAACTAGAACACAGAAAATACAAAAGGTTTGAAAGCGCGGTGTAGAAACTGACGATTGGCAGCGTTACGCAGATCGCATTCGCGAGCAAGCTCGCTCCCACAGGTACAGTGGTGCTCTTGTGGGAGCGAGCTTGCTCGCGAATGGGACAACTCGGTATCGCAAATTACCGGGCCTTGGGGGTTGCCACTTTGTCGCGCAGGTAAACCGGTTGCGCGTCGTCCGCCGGGATGCCTTCGCCGCGCTCCCAGGCGAAACGGGCCAGGGTCAGCAAGTCTTCGGCGTGAGGCAGCATGCCAGCGTCCTGCCCCGTCAGATTGACCGCGATTCGCTCGCCATAGCCCCAACCGGTACCCGCGCCGAACCAGTCGCCCGTGGCATCTGCCGGCAGTGCTGCAACTTCCGGCGGCAACACCGCTTCAGCCCCCACCAGACGCATTTCACCGGCCGTTTCGCGGTAGCAGCCCCAATAGACTTCATCCATCCGTGCATCAATAGCCGCCGCGACCTGGCGTGCACCGTGCTCACGCAGTGCGCGCTGCGCCAGCACCGCCAGGTTGGACACCGGCAACACCGGACGCTCCAGAGCAAACGCCAGGCCTTGAACCACGCCAATGGCTATTCGCACGCCAGTGAACGCACCCGGGCCGCGACCAAAGGCAATCGCGTCGACCGCCTGCAAGGTAGTGCCTGCATCAGCCAGCAACTGCTGGATCATCGGCAACAACTTCTGCGCATGCAGGCGCGGGATCACCTCGTAATGGCTCGTGACCTTGCCGTCATGCAGCAAGGCAACGGAGCAAGCTTCAGTCGCGGTGTCCAGGGCCAGCAAGGTGCTCATCGATGTTTCCGTCAGAGAGGTAGAAAAAAGTGCACCAGTATAAACAACAACGGCCCGCAAGCGGGCCGTTGAAGGTAAAGCAAATCAGCTTTCTCAGCTCAGCGCTTCAAGCACTTTGCCGGTGATCGCTTCAACCGAGCCAACGCCCGCGATGTGGCTGTACTTCGGCTTGCCATGAGCTGCCGACAGCTGCTGGTAGAAATCCACCAGCGGCTTGGTCTGGGAGTGGTAGACCGACAGACGATGACGCACGGTTTCTTCGGTGTCGTCTTTACGCTGCACCAGCGCTTCGCCAGTGATGTCGTCCTTGCCCGCGAGTTTCGGCGGATTGTAGACGGTGTGGTAAACGCGGCCGCTGGCTTCGTGTACACGACGACCGGCGATACGCTGAACGATTTCTTCGTCATCGACGGCGATTTCAACCACGTGATCCAGTTCTACACCAGCATCAACCAAGGCTTCAGCCTGAGGAATGGTGCGCGGGAAACCGTCGAACAGGAAACCATTGGCGCAATCAGGCTGGGCGATACGGTCCTTGACCAACGCGATGATCAGGTCATCGGAAACCAGGCCGCCGGCATCCATGATGCTCTTGGCTTTAATGCCCAGTTCGGTGCCAGCCTTGACCGCAGCACGCAGCATGTCGCCGGTGGAGATCTGTGGAATAGCGAATTTTTCAGTGATGAACTTAGCCTGAGTACCTTTACCGGCCCCGGGAGCTCCCAGCAGAATGACGCGCATCGATGTGCTCCTCAATTTTTTATTAATAAACGATCGGATTCGCCGCGTGGGGCCAATCTTGAAAATAGGGTCGTGGGCCGCCCAAACGGCCAAAGGCTGATCAAGATACACAGCAGGCCCGGACCACACAAGCCGCCGAAAGTCGGAGGAACCCGCGCCTGTTACGCCCTGGCGACGAGGTGATCCAAGTCGCAACCCCATAACAAAGTGTCGCCTGACAACCGCGACCGGCCTCGGCGGACCGGTCGCTTGTCGCAGTAAAGCTGCCTGCGACACCCCGCAAAAGACCTTAGCCGGTATTTCGCAAGCCGGCGGCAATCCCCGCCACAGACACCAGCAACGCCTGTTCCACCGGGCTGCCCTGCGCCACTTCCGGCTGCCGCGAGCGGGCCAACAGTTCAGCCTGCAATAGATGTAGCGGGTCGAGGTAGGTGTTGCGCAAACGGATGAATTCCAGGGTATCAGGGCTATGGGCCAGCAGCTGCGACTGACCAGTCAGGCCCAGGACCACGGAACACGCCTGCGACAATAGGTCGCGTAGATGCACACCCAAAGGTAACAAATCAGGCGTAACCAATCGCTCATCGTAGGACTGGGCGATGTCCGCGTCGGCCTTGGCCAGCACCATCTCCAGCATATCGATGCGCGTGCGGAAGAACGGCCATTGCTCACGCATCTGCGCCAGCAACTCGCCCTCGCCGCGCGCCAGCGCCTTGGTCAGCGCCGCTTCCCAACCGAGCCAGGCCGGCAGCATCAAACGGGTCTGGGTCCAGCCGAAGATCCACGGAATCGCCCGCAGGCTTTCGATCCCGCCAGCACGACGCTTGGCCGGACGGCTGCCGAGCGGCAGACGCCCCAGTTCCTGCTCGGGCGTGGATTGACGGAAGTACTCGACGAACTGCGGATTCTCCCGCACCACCGCGCGATAAGCGCTGACGCCATCGGCCGCCAATTCATCCATCAAGCCGCGCCACGCGGGTTCCGGCGGCGGAGGCGGCAATAACGTGGCTTCCAGCACGGCGGCCAGGTACAGGTTGAGGTTTTGCTCGGCGATGTCTGGCAGACCGAATTTGAAACGAATCATTTCCCCCTGCTCGGTGGTGCGGAATCGCCCGGCCACCGAACCCGGTGGCTGCGACAGAATCGCCGCGTGCGCCGGGCCACCACCACGGCCCACGGTGCCACCGCGACCGTGGAACAACAGCAACTCCACTTGTTGCTCGCGGCAGATATCCACCAAGCGCTCCTGCGCCCGATACTGAGCCCAGGCTGCCGCCGTGGTGCCGGCATCCTTGGCCGAGTCGGAATAGCCGATCATCACTTCCTGCGGGCCTTGCAAACGCGAGCGGTAACCCGGCAGCAGCAACAGTTTCTCGATCACCGGGCCGGCGTTGTCCAGGTCGGCGAGGGTTTCGAACAGCGGCACTACGCGCATTGGCCGCAGCACGCCGGCTTCTTTAAGCAGCAGCTGCACGGCGAGCACGTCCGAAGCGGCACCCGCCATGGAGATCACATACGAGCCGAGCGACGCCGCCGGTGCCGCCGCGACTTCGCGACAGGTCGCCAGGACTTCGGCGGTATCGGCCGAGGGTTTGAAATACGCCGGCAAGAGTGGCCGACGATTGTTCAACTCGCCCATCAAGAAACGAATACGCGCTTCCTCGTCCCAGTCTTCGTAGCGACCAAGCCCCAGATAATCGGTGATCTCAGTCATCGCCGCCGCATGCCGTGACGAGTCCTGACGCACATCCAGGCGCACCAGGAACAGACCGAAGGTCACCGCCCGACGCAGGCAATCAAGCAGCGGGCCGTCAGCGATCACGCCCATGCCGCATTCATGCAGCGACTGATAGCACAGCTCCAGCGGATCGAGCAGTTCGCGGTTGTTTTGCAGCACATCGGCCGATGCGGGCGTGGTTGCCGTCAAGGACGCCTGCGCCCAGTTGCGGGTCGCGCGCAGGCGTTCACGCAGTTGCTTGAGCACCGCACGGTAAGGTTCGGCGCTGTCCCCGGCCTTGGCCCGCAACTCGGTGCTGGCCTGCTGCATCGACAAATCGGCGGCCAGTTGATCGACATCGCGCAGGTAAAGGTCAGCCGCCATCCAGCGCGCCAGCAGCAAGACTTCGCGGGTCACCGCAGCGGTCACGTTCGGATTGCCGTCACGGTCGCCGCCCATCCACGAGGCGAAGCGAATCGGCGCCGCCTCCAGTGGTAAATGCAGGCCGGTGGCAGCGTGCAAGGCCTGATCGGCCTTGCGCAAGTAGTTGGGAATCGCCTGCCACAGCGAATGCTCGATCACCGCAAAGCCCCATTTGGCTTCATCGACCGGGGTTGGCCGGGTGCGGCGGATTTCTTCGGTGTGCCAGGCTTCGGCGATCAAGCGTTGCAAGCGCTGCTGGATCTGCTCGCGTTCGGCAGTCGTCAGGTCACGGTGATCCTGCGCGGCCAGTTGCGCGGCAATCGCGTCGTATTTCTGGATCAAGGTTCGGCGTGCAACTTCAGTCGGGTGCGCCGTCAGCACCAACTCGATTTCCAGCCGCCCCAATTGCCGCGCCAGCGCGTCGCTGCCATGCCCTTCAGCAAGCAGGCGTGCGAGCAGCTCGGGCAGCACCCGCGCCTCGAATGGTGCCGGCTGGGACTCTTCGCGGCGGTGAATCAACTGATATTGCTCGGCGATGTTCGCCAGGTTCAGAAACTGGTTGAACGCTCGCGCCACTGGCAGCAGTTCATCTTCAGTCAACTGGTTGAGACTGGCGCGCAGTTCCGCGTCCATCGAACCCCGACGGTCAGCCTTGGCGCCCTTGCGGATCTGCTCGATCTTGTCGAGAAAGCCATCCCCGTACTGTTCACGAATGGTGTTGCCCAACAACTCACCCAACAGGTGAACATCCTCGCGCAAGCGTGCATCGATATCAGTCATCAGCAGTTCTCCAGAGAATCCGGTCGGCTTAGGGCTCAAGAGTGCCGCCCGCAGCGGGTTCTTACAAGCCGGGCGACGAATCGACTGTAAACCTTGAGGGTTGAGGCTAGTCTGAAGAGTAAGCCGCACAAAGGCCTGCCACCGGCCACGGCCGGACACTCATCACACCCTGCCACGAGCAGGTGCTTATTGAGGTCATTATGAAAATCCGTGAGCTAGCCCAACATTGGGAAGAAACCGCCAAAGGCCGTTTGACCAAGACCGGCTACACCATTCACCTGGACGTCGAAGCCGCCGCTCGGCTGGCGGCGATTACCGAGATGTACCCCAAACGCCACCCCGAAGAACTGCTGGGCGAACTGATCGGTGCAGCCCTGGAAGAGCTCGAAGCAAGCTTCCCTTACGTCAAGGGCCAGCACGTGGTTGCCACTGACGAGGAAGGTGACCCGCTCTACGAAGACGTCGGCCCGACACCGCGTTTTCTCGAGTTGTCACGGCGCCACTTGCACGATTTATCGGCCCAGAGCGGCAAGCAAAAACACTGACTTGCCCACAACGCAAAAGCCCCGCCTGATCAGATTAGGCGGGGCTTCTTCGTACGTGCACTCTCCTACCACCCGTCGCCACCTGTTATTTCTGACAGTAGGCAGCCTCCTGTATCGCGAGTAATAGTGAGCTCCAGGCCAAAATCAAGGGCATAAAGGAGCATCACCATGCGATTGCTGACATTTTCTTTACTGCTTTGCGCAGCGCTAATTCAGGGAGGGTGTGCACAATCTGCCCACGACTTGAAAGTCAGCACCAGGGCAAGCGGCGAATCCGAGTACAACCATCGCGACCCTGCCGCCATTCTCATCGATAAGCCCTTGCCCGTTCCAGGCGTCAACCAACGACCGGTCGTGGGCACGAAAACGGTGTTGCTGGTAGTCGGTCAGTGGACCGGCACCCCTGCGCTGAACAAGGACCTGCTGTGGTCACAGAGCCTTTCTCCAGAGGACAAAACCTCGTTGCGCAGTTACATCACAGATGTCTCAGGTGGGAAGCTGACGCTGGAAGGCAAGATGATCACCGCTGACTTCGGTGCAAAACCGGCCAAATGCGACACCCGCGACGCGGTCAAGGGACTGGCTGAAGCCGCCGCCTGGGCACAAGGCCTGAATCCCGACCAATACGATTATCTGTTCATCGCGGCCCCCTGCAACGGTACCGGGAGTGCCGACGCCCCCGGCAGAGTGTTAGGGATCTACAGCCAGCCAACGAGCTCGCATCTCTGGATTCGCCTGTTCGGCAATAACCTGGGGTTTATTAGCGGGCCGACCTACTCCGGCTGCCCTCTTAACGGCAATGTCATCACGGCACCCGCCCAATGCAAAACCATCTTCTACCCGGACTATGGTGATCCCGTCTCAGGTGGTCTGGAAGTGCTGTATCCCACTCACTATCGCTGGTATGCGGGCTGGTTGGGTGAATCCCACGTAACGCATATCAAGAGCTCCGGTCTTTATCAGCTCATCATCAGACGCAGCTATTTGATTGATCGCCCGACAACAAGCACAAACCAACCGCGGCAGATCGCGCTGGAAGTCCGTCAGCCCAGCCTTCCCCCGTTCGACAGCCTGTTTCCGGAGAACTTTGCCCTGGGCGTCTGGGCGCGCTACACCAACATGGGCACGTACGTTCAGGACATACAACTCGATGGTACGCCCGAGACGGTGTCAACACAGGATGCCACCTTGCCGCCGGGCAGAACACTGAAGGATGAAGCGGCAGGTATCACCGTACATGTATGCGCAATTGATCCCTTGATCGTCATGACGGCAGCCGTTTCCGTTGGCATCAACGGGGAAACACCACCGGCCTGTTCCTCTCTGAAGCAACCAACCTTAACGACTCCAAAAAATGGAGACCGGATCAACCGCGATAAAGTCTTCAACGGGACAGGGGAGCCCGGCGCAGTAGTCAATATAAACTTTGTTGGATACCCGCACAGTTGGTTTCTTCCCACCGCTGTGGATAGAGCAGGCAACTGGAGCCTACCGTCATCGCACATCGTAGCGGGTAAAAAATACTCCGTTCGCATAATTCAAAACTTCGGCGGCATCTATAGCCGCAACGACAAAATTGATATTTCGGTAAACCCCGATGTAGCAGCTGCCGGACAATAAGCAATAGGCCAAGTCCCTGACAGGATGCCTTTAACTGGTAGACACGTTGACCACTTCAAATTGAAAAAGCCCCGCTTCCTGCCTAGGAAACGGGGCTTTTCCATCTGTCTGATCAGAACCGTTACTGCTCCAGCTGCGGCGTTTCCTGCCCCATGCAGCGCACGGCTTTTTTCTGAGCGTTGACCAGCACACCGGTCAGGCCTTTCTGTTCAGTGTCGAACAACACCAGCACCCCATCTATGCATTGCGCGACTTGCGGGGCCGGGTCCAGAGAGACTTTGTAGTCTTCGCCCGGTACGGTCTTGAGCATGGTGAATTCGTTGAGCAGCAGCGCATCTTCCGGTTTGGCGAAGTGCAGGTAGCCGTAGTACCACAGGCACGCGACAGTGCCGAGAATGCTGCAGATACCGGTGATGATCAGCGGGATGGCGTTACGTTCTTCACTCATTGCGGACTCTCTGGGGGTTCAACTTCTGAATTCTGGGGTGCAGGGTAATTGGGCGTTTCGCCCAAGCGGCGCAGGCCGTTGAAGTGCTGCGGGTCTTCGAGAAAGCGCAGCATGACGGTGCGCCAGGTCGGGACACCGAAGGTCTGCACGTGCCCGCCCCGGGTCAGTTGCAGGACCCTGGGCGGGGGCGCAGCTTGATACAGTCGGATGCCATTGGAAAGAGGCACGAGCGGATCGTCGATGCTGTGGTAGATCAATTTCGGCACGCCATTGAGCTGCGGCATCGCGTTGATCGCGCTGTCGGCGTCCGGTACCAGCCAGGACAACGGCACCTGAAACGGCCAGGTCATCCACGACGTGCTCAGCGCAAACTGCCCGACATCCCGGTAACTGGCCGGCACGCCATCGAGGACCAACGCCTTGAGCTGATGCTGACGCTCGGGGTGTTCAACCAGATAATGCACCGCCAGCGCACCGCCGAGGCTCTGGCCAAGGACGATCAGCGGTTTTCCCTGAACGTCGGGCGCCTGGTCCAGCCATTTGAATGCAGCGTCGATGTCTTGATAGATCGCCGGCAAGCTGGGTTTACCCTGCGACAGGCCATAACCGCGATAGTCCACCAGCAGCACCTGATAACCCTGCTTCGGCAGCCACCAGGTGGCGCCCAGATGCCCGGCGAGATTTCCGCCATTGCCGTGCAAATGCAACACCGTGCCCTTGACCGCCACGCCTTTTTTGGCCGGCAGCCACCAGGCGTTGAGTTTCAGGCCATCGGCGGTGGTCAGGGTGATGTCGCGGTACTCAAGCCCGGCTTTCTGCGGGGTAAACGGCAGACCGGGATCGGGGAAGAACAGCAAAGAGCTGCAACCGCCGAGGGTCAGGAGAAGGCAAAGAATGCCGAGGATTCTCATCCGTTGAAACCCCGCAAAAAAAAGTTGAAACCTACAACCCTGTGGGAGCGGGCTTGCTCGCGAAAGCAATCTGACATTCAACATTTATGTCGACTGTTACACCGCTTTCGCGAGCAAGCCCGCTCCCACACTGGATCTTGCTGCCCTTAGAGGATGTTTGAGTAATCCGCTTCGATCCGGTCCAGGCTCAGGTGGTTGAGGAAGTTGGAGAAACACATCCAGGCCGACAAGGCGTTCATGTCACGGAACTGGTCCGGCAGGTACTTGGGTGGTTCCACCAGACCTTCATCCACCAACTGGCGCAGGGTTCGCATGTCTTCCAGGGTGGTTTTGCCGCAAAACAGCAAAGGGATCTGCTCAAGCTTGCCTTTACGCACGGCCAACTGAATGTAGTTGTAAACCATGATAAAGCCCTTGAGGTAGGACAAGTCCTTGGTAAATGGCAGTCCATTTGGCACCGAACCACGGAAAACCCGACTGGCGTTGCCATAACTTTCAGCCATCTCGAAGCCTTGCTCACGGAAAAACTCGAAGATCTGCAAGAAGTCCGCGCCCTCCTCGACCATGTGAATCGCACGGGTACGGTTAGTCAGTTTGCGCAAGCGACTCGGGTAAGAAGCAAAGGTGATGATTTCCATCAGGATCGCCAGGCCTTCCTGGGTCACGGTCGAGGACGGTGGACCTTTGGAGAGGAAGGTGCAGATCGGCTGGTTCAGACCGTTGAGGGTGGTGCCGACATGCACCAGCCCTTCATGGACTTCCAAAGCTCGCACATCACGGTCGTTGAACATCGCGTCAGCGCGGATCTTGATGTAGTCGGCGCCGGCCGCCGCATCGGCGACGATACCGTCGGACTCGAACACCCGAATGGTTTCCTCGGCCTCACCGAACACCTTGTTCAAGCGGGTTTGCAGCAGGTGCACCGCTTCCTTGGCCGTGAGAATCTTCGGCTCGTCCTTGAGGTCGCCGCGGCCATCGATGTTGTTCAGGTAGTCGGACATCATCAGGCCGAGGTCGGCCAGAGTCGGGTCACCGGCGTGGAACGCATCGGAGGCAGCGCCGTAAAGCTCTTGCGAGATCAACCCGAAATCTTCGGTACCGCGTGCTTCAAGCATCCGCACCACCATGCGGTATTCCTTGCACATGCGCCGCATGATCTGACCGACCGGGTTGAACTGACCGAGCTGACGGGTGATGTCGCGCTCGATGTTCTGGAACTCCAGCTTCACTTTGCTGGAGTCGAAAGACAGTGGCCGATTGAGGTAGTAGTCGCGGTCCACCGCTGGCATTTCCTTGCCTTTGGCCTTGAGGAAACCCTTGCGGATGTTGTCATCCCACTTGACCGCATCGAGTACCCGAATCGGCGTTTGCGCCAGCACTATGCGATCGGACAAGGTGCGTATCGTCTGCTGGTATTCGTCCACCCGGAACTCCTGTTTAAAACCGTTCAATGTGGGAGCGGGCTTGCTCGCGAAAGCGGTGTGTCAGGCAACAGAGATGTTGAATGTCAAACCGTATTCGCGAGCAAGCCCGCTCCCACAGGGATAGTGCTGTTCGTTACACCGATGCCAGTACCAGATGCATGTACCGGTTAAGAATACCGAGCATCTCTTCCTCGGCCTGCGGCTCTGCGTCGTTGAGCAGGCCCTGATATTCCATCCGGCCGACAATAGCCGTCAACACTTTGGCATCCTGCTGTGGCTCTCGGGAACCCAATACCTGGAAAAGCTGGCAGGTGCCCTGCAGGAGAATTTGCTGATGCGAGCGCACCAACAGTGCCAGACGCGGATTGAGCAAGGCTTCCTGGCGGAAGGCCTGCTCAGCCATCAAGTGCTCGCGGCGGTTGATCAGTTGCCGTTGGACGTAGTCAGCCATCAGCCGCGCAATATCGTCAGCCAACTGTGAACGGGACTCGGGACTGCCATCGCCGCTAACCACCAATTCGCGCAACAGACCTTCATTGTTGGCCCACAACCTGGCCATGAAGGCGGCGCTGCGCTCTACGTATTGAGCGAAGGTATCGGTGAGCAGGTCATCAATATCCTTGAAATAGTAAGTAGTCGCCGACAACGGCACACCGGCTTCGGCGGCCACTGCACGATGACGTACCGCACGAACACCGTCGCGTACGACAATGCGCATCGCCGCATCGAGAATATCCTGTCGACGCTGCTCACTTCCCTGTCGACTGGCTTTGCGGCCCTGGTACTGAACGCTTTCAGCGACCGCAGTGGCAATGCCAGCTGCTCCTTCTTGAGCCATTGCACGATTCACGACAGATATTCCTCTCTAACGTCAAAAGTAACCAATTGATACGTTTGTACCAGACAGGCAATAAAAAGCCGCCTGTTATAGGCGGCTTTTTAATTGAAACATTTACGCTTGCGGCCGCATGTGCGGGAACAGGATCACATCGCGGATCGACGGTGAGTTGGTCAGCAGCATCACCAGACGGTCGATACCGATACCTTCACCGGCGGTCGGCGGCATGCCGTATTCCAGTGCGCGAACGAAGTCAGCGTCGTAGTGCATGGCTTCGTCGTCGCCAGCGTCCTTGTCGGCCACCTGAGCCATGAAGCGCTCGGCCTGGTCTTCCGCGTCGTTCAACTCGGAGTAGGCGTTGGCGATTTCGCGGCCACCGATGAACAGCTCGAAACGGTCGGTGACGTTCGGGTTCTCGTCGTTACGACGGGCCAGCGGCGACACTTCGAACGGATACTGGGTAATGAAGTGCGGCTGTTCCAGCTTGTGCTCGACCAGTTCTTCGAAAATCATCACCTGCAGTTTGCCCAGACCTTCGAAGCCGAGCACCTTGGCGCCGGCCTTCTTGGCGATGGCCCGAGCCTTGTCGATGTCCTGCAGGTCGGCAGCGGTCAGATCCGGGTTGTACTTGAGGATCGAGTCGAACACCGACAGGCGTACGAACGGCTCGCCGAAATGGAACACCTTGTCGCCGTACGGCACGTCGGTGCTGCCCAGAACCAGCTGCGCCAGTTCACGGAACAGTTCTTCGGTCAGGTCCATGTTGTCTTCGTAGTCGGCGTAAGCCTGGTAGAACTCCAACATGGTGAACTCAGGGTTGTGACGAGTCGAAACACCTTCGTTACGGAAGTTGCGGTTGATCTCGAAGACTTTTTCAAACCCGCCAACAACAAGCCGCTTGAGGTACAGCTCTGGCGCGATACGCAGGAACATTTCCATGTCCAGCGCATTGTGGTGAGTCTCGAACGGCTTGGCCGCTGCACCACCCGGAATGGTTTGCAGCATCGGCGTTTCGACTTCAAGGAAGTCACGCTTCATCAGGAAGCTGCGGATGTGCGCGATCACTTGCGAACGCACGCGGAAGGTCTGGCGCACATCATCGTTGACGATCAGGTCAACGTAACGCTGGCGGTAGCGCTGCTCGGTGTCAGACAGGCCGTGGTGCTTGTCCGGCAACGGGCGCAGCGATTTGGTCAGCAGACGCACGTCGGTCATTTCAACGTACAGGTCGCCCTTGCCGGAACGGGCCAGGGTGCCTTCGGCGGCAATGATGTCGCCCAGGTCCCAGGTTTTCACCGCGGCCAGGGTTTCTTCGGACAGGGTTTTACGGTTGACGTAAACCTGAATGCGCCCGGACATGTCCTGAATCACCATGAACGAACCACGGTTGAGCATGAGACGACCGGCAACCTTGACCGGGATCGCAGCCTCTGCCAGCTCTTCCTTGGTCTTGTCCGCGTACTGTTTCTGCAAGTCTTCGCAGTAGGCGTCGCGGCGGAAGTCGTTGGGGAAGGCCTGGCCCTTGGCGCGCTCGGCAGCAAGCTTTTCCTTGCGCAGGGCGATCAGGGAGTTTTCTTCCTGTTGCAGGGCTTGCGGATCGAGTTCTAGGTCGCTCATGTCTTTAAATTTTCCATCACAGGTTCGTTGCCCCCGCCGATGACAGGGGACTTAAGGTCTAGACTGGCGGTTTACAGCCCTTGTTTCAGGCTCGCCACCAGGTATTCGTCGATATCGCCGTCGAGCACCTTGTCGCAGTCGCTGCGTTCGACGTTAGTACGCAAATCCTTGATTCGCGACTGGTCGAGCACATACGAGCGGATCTGGTGACCCCAGCCGATGTCCGACTTGGTGTCTTCCAGGGCTTGGGAGGCAGCGTTGCGTTTCTGCACTTCCTGCTCGTACAAGCGCGCCCGCAACATTTTCATCGCGGTGTCTTTGTTGGCGTGCTGGGAACGTTCGTTCTGGCAGCTGACCACGGTGTTGGTCGGTACGTGGGTGATACGTACGGCCGAGTCGGTGGTGTTTACGTGCTGACCACCGGCCCCCGAGGAGCGGTAGGTGTCGATGCGCAGGTCCGACGGGTTGATGTCGATTTCGATGTTGTCATCGATTTCCGGCGACACGAACACGGCCGAGAACGAGGTGTGACGACGGTTACCGGAGTCGTACGGGCTCTTGCGCACCAGACGGTGCACGCCGATTTCGGTACGCAGCCAGCCAAAAGCGTATTCGCCCTTGATGTGCAGGGTTGCGCCCTTGATCCCGGCGACTTCACCGGCAGAGAGTTCCATGATGGTCGCGTCGAAACCGCGTTTATCCGCCCAGCGCAAGTACATGCGCAGCAGGATGTTGGCCCAGTCCTGGGCTTCGGTACCGCCGGAGCCGGCCTGGATGTCCAGGTAGGCGTTGTTGGCGTCCATCTCACCGCTGAACATACGGCGGAATTCGAGTTTTTCCAGGGACTCGCGCAGACGCTCGACTTCGGCAGCGACGTCATCGACGGCGGCCTGGTCTTCTTCCTCGGCGGACATCAGCAGCAGGTCCTTGGCGTCGGCAAGGCCAGTGTGCATCTGGTCGAGGGTTTCGACGATCTGCGCCAGCAGCGAGCGCTCGCGGCCCAGTTCCTGAGCGTACGACGGGTTGTTCCAGACATTCGGATCTTCAAGCTCGCGATTGACTTCAGTCAGACGCTCATGCTTTTGATCGTAGTCAAAGATACCCCCGAATAGTTTCGGAGCGCTCGGACAGGTCCTTGATACTGTTAAGGATCGGGTTGATTTCCATGGCGGGCAGCACTCGTTGGCGAACTTTTGAAAGCCGGCGAGTATAACGTAATCAAGCTGTCACGGCAGCCCGCCTGGCGGCTTTAGGGCGAATGGTTTTTGGATGAAAGCATATGAGAGGCGGACTCTTGTAGCAGCTGCCGAGCCCGCGAGGCTGCGTTCGGTTGCGCAGCAGCCGTAAAATCAGACAACGCGTACTTCCAGGTAAATCGCGTGCACCAGACTTGCGAGGACTTCGTCCTCGAACGCAGCCTCGCAGGCTCGACAGCTGCTACGGGTGCCGCATTTCCATGTGCGGGCTGATCCTTACTCAATCCCCACCTGATTGCGCCCATTGTTCTTCGCCAGGTACAAGCCCTTGTCCGCTGCCGAGATCAATTGACGGTAATCACTGCCGGGCTGCGGGGTCATGGTCGAGAGGCCGATGCTGATGGTCAGACTCGCACCTTCGGCCGGGAAAACATGCGCAATCTTCATCCCTGCTACGGTCTGGCGGAGCTTTTCCGCGACCAGTCGCGCCCCAACCGGCGAGGTATTGGGCAACACCAATACGAACTCTTCACCACCATAACGCGCCGGCAGATCGGAAGGCCGGCTGCTGGCATCGCGGATTGCCGTGGCGACTTTGCGCAGGGCTTCGTCGCCTTCCAGGTGACCGAAGTTGTCGTTGTACAGCTTGAAGTGGTCGACATCAATCATCAAAAGCGACAGTTGCGCCTGGTCACGCAAGGCCCGGCGCCATTCCAGCTCGAGGTACTCGTCGAAATGACGGCGGTTCGACAGGCCGGTCAGGCCATCGGAGTTCATCAACCGCTGGAGCACCAGGTTGGTGTCGAGCAACTGCTGCTGACTGACCCGCAACGCCCGGTAGGCCGCGTCGCGCTGGATCAGGGTGGTGTAGGAACGCGAGTGGTAGCGAATGCGCGCCACCAGTTCGATGTTGTCTGGCAGTTTGACCAGGTAATCGTTGGCACCCGCGGCAAACGCCGCGCTCTTGATCAGCGGGTCTTCCTTGGTCGAGAGCACGATGATCGGAATGTTTTTGGTCGCCGGGTGGTTGCGGTATTCGCGCACCAGCGACAGGCCGTCCAGACCGGGCATGACCAGGTCCTGCAGAATCACCGTCGGCTTGATACGGATCGCCTGAGCAATGGCCTGGTGCGGGTCGGCGCAGAAATGGAAGTCGATATTCTCTTCGTTCGCCAGCCCGCGGCGCACGGCTTCGCCGATCATCGCCTGGTCGTCGACCAGCAGCACCATCGCGGCGTTTTCATCGGTTTTAAAGTCGTCGAGCTGTAAATCATCCATGTGCGGTCACCTGAGTCAGGCAATAACAGCGGCAATGATGAATCATTTTGCAAAGATCTCCAGCAATCGTGGCGCTATCTTGTCCAGCGGGCGAATTTCCACAGCAGCATCGATGGCGGCGGCTGCTTTAGGCATGCCATATACCGCACTGCTGCGCTGATCCTGAGCAATGGTCAGGTAGCCCTGCTGGCGCATCAATTTAAGTCCCTGGGCGCCATCGCGCCCCATGCCGGTCAGCAGCACACCGACTGCGTCACCGTTCCAGTAACTGGCCACGCTTTCGAAAAACACGTCGATCGAGGGGCGGTAAATTTCGTTGACCGGCTCGGCGGTGTAGGCCAGCGTACCGTTCTTCAACAAACGGATATGGTGATTGGTGCCCGCCAGCAACACCGTCCCGCTTCGCGGCGGCTCGCCTTCCTGAGCCAGGCGCACATCCAGACCGCTGGCACTGCTGAGCCATTCGGCCATGCCCGCCGCGAACACCTGATCAACGTGCTGAACCAGCACGATGGCCGGCGCAAAATCGCGCGGTAGGCCCTTGAGCAAGACTTCCAGCGCCGCCGGCCCACCGGCGGAAGAACCGATGGCCACCAGGCTCTGGCGTTGTCCGGAGCTGCGCGGATGGGTCGGCGCCGATCGCACGCGGTTACCGCGTTCGCCGATCAGCCAGCCGATATTCAGGATCTTGCGCAGCAGCGGCGCTGCGGCATCTTTCGGATCGCCCGCGCCGAGGGCCGGGGTATCGACCACATCCAGCGCGCCGTGGCCCATGGCCTCGAACACCCGGTGGACATTCTGCTGCCGATCCACCGTGACAATGACGATGGCGCACGGGGTCTCGGCCATGATCCGCCGGGTGGCTTCGACGCCATCCATGACCGGCATGATCAGGTCCATCAGGATCAGGTCCGGGGTGAACTCGGCGCAGCGTTGCACCGCCTCGGCACCGTTGCTGGCGACCCAGACCACCTCATGCGCCGGTTCGAACGCCAAGGCTCGACGCAGGGCCTCCACGGCCATGGGCATATCGTTGACGATAGCGATCTTCATGCGCGCGCTCCTCCTATGAGCTCAACCACTGCATCGAGCAGCGCATCGTCATGAAAGCTGGCCTTGGCTAAATAGTAGTCGGCTCCAGCGTCCAGTCCACGACGACGGTCTTCTTCACGATCCTTGTAGGACACCACCATCACCGGCAGCGATTGCAGCCGATTGTCACGTCGCAACAACGAAACCAGCTCGATCCCGTCCATGCGCGGCATATCAATATCGGTAATCAGCAGATCGAAATCCTCGGCACGCAGCGCGTTCCAGCCATCCATGCCGTCCACCGCAACGGCCACGTCATAACCACGATTGAGCAGCAGCTTGCGTTGCAACTCACGCACCGTCAGTGAGTCATCGACCACCAGAATGCGTTTGCGCGCAACGATGGCGGTCTGTTGGCTGTGCCGGGCGATCCGCTCCAGGCGACCGGTATTGAGCAGTTTGTCCACCGAACGGAGCATGTCTTCGACGTCGACGATCAACACCACCGAACCGTCATCGAGCAAAGCCCCGGCGGAAATGTCCTGAATCTTGCCCAGGCGCTCATCCAGCGGCAGCACCACCAACGTGCGCTCGCCGATAAAGCGCTCGACGGCCACCCCGTACACCGCGTCGCGCTCACGGATGACCACGACTTTGAGTGTCGCCGGGCTGTTCTGACTCGCCGGGCGGTTCAGCAACTGGCTGGCCGCGACCAGGCCAACGTGTCGACCTTCGTGCCAGAAGTGCTGACGACCTTCCACCTGGACGATGTCGTCCGACGCCAAATCGCACATGCGCTCGATGTGCGCCAGTGGAAAGGCATACGCCTCCTCGCCCACTTCCACCACCAGACTGCGCACCACCGACAACGTCAGCGGCACCTCAAGATGGAAACGACTGCCCTCGCCCGCTTTCTGCTCCAGCACCACCGCACCGCGCAACTGGCGGACCATGTGCTGAACCGCATCCAGGCCAACACCACGTCCGGAGACTTCGGTGACCTTGTCGCGCAGGCTGAAGCCCGGCAGGAAGAGGAACGTCAGCAGCTCTTCTTCACTCAACTGCGCTGCGGTCTCGAGCGGTGATAATTGACGCTCGACGATGCTGTGGCGAACCCGCTCCAGGTCCACGCCATTACCGTCATCGCTCAACTCCAGCACCAATAGCCCGGCCTGGTGGGACGCGCGCAAGCGAATCAGCCCTTCGGCAGGCTTGCCGGCCAGCAGGCGCTGTTCAGGCGTTTCGATGCCGTGGTCCACGGCGTTACGCAGCAAATGGGTCAGCGGCGCTTCAAGCTTTTCCAGCACGTCGCGGTCGACCTGAGTCTTTTCGCCCTCGATCTCCAATCGCACCTGCTTACCCAGGCTACGACCCAGATCGCGAACCATCCGCGCCTGCCCGGTCAGTACATCGGCAAACGGCCGCATGCGACAGGCCAATGCCGTGTCGTACAGAACCTGAGCACGCTGACTCGCCTGCCAGGCGAACTCATCAAGCTCAGCGGTTTTCTCCGCCAGCAATTGCTGGGATTCGGCCAACAGCCGCCGTGCATCGCCAAGCGCCTCTTGGGCCTCAAGGCTCAGGTCCTGCTCTTTGAGGTGAACGTTGAGACTTTCCAGGGCGCGCAGGCTGTTGTTCTGCATCCGTTTGAGACGCAGCATCGTCGCCAGGTACGGCTTGAGGCGCTGGGTTTCCACCAGCGATTTACTCGACAGGTCGAGCAGGCTGTTCAAGCGCTCGGCGGTCACCCGCAACACCCGCTCGCCGCCCTCGGTGACGTGTTTGGCTTTGCGCGATGCCGCTACCGATGCTGCGAGCGACGACTCGAGTTCTGCCACAAGATCTGGCGATTCAATCAGCGGTGCCGGCCGTTCGAGTTGCAGCTCGGCCATCGGCGCTTCGGGCGCCAATGACGGCCGCGCTACAACGGGTGCTGCGACCGCCAGGGGATCCAGTAAATGCCCCATCAACGCCACATAGGCTTCGATGTCGCTCGGCCCGACATTGGCGCTGCCCGGCGTCGCGATGCGCATCAGCAAGTCGGTGCCTTGCAGCAGCGCATCAATGTGTTCGGGGCGCAGAAAGAGCCGGCCTTCCTGCGCGCTGACCAGGCAATCTTCCATCACATGGGAAACGCTGACCCCGGCATCCACACCGACAATCCGCGCCGCGCCCTTGAGCGAATGCGCGGCGCGCATGCAGGCTTCCAGATGATCGGCCTGAGTCGGGTCACGTTCCAGCGCCAGCAACCCGGCGCTGAGCACCTGGGTCTGGGCCTCGGCCTCAAGACTGAAGAGTTCCAGCAGTGACGCGTCACGCATTTGATCAGGGGTCATGTCAGGCTCCGGGTCACGGCGGACAACAACTGCTCTTCATCCAGCCAGCGCAGGCTGCGACCTCTGAATTGCAACACGCCACGGGTGTATTTGGCGCTGGCCTGCTGGCCTGATTGAGACGCGGCATCGAGGATCCGCTCATCAATGGCGTGAATCCCGTCCACCTCATCCACCGGCACCACGACCGGACCGCCGTGAGCGGCGATGATCAACATGCGCGGCATGACCCGCACACCCGAGGCGACACCTGTGGTCGCTTCCAACCCCAGCAACTCCACCAGCGACAGACAGGCCACCAGCGCGCCGCGCACGTTCGCCACCCCCAGCAAGGCCCGTGAACGCTGATGCGGCAGCGAATGAATCGTCTGCATCGGCGCCACTTCCACCAGACTGCGGGTCGCCAGGGCGAGCCACTCTTCGCCGAGGCGAAACATCAACAACGAGCGCGTGAGCACATCCGTTTCAACGGTAATGGACGCTTGCGCACGGTCGTCCTGCTGCAAGGCATAACGATCCAGCAAGCGCGTCGCCGCCGCCGAATACACCGCGCAATTGCGGCAGTGAATGTGTTCGATCAGCAATGGGCAGGACTTGTCGCCGTGGATACCGATACGGTTCCAGCAGTCGTCGATGGCCTGGGCATCTTCATGGGTCACGTTCAACGAAACAGAACCGGTCATCGTTTACGCTCACTGTCAGCGGTGCGCTCACTGCGGGCGGCGCGTTCCTGTAATCGACGGGCACCGGCCGTATCCCCCTGGGACGCCAGCAACACCGCCAGGTGGATCAGCGCTTCGGGGTGCTGCGGTTGCAAATAAAGCGCCTTGCGATAAAAACCTTGAGCTTCCAGCACGCTGCCAGCGACATCGCTGAGCAGCCCCAGCCAGTAAAACACCTGAGCCACCGGCTCGTGGCTGCGCAGGTACTGCTCGCAGGCCGCTCGCGCTTCAACGCTCTTACCTTCGTTGGCCAGGGTTGCAATGCTCGCCAGCAGAGCGGCGGCATCAGTGTTCGACAGCGTCTCAACGCTCGGGCGCGGCGCGGGTGCAACGGCGGCAAAAGGTCGGTTGCGTACCGGCGGCGGAACGCTGCGCATCGGCAAACTCACCGGCAACGGTGGTGCAATGAACACCGGCAGCGGTTCGGGTTCAGGCTCGCTGTGACGGCTGAAGGCGAAGGATTGTGGAATACCGATCGAACGCATGCCCAGACGCCCCAGCAGACTGCCTTCGGCCGGGCCGATAAACAGCACGCCGTCCACGTGAGTCAGGCGCTTGAGCACCTCAAAAACCTGCTTCTGAGTAGGCTGATCGAAATAGATCAGCAAGTTGCGACAAAACACGAAGTCATAGGGCGGTTCATTGGCCAGCAGGGCCGGATCCAGCAGATTGCCCACCTGCAAACGTACCTGTTCGCGCACCCGATCGCTGAGGCGATAGCCTTCGTCTTCGGCGCTGAAGTGCCGCTCGCGAAAATCGCTGTGTTGTCCTCGAAAGGAGTTTTTTCCATACAGCGCACGCTTGGCCCGCTCGACCGACAGCGGGCTGACATCCAACCCTTCGACCTTGAACTGGTGCGGCGCCAGCCCGGCATCGAACAACGCCATGGCAATCGAATACGGCTCTTCGCCAGTGGAGCATGGCAGGCTGAGAATCCGCAGCGCACGCATGCCCTTGATCTCGGCCAGACGCTTGAGCGCCAGTTTGGCCAAAGTAGCAAAGGATTCCGGGTAACGAAAAAACCAGGTTTCCGGGACGATCACTGCTTCGATCAGCGCTTGCTGTTCGTCTCGCGAACCTTGCAGACGCTGCCAGTACTCATCCGACGTTTCCACCTGCTGCGCCGCCGTGCGCTGACGCACCGCGCGTTCGATGATCGCCGGGCCGACGGAGCTCACGTCTAGGCCAATGCGTTCTTTGAGGAAGTCGAAAAAACGCTGGTCGCTGCTCATGGGCGCTCCTCAAGCGACGCCAGGTCCAGCGGCGGCGACGGGAACAGCAACGCGTGCACCTGAGCATCCAGCAAGTCCGCGACGCGCACCCATTGCAACAGTCCTTGCGCGTCTTCACGCACCGGCCCTAGATACGGCGCCTGACGGTTATCCAGGCCATAGGGCTGGAAGTCCGCCGGATTGCAACGCAGCGTGTCAGTGGCTTGCTCAAGAATCAGCCCGAGCAATTGCCCCGGCGTAGCGTCATCCGGCTGATAGTGCACCAACACCAATCGAGTGCTGGTACGCGCCTTGGCCGGCTGACCGAACGCCAGGTCGCCGACATCGATCACCGGCACCACCGCGCCACGGTAGGCAAACACCCCTACGACCCATGACGGTGCCTTGGCAATCGGTTTAAGCGGCAGACGTGGCAGCACCTCGACTACTTCAATGGCTTGCAGCGCATAGCGCTCGTCGCCAATGCGAAATACCAGAAACAACGACTGTTTCGGTGCCATGCCCGCACTGCGTTTCGCCACCAGTTCGCTCATCAGACTTTGAATCGCGAGACGCCGCTGCGCAGCCCTACGGCCACCGAACTCAGCTCGTCGATGGCAAAACTGGCCTGGCGCAGGGACTCGACGGTCTGGCTGCTGGCGTCGCCCAACTGCACCAGTGCATGGTTGATCTGTTCAGCGCCCGTGGCCTGGGCCTGCATACCCTCGTTGACCATCAACACCCGAGGCGCCAGCGCCTGAACCTGATGGATGATCTGCGACAGCTGCTCGCCGACCTGCTGCACTTCGGACATGCCGCGACGCACTTCTTCGGAGAATTTGTCCATGCCCATCACACCGGCCGACACCGCCGACTGGATCTCGCGAACCATCTGTTCGATGTCGTAGGTGGCGACAGCGGTCTGGTCCGCCAGACGTCGCACTTCGGTAGCGACCACGGCGAAACCGCGACCGTATTCGCCGGCCTTTTCGGCCTCGATGGCGGCGTTCAGCGACAGCAGGTTGGTCTGATCGGCGACCTTGACGATGGTCACCACCACCTGATTGATGTTGCCGGCCTTCTCGTTGAGGATCGCCAGTTTGGCGTTGACCAGATCAGCCGCGCCCATTACCGAGTGCATGGTCTCTTCCATCCGCGCCAGGCCTTGCTGACCGGAGCCGGCCAGCACCGAGGCCTGATCGGCGGCGGTGGAGACTTCGGTCATGGTGCGCACTAGGTCCCGCGAGGTCGCGGCGATTTCGCGCGAAGTGGCGCCGATTTCGGTGGTGGTGGCCGCGGTTTCCGTGGCGGTCGCCTGTTGCTGTTTGGAGGTGGCGGCGATCTCGGTCACCGAGGTGGTGACCTGTACCGAGGAACGCTGAGCCTGGGACACCAGCGAGGTCAGCTCGGTCATCATGTCGTTGAAGCCGGTTTCCACCGCACCGAACTCGTCCTTGCGATCGAGGTTCAGACGGCTGCTGAGGTCACCGGTGCGCATGATGTCGAGGATCTGCACGATGCGGTTCATTGGCGCCATGATCGCGCGCATTAGCAGCAGGCCGCAGAGGCCGGCGGCAATCACCGCGATCAGCAACGAAACGCCCATGCTGATTTTAGCGGCGGCCACCGCGTCATCAATGGCCGTGGTGGCACGGTCGGCGACAGCCTTGTTGGCGTTGATGATGTCGTTTAGCTTGCTGCGACCTTCACTCCAGGTCGGGTTCAATTGTTCAGTGAAGATCTTCACCGCCTCATCGCCCTGATTGCGCTGATACAAATCGAGAACGGTGGCCTGAGTCTTGATGAACGTCTCACGCAGTTTTACGAAAGCGTCGAAGGCGTCGAGCTCGGCCTGATCCTCATGGCCGTTGAAGGTCTTCCGGTAGTTGACCATTGCCAACTCAAGACGCTCTTCGAAAGACTTGAAATCCGCAGCCTCTGCGGCACCGATGCCTTGCCCCCTTTTCAGGCCGAGCAACTCCTGAGTCAGCATGTAACTGTCGACCCAAGCGCTGCGAATCATCGAACTGTAGTAGACGCCTGGAACGGCATCTTCGCGAACAGCGACCTCGCCGGACTCAATCTTCAGCAAGCGTGAATAAGAGACGACGACCATCAGCAGCATGATGGCGATAATCACCGCAAAGCTCGCCAAAATGCGTTGGCGCAACGTCCAGTTCTTCACAGTCAGTCCTCGGGGCCGTTCAAATGGAGGGGAGTATAGCCGAGGGCGTCTTATTTATAAGACGGTGGCGCATCACTTCTCATCTCCTGAGGAGAAGGCGTTGTCGTGTCTGAAGACGCCATCGCGAGCAGGCTCGCTCCCACATTTGATCCTCAGTGGATACAACGTCCGCGAACGATGGAGATCCAGTGTGGGAGCGAGCCTGCTCGCGATGACGGCATTACATTCAACATCAATGCACTGGCGTGCTACTCCGGCGAATCCGGTGGATCAAGGTGATCCAGCGCCCGATTCACCGCCAACTCGGCCAACGGCGTTGAGGAGCTGCCGTTTTCGTTTCCAGGCGAAAGGGTGGCAGCTGTACGCGGGCTGGAAAACCGAGGCAAAAGGTACCCGGCAGACCCGAAGGTCTCCCACGCACAGCCGCCATAACGCAGAACTGCGAGCACAAAAAAAGCGCCGCAGTATGTCATGTGGCGCGCTGTTGCGCCTTTTTGCTCACGGGTTTCCAGGCCCGGCCGCTGAATAAGCAGCGACCCGGAAACAATAGAGCTGGGCAACAAAGCGTACAAGCCGGGGAGTTCTGGTGGAGTTGTAGGCAGCGACGCAAGGCAACGTAGCCTCGGACCGAGGCTTTGGGGAAAGAATAAACAGATCAGAAATTGCGCATTGGTTTGTGGCGAGCAGAGCGTGCCCTCTGTTGGGCTCGTAACGGTCCAAAAAGATCTTTTCACTTCAAAACCACATCATGCCCCACAGCGGACGACCAGAGGCCTACCGAGAGGAAGGCCTTTTTTGTGCAAAAAATCACCTGATGAAACGTATCAGCTAGCAACAAAAAACCCATAAATTAAAAAAAATGGAATTTTTCCTTGATCTTGAAAATTCACTGACTTACAGTGAAATCACTGTATGGATATACAGTCACTAACGAAGATTCATTTAAATATATTCATGGATGAGGTACTCCCTATGAAAAGCAACACTGAAAAACTTGGTCAGCTTCCCCACCAGCCCAGCTTGTGGACCCGCGCCGACGCGCTGAAAGTTCACGCGGATGATCCGACCACTACCCAGCCGCTGGTCAGTGCGGATTTCCCGGTATTGAGCAACGAGGTGTTCATCTGGGACACCATGCCGCTGCGCGATATGGACGGTAACGTGGCTTCTGTCGACGGCTGGTCGGTCATTTTCACCTTGACGGCAGATCGCCACCCGAATGATCCGGAGTACATCGACGAGAACGGTAATTACGACATCACCCGAGACTGGAACGATCGTCATGGTCGGGCAAAGATGTACTACTGGTTTTCCCGCACCGGTAAAGACTGGCAGTTTGGTGGTCGCGTGATGGCGCAAGGTGTGTCTCCAACCACGCGTGAATGGGCTGGCTCCCCGATTCTGTTGAACGACCAGGGCGATGTGGATTTGTATTACACCGCCGTCACGCCGGGCGCCACGATCGTCAAGGTGCGTGGCCGCGTGGTGACGACTGAACATGGCGTCAGCATGGTAGGCTTCAAAAAGGTTACGTCGCTGTTTGAAGCTGACGGCGAGATCTATCAGACCGAAGCGCAGAATCCGTACTGGGGCTTCCGTGATCCATGGCCGTTCCGCGATCCGAAAGACGGCAAGTTGTACATGCTGTTTGAGGGCAACGTGGCCGGTGAGCGTGGTTCGCACAAGGTCGGCGAAGCTGAAATCGGCGACGTACCGCCGGGCTATGAAGATGTCGGTAACTCGCGCTTCCAAACCGCCTGTGTCGGTATCGCCGTAGCGAATGACGAAGATGGCGACGACTGGGAAATGTTGCCGCCACTGCTGACTGCAGTAGGCGTCAATGACCAGACCGAACGTCCACACTTCCTGTTTCAGGACGGTAAATACTATTTGTTCACCATCAGCCATAAATTCACTTATGCCGACGGTGTGACCGGTCCGGACGGGGTGTACGGTTTCGTGGCGGATTCGCTCTTCGGCCCTTACGTACCACTGAACGGTTCCGGTCTGGTGCTGGGCAACCCCTCTTCCCAGCCATTTCAAACCTATTCACATTACGTGATGCCTAACGGCCTGGTGACTTCGTTCATCGACACCGTACCCACAAAGGAAAGCAACACCGGAATGCAGTTCCGGGTCGGCGGCACTGAAGCACCGACAGTGGGCATCAAGGTGAAAGGGCAGCAGACTTTCGTGGTGGCCGAATATGACTATGGTTACATTCCCCCGATGATTGATGTAACGCTGAAATAGTATCGAAGCTACACAGGGCCTTCAGGCACCGGGTTTGAATTCGATAACAAACTCGTTGTGGATATGATCGAGATATCCGCGCCTGACTCATTGCGACTTGATCGGGAGCCGCATTGAACAATGCGTAACATCGACCCTTCGGAACTGGCTGCAAGGATGCAGCCAGTAACGGGTCTCTCCCCCCTTTCTCCCCCCCCACCCCAACCAAGCCCATGCCTGGGCATCGATTAAAAAGATATACACTCGGGCAAATCTATAAAAACCGCCCACCGGGTATCTTCACCATGATGACCTTGCGCCAGATCCGTCACTTCATCGCCGTGGCCGAGACCGGCTCGATCTCGGCTGCCGCGCAAGCGGTGTACATCTCCCAGTCCACCTTGACCCTGGCCATCCAGCAGCTTGAGCAGGAAATTGGCGTCAGCCTGTTCAATCGCCACGCCAAGGGCATGACCCTGACGCACCAGGGCCATCAATTCCTGCGTCAGGCGCACTTGATTCTGGCCACGGTCGACAACGCCAAACGCAGCCTTCAGCAAAGTACCGATCAGGTCGCCGGCCAATTGATCATCGGCGTGACCAGTCTGGTGGCCGGTTATTACCTCGCCGATTTGCTCACCCGTTTTCAGCGCGCCTACCCCAACGTGGAGATTCGCGTGATGGAAGACGAGCGGCCCTACATTGAGCACTTGCTGGTCAGCGGCGAAATTGATGTCGGGGTGCTGATCCTCTCCAACCTGGAAGATCGCCATGCACTGCAAACCGAGGTGCTGACCCATTCGCCTCATCGCTTGTGGCTGCCGGCCCAGCACCCGTTGCTGGAGCACGACAGCATCAACCTCGCCGATGTCGCCCGCGAGCCGTTGATTCAGCTCAACGTCGATGAAATGGACCGCAACGCCCAACGCATGTGGTCAGCAGCCTCCTTGCAGCCGCGCATCACCTTGCGCACGGCCTCCACCGAAGCCGTTCGAAGCCTGGTGGCGGCCGGCCTTGGCGTGTCGATTCAACCCGACATGACCTACCGACCTTGGTCGCTGGAGGGCGACATCATTGAAGCGCGAGCGATTGCGGACCTGAGCCAAACTCTCGATGTCGGCCTGGCCTGGCGCCGTGGCACTGCGCGCCCGGCCTTGGTTGATCCGTTCCTGACCGTCGCCCGCGAGCAGCCTCACGGTGGGCGCAAGCCATCTATTTAATCGAATGCTGCATTCAGTATTTAGTATTTGTCGTCCGCAAGCCCGACCACTAGTCTCTGGACATCAATAAGACGGTCGGGCCCCCAGTCACAGGGAGCACCATGACCACACAAGAAAAGAGAACCCGAAAAATGCCTGGCGCGCAGACCCCGTTGTTCACCGCATTGCTGATCGATGGTGAATTAGTCGCAGGTCAGGGCTTTGTCGAACCGATCATCAATCCGGCCACCGGTGAAGTGCTGACGCACATCGCCGAAGCCAGCACCGAACAAGTCGAAGCCGCCATCCTCGCCGCCCACCGCGCCTTCGCCGGTTGGTCGCGAACCACCCCGCAACAACGCTCGAACATCCTGCTGGACATCGCCAACGCGGTGGAAAAGCACGCCGATCTCCTCGCCCGACTCGAATCGCTGAACTGCGGCAAGCCGTTGCACCTGGCCCGTCAGGACGATTTGAGCGCCACAGTCGACGTGTTTCGCTTCTTCGCTGGTGCCGTACGCTGCCAGACCGGCCAGCTCAGCGGTGAATACCTGCCGGGTTACACCAGCATGGTGCGTCGCGATCCGATTGGCGTCGTAGCGTCCATCGCGCCGTGGAACTACCCGATCATGATGGCCGCGTGGAAAATCGCCCCGGCCCTGGCCGCCGGCAACACACTGGTGTTCAAGCCCTCCGAACATACGCCGCTGTCGATCCTCGCCCTCGCGCCGGCACTGGCTGAAATCCTCCCGCGCGGGGTGATCAACATTATTTGCGGCGGTGGTGAAGGCGTCGGCAGCCATTTGGTCAGCCACCCGAAAGTGCGCATGGTCTCGCTGACCGGCGACATCGTCACCGGGCAGAAGATTCTGCAGGCCGCCGCCAAAACCCTGAAACGCACCCACCTGGAACTCGGCGGTAAAGCGCCGGTGATCGTCTGCAACGACGCTGACATTCAAGCGGTGGTCGAAGGCGTGCGCAGTTACGGTTACTACAACGCCGGGCAAGATTGCACCGCCGCCTGCCGGATTTATGCACAGGCCGGCATTCACGACACATTGGTAGCCGAACTCGGTGCCGCCGTCAGCAGCCTGCGCTTCGCCGGTAAACGCGATGCCGACAACGAACTCGGCCCGCTGATCAGCACCCGCCAGCGCGACCGCGTGGCCAGTTTTGTCGAACGCGCCCTTGGCCAGCCACACATCGAACGAGTGACCGGCGCGGCAGTGCATTCCGGTGCCGGTTTCTACTACCAGCCCACCCTGCTGGCCGGCTGCAAACAAAGCGATGAAATCGTCCAGCGCGAAGTGTTCGGGCCAGTAGTCACCGTGACCCGCTTCGAGGAGCTTGCGCAAGCGGTGGACTGGGCCAATGACTCGGAATACGGCCTCGCGTCATCGGTCTGGACCCAAAACCTCGACAAGGCGATGCAGGTGGCGGCGCGCTTGCAGTACGGCTGCACCTGGATCAACAGCCATTTCATGCTGGTCAGCGAAATGCCCCATGGCGGCTTGAAGCGCTCGGGTTACGGCAAAGACTTATCCAGCGATTCGCTCCAGGACTACAGCGTGGTGCGACACATCATGGCGCGCCACGGCAACGATCTGAAATAACCGCACTACGCTAACAACCAGCCGAAAAGGCCAGCTACATCACGTTCAAAACTGCCCCGACCATAATTAAAGAAGAGGGAAACCCCATGTTCGTGCACAAGACCGCACTGTTCAGTGCAATCACCACCGCCTTGCTGGCCAGCGCCAGTATTCAGGCCGCCGAACCGCTGAAAGCCGTTGGCGCTGGCGAAGGCCAACTGGATATCGTCGCCTGGCCGGGCTACATCGAACGTGGCGAAAGCGATAAGGCCTACGACTGGGTCACCGGTTTCGAGAAAGAAACCGGCTGCAAGGTCAGCGTCAAAACCGCTGCTACTTCTGACGAAATGGTTAGCCTGATGGCCAAGGGCGGTTACGACCTGGTGACCGCGTCCGGCGACGCCTCGTTGCGTTTGATCGGCGGCAAACGTGTGCAGCCGATCAACACCGCGCTGATCCCGAACTGGAAAAACATCGACCCGCGCCTCAAGGACGGGCCTTGGTACGTGGTCAACAAACAGGTTTACGGCACGCCTTATCAGTGGGGCCCGAACGTGCTGATGTACAACACCAACGTTTTCAAGACTGCGCCTGACAGCTGGAGCGTGGTGTTCGACCCGCAAAACCTGCCGGACGGCAAGGCCAACAAGGGACGCGTGCAAGCTTATGACGGGCCGATCTACATCGCCGACGCCGCGCTGTACCTGAAGTCAACCAAACCGGAACTGGGCATCAAGAACCCTTACGAACTGACCGAAACCCAGTACAAGGCCGTGCTCGACCTGCTGCGCGCTCAGCAGCCGCTGGTGCACCGCTACTGGCATGACGCGACCGTGCAGATGAGCGACTTCAAGAACGAAGGCGTCGCGGCTTCCAGCACCTGGGGTTACATGGTCAACGGCCTGCAAGCCGACAAGCAACCGGTGGCCTCGACCATTCCGAAAGAAGGCGTTACGGGCTGGGCCGACACCACCATGTTGCACGCCGACGCCAAACACCCGAACTGCGCCTACATGTGGATGGACTGGTCGCTGCAACCCAAAGTCCAGGGTGACGTAGCCGCATGGTTCGGCTCGCTGCCAGCCGTACCGGCGGCCTGCACCGGAAGTGAACTGCTGGGCGCCGAAGGCTGCAAAACCAACGGTTTCGACCAGTTCGACAAGATCGCCTTCTGGAAAACCCCACAGGCTGAAGGCGGCAAGTTCGTGCCTTATAGCCGCTGGACCCAGGATTACATCGCGATCATGGGCGGTCGTTAAGCCCTCTTCGCGAGCAAGCTCGCTCCCACAATTGATCGCATTCCCCTGTGGGAGCGAGCTTGCTCGCGATGCTTTTAAAGATTTCAGATTTTGGAGCACCGCACCATGACGCTTGCAGTCCAGTTCACCAACGTTTCCCGTCAGTTCGGCGAAGTGAAAGCCGTCGACCGGGTTTCCATCGACATCCAGGACGGCGAGTTCTTTTCCATGCTCGGCCCATCCGGCTCGGGCAAAACCACCTGCTTGCGGCTGATCGCCGGTTTCGAACAACCGAGCGCAGGCTCGATCCGCATTCACGGCTTCGAGGCCGCCGGTTTGCCGCCCTATCAACGTGATGTGAACACCGTGTTCCAGGATTACGCGCTGTTCCCGCACATGAACGTTCGCGACAACGTCGCTTACGGTTTGAAGGTCAAAGGCGTCGGCAAAACCGAGCGCATCAAACGCGCCGAGGAGGCTCTCGACATGGTCGCCCTCGGCGGATATGGCGAGCGTAAACCGGTGCAACTGTCCGGTGGCCAACGTCAGCGCGTGGCTCTGGCCCGCGCCCTGGTCAATCGCCCGCGGGTGCTGCTGCTCGATGAGCCATTGGGCGCACTCGATCTGAAGCTGCGCGAACAAATGCAAGGCGAGCTGAAGAAGCTCCAGCGCCAACTCGGCATCACCTTCATCTTCGTGACTCACGACCAGACCGAAGCGCTGTCGATGTCCGACCGCGTGGCAGTGTTCAACAAGGGCCGCATCGAGCAGGTCGACACCCCGCGCAACCTGTACATGAAACCGGTGACCACCTTCGTCGCCGAATTCGTCGGCACCTCCAACGTGATTCGCGGCGATCTGGCCCAACAGCTGAGCGGCCATCCGCAGCCGTTCTCGATTCGTCCGGAACACGTGCGCTTCGCCGAAGGCCCAAAGGCCAGCCATGAAATCGAAGTCAGCGGCCTGCTGCACGACATCCAGTATCAGGGCAGCGCCACGCGTTACGAGATGAAGCTGGAAAACGGTCAGACCCTGAACATCAGCCAGGCCAACAACCAGTGGCTGGACGTCAGCGCCCAGCATCAGACCGGTCAACTTATCCGTGCACGCTGGGCCCGCGAGGCCATGATTCCGTTGCACGACACCGTTGCGGGCGGGGTCTGAGATGAACAGCGTGACCATGACCCAAACCCCGGCCGGCAGCTCGCCGTTGCGCAGGTTTTCCAACCTGCTGTATCGCCGACCCAACCTGTACCTCGCGATGTTGCTGGTGCCGCCGCTGATCTGGTTCGGGGCGATCTATTTAGGTTCGCTGCTGACACTGCTGTGGCAGGGTTTCTACACCTTCGACGACTTCACCATGGCGGTCACGCCCGAGCTGACCCTGGCGAACTTCGCGGCGCTGTTCAACCCTTCGAACTTCGACATCATCCTGCGCACCTTGAGCATGGCCATCGTGGTCTCGATCGCCAGCGCCATCGTCGCGTTTCCGATTGCCTACTACATGGCGCGCTACACCACCGGCAACACCAAGGCGTTTTTCTACATCGCGGTGATGATGCCGATGTGGGCCAGTTACATCGTCAAGGCTTACGCCTGGACCCTGTTGCTGGCCAAGGGTGGCGTGGCGCAGTGGTTCGTTCAGCACCTGGGGCTGGAGCCGGTATTGCAGTTCGTGCTGGGGATTCCCGGCGTGGGCGGCAGCACCCTGTCGACCTCCCATCTGGGCCGTTTCATGGTATTCGTCTACATCTGGCTGCCGTTCATGATCCTGCCCATCCAGGCATCGCTGGAACGCCTGCCGCCCTCCTTGCTGCAAGCCTCCGCCGACCTCGGCGCCAAGCCGCACCAGACCTTCATGCAGGTGATTTTGCCGCTGTCGATTCCAGGCATTGCGGCCGGTTCGATCTTCACCTTCTCGCTGACCCTCGGTGACTTCATCGTGCCGCAACTGATCGGCCCGCCAGGTTACTTCGTCGGCAGCATGGTGTACGCCCAGCAAGGCGCTATCGGCAACATGCCAATGGCGGCTGCGTTTACGTTGGTGCCGATCGTGCTGATCGCCATCTACCTGTCCATCGTCAAACGTCTGGGGGCCTTCGATGCGCTCTGATTCTTCATCTCAAGGGCAGGCTTCTTTGGGCCTGCGCATTGCAGCCTGGGGCGGGTTGGTGTTTCTGCACTTCCCGATCCTGATCATCTTCCTGTACGCCTTCAACACTGAAGATGCAGCGTTCAGTTTTCCGCCCCAAGGCTTCACCCTGAAGTGGCTCAGCGTGGCGTTCGCGCGACCTGACGTGCTGGAAGCGATCAAGCTCTCGCTGCAGATCGCCGCGATCGCGACCTTGATCGCCATGGTCCTGGGGACGCTGGCCTCGGCCGCGCTGTACCGCCGCGACTTCTTCGGCAAGCAGGGCATTTCGCTGATGCTGATCCTGCCGATTGCGTTGCCGGGGATCATCACCGGTATCGCGCTGTTGGCGACGTTCAAGACACTGGGCATCGAGCCCGGGATGTTCACCATCATCGTCGGTCACGCGACCTTCTGTGTGGTGATCGTCTACAACAACGTTATCGCCCGCCTGCGCCGTACCTCGTACAGCTTGATCGAAGCGTCGATGGATCTGGGCGCCGACGGCTGGCAGACCTTCCGCTACATCGTCCTGCCGAACCTCGGCTCGGCATTGCTGGCCGGCGGCATGTTGGCGTTCGCCCTGTCGTTCGACGAAATCATCGTTACCACCTTCACCGCTGGCCACGAACGCACCTTGCCGCTGTGGCTGCTCAATCAGCTCAGCCGCCCACGCGACGTACCGGTGACCAACGTGGTGGCGATGCTGGTGATGCTCGTGACCATGCTGCCGATCCTCGGCGCCTATTACCTGACTCGCGGCGGCGAAAGCGTCGCGGGCAGCGGCGGTAAATAACCAACAACGACTACTCACTGTGGGAACCGGTTCAAATGTGGGAGCGGGCTTGCTCGCGAAAGCGGTGTATCAGCCAACATCAATGTTGAATGTCATGGCCCCTTCGCGAGCAAGCCCGCTCCCACATTAGGTTCGGTTCTCACAGAGGAAAAACAACTGCTTCGAAGAGGACAATGCCATGCAAACCAAACTGCTGATCAACGGCCAGCTTGTCGCCGGCGAAGGCCCCGCCCAACCGGTATTCAACCCGGCTCTGGGCCGGGTGCTTGTAGAAATCAACGAAGCCAGCGAAGCCCAGGTCGACGCCGCTGTGCGAGCTGCCGATGCCGCGTTTGAAAGCTGGTCGCAGACTTCACCGAAAGACCGTTCGTTACTGTTGCTCAAACTCGCCGATGTCATCCAGGCCCACGGTGAAGAGCTGGCCAAGCTTGAGTCGGACAACTGCGGCAAACCCTACAGTGCCGCGCTGAACGACGAGATCCCGGCGATTGCCGATGTGTTCCGCTTCTTCGCTGGCGCCAGCCGTTGCATGAGCGGGATGGCTGGCGGTGAATACCTGCCGGGGCACACCTCGATGATCCGCCGCGACCCGGTGGGCGTGATCGCCTCCATCGCACCGTGGAATTACCCGCTGATGATGGTCGCCTGGAAAATCGCCCCGGCCCTGGCTGCCGGTAATACCGTGGTGCTCAAGCCGTCGGAGCAAACCCCGTTGACCGCGCTGCGTCTGGCCGAACTGGCGTCGGAGATTTTCCCGGCTGGCGTGCTCAACCTGGTATTCGGCCGTGGGCCTACGGTCGGTAGCCCGTTGGTCACCCACCCGAAAGTGCGCATGGTGTCGTTGACCGGCTCCATCGCCACCGGCTCGAACATCATTTCCAGCACCGCCGACAGCGTCAAACGCATGCACATGGAATTGGGTGGCAAAGCCCCGGTGATCATCTTCAACGACGCCGACCTCGACGCCGCCGTGGAAGGCATCCGCACCTTTGGCTTCTACAACGCTGGCCAGGATTGCACCGCCGCCTGCCGCATCTACGCCCAGGCAGGCATCTACGAAAAATTCGTCGAGAAGCTTGGTGTGGCCGTCAGCAGCATCAAATACGGTTTGCAGGATGACCCAACCACCGAGCTGGGCCCGCTGATCACCGCCCAGCATCGCGACCGTGTCGCCGGTTTCGTCGAGCGCGCCATCGCACAACCGCACATCCGTTTGATCACGGGCGGGAAAATCGTCGACGGCAACGGGTTCTTCTTCGAGCCGACGGTGTTGGCCGACGCCCAGCAAGACGACGAGATCGTCCGCCGCGAAGTGTTCGGACCGGTGGTGTCGGTCACCCAATTCACTGATGAAGCACAGGTGCTGGCGTGGGCCAACGATTCGGACTACGGCCTGGCGTCGTCAGTGTGGACCGCCAATGTCGGCCGCGCTCACCGCCTCGCCGCCCGCTTGCAGTACGGCTGCACCTGGGTGAACACGCACTTCATGCTGGTCAGCGAAATGCCACACGGCGGTCAGAAACTCTCCGGTTATGGCAAGGATATGTCCATGTACGGGCTGGAGGACTACACCACCGTAAGGCATGTGATGTTCAAGCATTAAAAGCATCGCGAGCAAGCTCGCTCCCACAAGGACGGCACTGAACCTGTGGGAGCGAGCTTGCTCGCGATGGCCTCACCTCGATCTCATGGACGAACTCGGCGATTCACACCAGGGACTCACTGCAACACAAAACAATAACCACCGATCCGGGTTGAGCCGTCATGGCCCAGCCACGGTTTCGGACATCCGAAATCTGCCGATTTTCCGGAGCATCAACACCATGACTCTACCCGAACTCCCTGCAATCGCCGCCGACAGCGATGCCGAGCAGCTACGCAAGCTGGGCTACACCTCGAACTTCAATCGCAGCATGAGCCTGTGGGAAAACTTCGCACTGGGCTTCACTTACCTCTCCCCGGTCGTAGGGGTTTATACCCTGTTCGGCCTGTGCCTGGCCGCCGGTGGACCGCCGATGTTCTGGGCGTATTTGCTGGTCGGTTGCGGCCAACTGCTGGTCTGCCTGATCTTCGGTGAAGTGGTCTCGCAGTTCCCGATTTCCGGCGGTGTCTATCCGTGGGCTCGTCGCTTGGTGGGCAAACGCTGGGCGTGGATGGTCGGCTGGATCTACTCCATCGCCCTGTGCGTGACCATCGCGGCCGTTGCCGTCGGTGCCGGTCCTTACCTGGCGGCGATGATGGGTTTTGAACCGAGCAATAACACCAACATCGTCATCGCCCTGCTGCTGACCCTGTTCGCCACTCTGGTGAACCTCAGCGGCACCAAAGTGCTCGCACGTATCGCCATGTTCGGCTTCCTCTGCGAGCTGGTCGGTGCGGTGATCGTCGGCGTGTACCTGTTAATTTTCGAGCGCCATCAGCCGCTGAGCGTGCTGTTCAACACCTTTGATATCCGCGTCGACGGTTCCTACCTGCCGGCGTTCCTGACCGCATCCTTGGCCGGGATGTTTCTGTACTACGGCTTCGAGGCCTGCGGCGACGTGGCCGAAGAAACCCCGAACCCGAGCAAGCAGATTCCGGTAGCCATGCGCATGACCATCTACATCGGTGGCATCGCAGCGATGTTCGCCTGCCTGGCGCTGATTCTGGCGGTGCCGGATATGCAAGCGGTGATCAACGGCACTGACAAGGACCCGGTGACCACCATCCTCAACAACGCCTTCGGCCCGGTCGGTTCGAAAGTAGTGATGGGTGTGGTAATGATTTCCTTCATCTCCTGCGTCATCAGCCTGCAAGCCGCAGCCAGCCGTCTGCTGTATTCCTACGCTCGTGATGAAATGGTCATCGGTAGTGCGCTGCTGAAAAAGATTTCGCCTACAACGCAGGTTCCGGTTGCCGCGCTATTCGTGTCTGGCGTCCTCCCAGCACTGATTATTGCCCTCGGCTTTTTCCTGCAAGACGCCGTCGCCACCATCGTCAGCTTCGCGGCCATCGGCATCTACCTGGCGTTCCAGATGATCGTCCTCGCCGCCCTCTACGCTCGCGCCCGCGGCTGGAAACCCAGCGGCAAGTTCACACTGGGCGCCTGGGGTCTACCGGTAAACATCGGCGCGCTGGTCTATGGCGTTGGCGCCATCATCAACATGGCCTGGCCACGCACGCCGGATGCGGCGTGGTACATCAACTACGCCATGGTCTTGAGCACCGCCATCGTCATCGGCCTGGGCCTGCTCTACATGTGGCTCTGTAAACCGTATGACCATGGTACTGCCCCGGCGGGTGATGCCTGGCGAATCAGTCGGTAGCGACTGACAACCACTGGAGGGAACAAGCATTTAGCAACACATCGCTCCCCCCTCCAGCACCTACCCCGCTAAGATTTCCTGACACCGCGCGCACAACCGCGGTTGACTGAAATCTTGGCAGGGCCTAGTGTGCGTTTACGTCGTTTACAACGTATACACACTCACAGGAGAGCCGCGATGGCCTCGCCCGTTTTGTCCTTTCGAGTCGAAGAAACTCTTGCCCAGCAGCTGGATCAGCTTGCAGCAGCGACCGATCGTGACCGTCAATACCACCTCAAGCGTGCACTGGTGCGTTATGTAGAGGCCGAGTCCTGGCACCTGCAAGCGATCAGCGAAGGTATTGCCGATGCCGATGCTGGAAAACTTACTGATCTGGACGCCGTGAAGGCTAAGTGGGCAAATCGTGCCGAGAGTCGCACTGACCGAGAAAGCTGAGAGTGACCTGGACGCCATTCATGAACACTATTGCGGGCTGATTGGCGCAGCCGCTGCCAACGATATGGTGACAAGCATCCTCAATACTTTTGGCCAGCTTGAACTGTTCCCCGGCTCAGGACGTCCGTCACTGGTACCCGATGTACGTGAGCTTGTCCTGAATCAGCTTCCATTTATTGCGCCTTATCGGCTGGTACTCGGCCAAGTGCAGATTCTGCGGATATTGCATCAACGAACCGAGCGTAATCAGGAGTGGTGATACTCAATGCCATCGGGGCTGATGCACAAGACAAACAGCCCCTCCCAAAAGCGAACATGGGAGAGGCTGTTAAGCCGCCTCAAAACCGCGAAACACGGTGCATCGCATCCGCCAGATAGCGCATTGCAATGCGGTCATTCTCCGATAACGCTCGATACTGCTCGACGAGTTTCACCTCCTCTGAACTGAGCCGGCGCGACCGTCGCGAGATGCTCAAGCCTGAGAAAATCCCCCAAAATCCGATGATGCCTTGCGCTTTTTCCATGGACGATGTCCCTCTGCACGTGAACTGAAACTTCAGCTACCTCATCGCCCTGCTCCTTCTTCAGCAGCGACCGGCACCTGCCAGGCTGCTGCTGAACGTTTACCGGCCTCAAGGGCAAGGGCCGGTCATGAGCCTAAGAATAGGGACAAAAAAAAGTTTGCGGGCTGTTTTTAGAGTAATTAGTCAAATAAATGAAAACGCTTATTTGAAACGCTACGTTGATTTAAAAAACAGATGAATATCCTCGGGCTCCAGCGGGTGTTTCCACGAAGCGCAAATTAATCATTTTTCGAGTTATTTCGAACGCTTTATCTTATTCGGCATCTGTTTAAAATCCGACGCGTTTGGCCGAAGGCTTGTCCGAACCTCTATTTCTGATCCGTAACGCAGCCGGGAACGCCGCGGGATCGTCCAAGACAGGTTGTCTTATGCACCGCAGGAATTTGCTCAAAGCCTCCATGGCCATCGCCGCCTACACCGGCCTTTCGGCCACTGGATTGTTGGCCGCGCGGGCCTGGGCCGGGACTGCCGATGGAGAGGCCCAGGCCTTCGACTTCGAAGCCTTGCAGGCGCAAGCCAAGCAACTGGCCAGCCGCAGTTATGTGGACACCAAACAGGTGTTGCCACCGACGCTGGCGAACATGACGCCGCAGCAATTCAACGCGATTCAGTACGACGCCGGCCATTCGCTGTGGAATGACCTGAACGGGCAACTCGACGTGCAGTTCTTCCACGTCGGCATGGGTTTCAAGCAACCGGTGCGCATGTACAGCGTTGACCCCAAGACCCGTCAGGCGCGGGAAGTGCACTTCCACCCGTCATTGTTCAATTACCAGAATTCCAGCGTCGATACCGCGCAGCTCAAGGGCGACCTGGGCTTTGCCGGGTTCAAGCTGTTCAAGGCCCCGGAGCTGGATAAACACGACGTGGTGTCGTTCCTTGGCGCCAGCTACTTCCGTGCTGTGGATAACACCGGCCAGTACGGTTTGTCGGCCCGTGGCCTGGCAATCGACACCTACGCGAAGAAACGCGAAGAGTTTCCGGACTTCACCAGGTTCTGGTTCGAAACCCCGGACAAGGACAGCACCCGTTTCGTGGTTTATGCCCTGCTCGACTCACCCAGCGCCACCGGCGCCTACCGCTTTGATATCGACTGCCAGGCCAATCAGGTGGTGATGGCCATCGACGCTCACGTCAATGCGCGCACTGCCATTGAACAACTCGGCATCGCACCGATGACCAGCATGTTCAGCTGCGGCACTCACGAACGGCGCATGTGCGACACCCTTCACCCGCAGATCCACGACTCGGATCGGCTGGCCATGTGGCGTGGCAATGGCGAGTGGATCTGCCGTCCGCTGAACAACCCGGCGACCCTGCAGTTCAACGCCTTCGCCGACACGGACCCGAAAGGTTTTGGTCTGGTGCAGACCGACCATGAGTTCGCCAGCTATCAGGACACCGTCGACTGGTACAGCAAGCGCCCGAGCCTGTGGGTCGAGCCGACCACCGCCTGGGGCGAAGGCTCCGTCGACCTGCTGGAAATCCCCACCACCGGCGAAACCCTGGACAACATCGTGGCCTTCTGGACCCCGAAAAAACCAGTGGCCGCAGGTGACTCGCTGAATTACGGCTACAAGCTCTACTGGAGCGCCCTGCCGCCAGTGGGTACGCCGCTGGCGCGGGTCAATGCCACGCGTTCCGGTATGGGCGGTTTCGTCGAAGGCTGGGCACCCGGTGAGCACTATCCGAAGGTCTGGGCTCGGCGTTTTGCGGTCGACTTTACCGGCGGTGGGCTGGATCGCTTGCCTGAAGGCACCAGTATCGAACCGGTGGTCACGGCGTCGAGCGGTCAGGTCAAGGATTTCAACGTGCTGATGCTGGATGACATCAAAGGCTATCGAATCACCTTTGACTGGTTCCCGACCGACGACAGCGTGGCGCCGGTGGAATTGCGTTTGTTCATCCGCACCCATGACCGGACGTTGAGCGAGACCTGGCTGTATCAGTACTTCCCGCCAGCGCCGGACCAGCGCAAGTACCCGGATTGGGCGGCCGCTTGAGGTAAGTGACGTCCGAGCTGGCCCCATCGCGAGCAAGCTCGCTCCCACATTGGATTCGGGTGTACACAAAATCTGTGTTCACACCGGTCAAGTGTGGGAGCGAGCTTGCTCCGGGCGGCGATCCGACGATGACGGCGGCTCAGCGTCCAAGACTCCGTAAGTCAAACGAAGCCCCGGCCTGATGCCGGGCTTTTTCGTTCTATCGTCTCGCAGCCGAAAACTCAGTCCACCACGTTATGCAGGACCTGATAAATAAGTCCGGTTGCGAGGGTCACCAGGATCAGGTCTGTCCCGACTTGCTGCCATTCATAGCCCTCATAACGAGGCAGTCTTTCCAGCATCCTGCCGTCCAGCTTTTTGGCGATTCCTGGCGGCAGAGGTTTTCCTTGGGCAATCTTCTTTTGAATGCCTGGCGGTAGCGCTGGGCCAGGCGACCAATAATCACGACTGTTACCGACGATGACTCGAACACCGCCCACGTCGACCTGCGGGCCTCTGTATCCACCCCCCTGCTGATAGTTCTGGGATTTGTTGCCTTTGTTCCCGTTACCGTGCGGGTTGCCGTTCCCATTGCCAGGATCTGCGTACAGAGCCGTTGAGCCACACAAAAGCGTGAAACTTGTCAAAAAAGCTACAACTGAACGCGTCGTCATATCCGTGATCCTCTTGCCGTGATCCTCTTGCCGTGGTGCCTTCCGTCGGGAGCCTGAGAACTATAGACCGTGATAGACGTCCTAGTTGATACAAACCTACCCTGATCTATGGAAGCAATCATGCTTTTAAAGAAATCGAACCTAGTCGCTGTTATGTCCTGCGTAATGATGCTGGCTGCAGCACCTTTACTCCCTGTGAGCTTCGCTTATGCAAAAGATGGTGGAAGCCACGGTGGCGGTAACGGTAGTGGTGGCAACGGTGGTGGTAGCGGCGGTGGTGGTAGCAGCGGCAACGGCGCAGGTCACGGCGGCGGCATCGGCAATGGCGGCCGCGCAGAAGGTCATTCTGCTGATGCTGGCAGCAATGGCCGTGCTGAAGGTAAAGAAGCCGATCATGACGGCCGAGCGGTCAGGGACCATGGCCTAAGTGGTCTTAAGGAAGGTCAGGAAAGCGATCATGCCGGTCGCGCAGTCAGGGACCACGGCATCAAAGGCCATCACACTGGCCTCGCTCGTCATGACAGTAAAGTACATGGCGTGGCGACGTCCGGGATTGCACATTCCAAAACCACGCACGGACTGACCAAAGCCACTGCGATCTCGGCCACCACGCCAGGCGATCACAATACAAAGGGCTTGAGCAAGGCGGTCACTTCTAGCACCAAACTGGATCGGTAAACCCGACCCTTTGTCGTCGCGAGAGCCTTTGTGTGCTCTCGTATGACGCACAAAACCCACCGGCCGTGCGGTGTGTTCATTCCATAAAAAACGCCGCTTGTCCCTCAATGGGAAAGCGGCGTTTTTTATTGGTTTGCACGGCGCGGATCAGTCACGCAAATCTGACTCATGGATCGGCTGATCGCGGCTCGTTGCCCGTTGATACTGCGCCGGCCAGATGGCCTTGTGTCCGCCCAGGTCATCGTCGGCGTGCAACGGCCAGTACGGGTCACGCAATAGCTCACGAGCCAGCAGGATGATGTCAGCCTGGCAGGTGCGCAGAATGTGTTCGGCCTGCGCAGGTTCGGTAATCAATCCGACAGTGCCGGTGGCAATTCCCGACTCCTTGCGCACGCGCTCGGCAAAACGCGTCTGATAACCCGGCCCGGTAGGAATCTCCGCATTCGCCGCAGTGCCACCGGACGACACATCGATCAGATCGACCCCCAGTGCTTTCAGACGCCGCGCCAGCTCCACGGTTTCATCCGGGTTCCAGCCATCCTCGACCCAATCGGTGGCCGATACACGAACGAACAGTGGCAACTCTTCCGGCCAGACCGCGCGCACCGCCTCGGTCACTTGCAGCACCAACCGAATGCGATTTTCGAAAGAACCGCCGTACTGATCACGACGCTGATTGCTCAACGGCGACAGAAACTGATGCAGCAGATAGCCGTGAGCGGCATGCACTTCGACCACTTTGAAGCCTGCGGTCAGTGCACGTTTGGCCGACTCGACGAACGCCTGAATCACTTCGGCGATTTGCGCCTCGGTCAATTGCGTAGGTGGTGTGTGTTCGGGGTCGAAGGCAATCGGTGAGGGGCCAACCGGGGTCCAGCCGCCATCCACCAGCTTGACGCTGCCATGCTTGCCCAGCCATGGCCGGTGAGTGCTGGCCTTGCGGCCGGCATGGGCCAGTTGAATACCGGCGACCGCGCCTTGGGCAGTGATAAACCGGGTGATGCGTTGCAGCGGTTCGATCTGTTCGTCGTTCCACAGGCCCAGGTCCTGAGCGGTGATCCGCCCCTCGGCAGTGACTGCCGTGGCTTCGGTAAATATCAGACCGGCCCCGCCCACGGCACGGCTGCCGAGGTGTACCAGATGCCAGTCATTGGCCAGCCCATCGACGCTGGAGTATTGGCACATCGGCGACACCGCGATGCGGTTGAGCAGGGTCAATTGACGAAGGGTGTACGGTTCAAGCAGCAGACTCATGGGGCACCTCTCAAATCAGTGGGCAGGCTCCAGGGTTCTGTTTGAAAAGTCGACGAGTGACAGGAAAGGATGCAGCACCCGCCCCCGCGGGTAAAAAATTCGACAAAACGTCACAAGGCCAATCAAGCAGTGATTAGAGCCTAGTCGACATCGGCGGATCAGGGAGGGTTCAAGAAAAGATCGCAGGAATGACGGGCACCTGTAGGAGCTGGCGAAGCCTGCGATCTTTTGGCATTGGTATGAACGCCGAAGGTCAAGAGATCGCAGCCTGCGGCAGCTCCTACAGAGGAATGGCGTGCCCCTGCAGGTTTTTTTTCAGCGCGGTTCGATATGGGCAATCATCAACTGGACGGTTTCCTGGCCGCGGAACTCATTGACGTCGAGCTTGTAGGCCAGCTCGACCCAGCGAATGGTCGGGTTCGGCCAGACATCGCGGTCGATGCCAAAGGCAATGCCGTCGAGTTTCACCGAACCACATTCGCTTTTCAGCACCACCTTGAGGTGGCGTTCACCGACCACTCGCTGCTCGACCAATTGGAACACCCCGTGAAACAACGGCTCCGGGAAGTGTTGGCCCCATGGGCCGGCATGGCGCAGGGCGCGGGCCAATTCCAGGTGAAACTCTTCGACCGCCAGGGTGCCATCCGACAGCAACCGCCCGGTCAGGTCTTCTTCACGCATTTGCCGACGGACTTCAGCGTCAAAGGCCTCGGCGAACAACGGAAAATTCGCTTCCGGTAGCGTCAGCCCCGCCGCCATGGCGTGACCACCGTACTTGCTGATCAGCGTCGGGTGCTGCGCCGCCACCACACTCAAGGCATCACGAATATGAAAGCCCTGCACTGAACGTCCCGAGCCCTTGAGCATGCCGTCACCGGCGTCGGCAAAGGCGATGGTCGGACGGAAATAGCGCTCTTTCATACGGGACGCGAGGATCCCGATGACGCCCTGGTGCCACTCGGGATCGAACAGGCACAAGCCGAATGGCATCGACTCCAGCGGCAAGTCCTTGAGCTGGGCCAACGCTTCGCGCTGCATGCCTTGCTCAATGGATTTGCGATCCTGATTCATGCCGTCCAGTTGCGCGGCCATTTCACGGGCGGCGCCTGCGTCTTCGGTGAGCAGGCATTCGATGCCCAGGCTCATGTCGTCCAGACGTCCCGCCGCATTCAGGCGCGGGCCGAGGATGAACCCCAGATCGGTCGAGGTGATGCGCGAGTGATCGCGCTTGGCCACTTCAAGGATCGCCTTGATGCCCGGCCGAGCCCGGCCAGCGCGAATCCGCTCCAGGCCCTGATGCACCAGGATCCGGTTGTTGGCATCCAGGGGCACCACGTCGGCGACGCTGCCCAGCGCCACCAGATCCAGCAATTCACCAATGTTGGGCTGCGGCTTGCTCTCGTACCAGCCCAGGCTACGCAGGCGTGCACGCAACGCCATCAGCACATAGAAAATCACCCCGACACCGGCCAGCGCCTTGCTCGGGAACTCACATCCTGGCTGGTTCGGATTGACGATGGCATCGGCCAACGGCAGTTCGTCACCGGGCAAATGGTGATCGGTGACCAAGACCTTGAGCCCGGCCTTTTTCGCCGCCGTCACGCCCTCGACGCTGGATATGCCGTTGTCCACGGTGATCAACAACTGCGGCTGGCGCTCCAGCGCCACCGCGACGATTTCCGGGGTCAGGCCGTAGCCGTACTCGAATCGATTGGGCACCAGATAATCGACGTGAGCCGCGCCGAGCAGACGCAACCCCAGCATGCCGACGGTACTGGCGGTCGCGCCATCGGCGTCGAAGTCGCCGACGATCAGAATCCGCTGACGCTGTTCCAGCGCGACCACCAGCAAATCCACCGCCGCCTCGATGCCCTTGAGCTGTTGATACGGGATCAAGCGCGCCAGGCTCTTGTCCAGCTCGGCCTCGGACTGCACGCCCCGCGCTGCATACAGGCGAGTCAGTAGCGGTGGCAAATCACCGAGAAACGGCAGGGTAGCGGGTAGCAGGCGAGGTTCGATGCGCATGAGATGACAGGTGCTTCTCTTGAAAACGTAGGATAAAACCGGGTGACGCGATCCAGCGCTGAAAAATCAGCCGCGCTCGCCGCTCAGCCACTGCAACTGGACTTCATGCTGACCACGGTCGTCGGTGACGAAAATCGTCCCTTCGCTGATCATCACGTCCCACTTGATAACGCGGGGCATGTCCTTGGCCAGGGTCTCGAGGACTTCTTGAGGAACAGCCGCGATGTGCACGTTTTTCAGGTTTTTGATCGCCGGGATCACTTTGGTTTCCCAGACGCGCAGGCTGCCGTAGGCCAACAGGCTGGTGCGCTCGGTACGACGCGAGCACCAGGTCAGGCGGTCGGCGTCTGGCTGGCCGACTTCGATCCAGTGCAGGACGCGGTCATCCAGGCTCTTTTCCCACAGTGCTGGTTCATCGACATCCGACAGACCGCGACCAAAGGACAATTGCTCGTCGTACCAGAAGGCATAGGCCAACAGCCGCACGGTCATGCGCTCCTCGGTCTCCGAAGGGTGACGGGCGATGGTCTGCTTGACGCTTTCATACACCCCACGATCGAGGTCAGTGAGGTTCAATTCAAACTTGTAGGTCGTGGACGGCTGGGCCATGAACGGGCTTCTTGATACGAGGAAAGGCGGCAAGTCTAACCGATGCCGGGGTCAATCAACGAATCATGACGGCCATCAAGCGTGGGCGATGAGCTCCTGCCTATGATAAAACGATCTACTCGCTCAGCCTTTGTCCTACAGGATTGACCATGCCGCTCACCGCCAAGCCCCTTGCCGGCCTGAAAATCATCGAACTCGGTACTTTGATCGCTGGCCCCTTCGCCTCGCGTATTTGTGCCGAGTTCGGCGCCGAAGTGATCAAGATCGAATCTCCGGATGGCGGTGACCCATTGCGCAAGTGGCGCAAACTCTACGAAGGCACCTCGCTGTGGTGGTTCGTCCAGGCGCGCAACAAGAAATCCCTGACGCTGAACCTCAAGCACCCTGACGGCCTGGCGATCCTCAAGCAGCTACTCGGTGAAGCCGACATCCTCATCGAAAACTTCCGCCCTGGCGTGCTGGAGAAACTGGGCCTGGGTTGGGACGTCCTGCATGCGCTGAACCCGAAACTGGTGATGGTCCGTCTATCGGGCTTTGGGCAAACCGGGCCGATGAAGGATCAACCGGGCTTCGGTGCGGTCGGCGAATCCATGGGCGGTTTGCGTTACATCACCGGGTTCGAGGATCGACCGCCAGTACGCACCGGGATTTCCATCGGTGACTCGATTGCCGCGTTGTGGGGCGTGATTGGTGCGTTGATGGCCCTGCGTCACCGCGAGGTCAATGGCGGTCAGGGTCAGGTGGTGGACGTGGCGTTGTACGAAGCGATCTTCGCCATGATGGAAAGCATGGTCCCGGAGTTCGATGTGTTCGGCTTTATCCGCGAGCGCACCGGCAACATCATGCCCGGCATCACGCCCTCCTCCATCCACACCAGCGCCGACGGCAAACACGTGCAGATCGGCGCCAACGGCGATGCGATCTTCAAGCGCTTCATGCAGACCATCGGCCGCGACGACCTGGCCAACGATCCTCTGCTTGCCAGCAACGACGGCCGCGATAGCCGTCGCGATGAGCTGTATGGCGTGATTGATCGGTGGGTCAGTTCGTTGCCACTGGATGCCGTGATCGAGCAGTTGAACCTGGCTGAAGTACCGGCAAGCCGCATCTTCAGTGCCGAAGACATGTTCAGCGATCCACAATTTCTCGCGCGGGAAATGTTCCTGCAAGCCAAGCTGCCCGACGGCAAAGACTTCAAGATGCCGGGCATCGTGCCAAAACTTTCGGAGACGCCAGGCGCTTGCGAATGGGTCGGCGCCGAGCTGGGTGAACATAACGTAGAGGTGTTGAGCGAGCTCGGCTATGACGCGCAACAGATCGCGCGACTGCGTGCCGATGGGGCTATCTAAACTGAAAGGATTGTCAGCGATTCGCCGGTGTGTGGCGCAGCAGTTGCGTGTGCTGGGTTTGGGCGCAACGCTTTTATGCCTGCTGGCAATGCCCACGGCCGCTCAAGCCAAGGACACGCTGATCTGGCTATTACGGGATTTGCCACCGCTGACGATTTTCGACGGGCCGCAAAAAAACCAGGGCGTGATCGACCGGTTTTTGCCGCTGTTGATCGCCAGCATGCCCGAGTACCAACACAGCACTTTGCAGGTCAACCGCGCACGTGGCATGCAAATGCTCCTGGAGCCCAGCTTCACCTGCGATCCTTCGTTGCTGTGGAGCCCGGAACGGGCAAAACGGATCGTCTATTCCATCGCGGCCTATCGAGTCCTTAGCAACGGAATCGTGATACGCCATGCGGACCGCAAAGCGCTTGCCCCCTTCATCATCGACAACAAGGTCGATCTGGCGCTGCTGCTGGCTCACGAAGAGAAAAAACTCGGGGTGGTCGCCGAGCGCAGTTACGGCCAGGTCGTTGACCGCCTGCTGCAACAGGCACCGAGCAACAGTCTGTCAGCCCATTACGGCAACGACGCCCTTGGCAGTCTGCTGCAAATGCAGCGCCTGGGTCGCTTGACTGCGTTGTTGGGGTATTGGCCGGAGATCCGTTATCAGGCGCGACAGCAAGGCATTTCGCTCGACGAACTGGAGTTCTACCCGATTCGCGGCACGGACAAGTACCAGACCACCCATATTGCGTGCTCGGATACCGCGCAGGGTCGTCAGGCCATCAGCCGTATCAACAAGACATTGCGCGAGCTAAGGCAGAACCGGCTGATCGAATTTTATGCCCAATGGCTCGATCCGCAAATGCGCAGCGAGTATCTGGAAGACGCCAAGACGTTTTTCCAGGATGAAACGCCCTGACCAAACGCCAGGCAAAAGAAACCCCGAGAAGTGGGGAGACGACTCGGGGTTAAACGTGGCCTACAAGGACCCGTACAACAAGCGACAAGCAACGGAGCAGAATGCTTGATCTTGCTGATACAGGGTCTGACTGACCTGAAAGCGGGAAGGTTCCCACAAAAAAACAATTCAGTTTCCGACAGCAAGACCCTTGTCTTGCGCAACATTGCGCAGAGCCGCAATCACGCTGGGCTCCAGCCGTCCTTCGGCGATCAACAAGTCGCGGTGCAATCCGTCGACAACATCTGTCAGCAGCCGTTTATCCGTGAACTGCGCCTGATTGAACTCACGCTCGACCACGATGGCGCCAGCGGTACTCTTCAATGTCACCAGGCATTCGCCATGGGCACCTGACGGGGTCAGTGTTACCTGATACGGGCTCAATGCCTCATCCAGCAATAGGCTGATACTTTCCATCTCGATCACCACTCAATAGTCCGAAAACAAAGTGCCAAGGGCGTGGTAAATGACCACTGGCCCGAGAAGAAAGTTCTGAACTCAACTGACGGTATGTCGCTTTACCCTGAGTCGTCAGAGCATGCATGGAAAAGATGACAAGAAAAAAACAGCAGGTTAACCGCGTCAGTCAGGCTCATAACGCTGACGGCCATGGGTATCGGTCCAGCCGCCCACGACACCTCGCAGCAAACCCTCGGCGCTATAAAACGGCACCGTCCACTGATAAACATCCCTCACACCACTTTTGAACGTCAGTTGGCGCTCGGTAAATCGGGTTTTCCGACTGCTGAGTTGATCCATGATTTCCGCGTGCAGAAGCTCGGCCGTCGAGGCAGGCAAAACGTCGACCTCTATCAGGCGTTTTCCCTGCATCTGGTCGAAGCGGGTCGACAGGTGCTCTTCATAGCTCTTGTTGCACATGATCAACCGCCCCTCCAGATCCCGTACAAACACCGGATCGGGCATGGCATCCATCAAGGCATGCTGGAACGCCAGTTGGTCACCAAGCCTTTGCTCGGCTTTCAGTCGTTGCTTGATCTGCATGCTCAGACGCTGGTTCCACAGCAGTGAAATCAGTCCGAAGAGACCCGCAAAAAATACTCCCCAGCAACCCCACTGGTAAAACCGCTGCCACAACGATAGCGGCTGACTGGGCACCATACCGCTGAGCCACTTCGAACGGATCGCCCGCAACTCTGCCGGAGGAAAAGCCTCGAGCGCCTTGTTGAGAATGTTCAACAGCTGTGGTTGCCCTTTGCGCAGTGCGAGATGGTCGGCCTCCCACATACCTTCGATACTTGGGCCGATCGCCAGCCGGCCTGCAGGGTACAGGTGGGCGCCCATTTCATTTTCAATGGTGACGTCGGCTTCGGCGCTTTCGACCAAGGCGCGTGCCTCGGCGTAGGTTTTGACCGAGCGCAGCTCGATTTGTGGATAGTCACGGCGGATGCCGGCCTCCAGCGCATGCCTGGCCGGTAGCACCAGAACCTTGCCTGAAAGGTCCTCCAACGAATCGACCGAAGCGGCTCCGGCCCGCCCGACGAACACCCAGCCAGCCCCACCAAAGGCATGGCTGAAATCCAGAAAGCCTTTGCGTTCGTCGTTCACCGCCAGTGTCGTGTTCATGTCTGCCCTGCCACTTTCCAGCAGCCCGAGCAGGTGTTCGGTCGAGAACGACTCTTCATGAACAAACTCCAACCCGGTCATCCGCGAAAGGCGTTGGAGAATGTCGTTGTTCAGACCGCTCCATTGACCGTGCTCATCCTTGAACAAGTACAACGGGAACTGCACCGACGCGACGATCACTCGCCGGTGCTCGGCGATCCATTTGAGCTCGTGAGCCTCAAGCTTGAGACTGTCATGACTGACGGGAGGCCTTACGTCCAAAGCGCCGAGTTGAGCCGCCAATGCACAGTGCCCCAGCCCCATGGCACTCAATAAAAACATCCAGCACACGGCCGGCTTTAATCCATTAAAAAACCACATGCCCACTTCCTTCACGTCCACTCACCCATCCTTGAGGGGTGAAACGACGACAAGTGTGCCATGCAGAAATGAGAAAGCCCGTCAGGAGACGGGCTTCAAAATGTGACAGGTAAATCCTGTCAGAGTGGCTTGCCGCGGTTGCCATGCTGACTGACAAAGGCCTGCACGGCTTTCAGGTCGTTTGGCAAAACTGTGCAGCGCTCATCTCGCTCAAACAAATCAGAAAGATGGGCTGGCAGTTCAAGCGCTTTTCCTACGCCGGCTTTTTCGACGGCCTCGGGGAATTTGACCGGATGGGCCGTTCCCAGAATCACCATCGGAATATCCAGGCTACGCCGGCACTCACGCGCAGCCTTGACGCCGATGGCGGTATGCGGATCGAGCAGTTCACCAGTTTGTTCGAAGACTTCAGCGATGGTCTCGCAGGTTTGCGCGTCATCCACGGCCAGCGAATCGAAGAGTTTGCGCGCTTCGGTCCAGCGCTCTTGCTCGACGCTGAAACCGCCACCTTGCTTGAAGGTGTCCATCAGGCCTGCAATCGCGGCACCGTTGCGACCGTGCAGGTCGAACAGCAGGCGCTCGAAGTTCGAGGAAACCATGATGTCCATCGACGGCGACAGGGTCGCGTGCAGGGTTTCCTTGACGTACTGATTGCCGCTCATGAAGCGATGCAGGATGTCGTTGCGGTTGGTGGCGACGATCAACTGGTTGATCGGCAGGCCCATGTTGCGTGCCAGGTAGCCAGCGAAGATGTCGCCGAAGTTGCCGGTTGGCACCGAGAACGACACCGAACGCGCCGGGCCGCCCAACTGCAGGGCTGCGTGGAAGTAGTAGACGATCTGGGCCATGATCCGCGCCCAGTTGATCGAGTTCACCGCCACCAGACGCGTGCCTTTGAGGAAGCTCTGGTCGGCGAAGCTGGCCTTGACCATTTCCTGGCAGTCATCGAAGTTGCCTTCGATGGCGATGTTGTGGATGTTCTCACCAAAAATGGTGGTCATCTGCCGACGCTGCACTTCAGACACACGGTTGTGCGGGTGCAGGATGAAGATGTCGACGTTTTCGCAGTGCTTGCAGCCTTCGATGGCGGCCGAACCGGTATCACCCGAGGTGGCGCCGACAATCACTACGCGCTCACCGCGTTTTTCCAGCACGTAGTCGAGCAGACGACCGAGCAATTGCAGGGCGAAATCCTTGAACGCCAGGGTCGGGCCGTGGAACAGCTCCAGCACCCATTCGTTGCCATTCAGCTGGCGCAACGGCGCCACGGCGTTGTGGGAGAACACACCGTAAGTTTCTTCGAGGATTTTCTTGAAGTCGGCGTCAGGAATGCTGCCAGTGACAAACGGGCGCATCACCCGGAAAGCCAGCTCGTGGTATGGCAGGCCAGCCCAGGAAGCGATTTCTTCCTGGGTGAAACGCGGCAGGTTTTCCGGCACGTACAGGCCGCCGTCGCTGGCCAGACCTGCCAACAGAACGTCTTCGAAATTCAGGGCCGGTGCCTGGCCGCGGGTACTGATATAGCGCATAAGGGCAAACCTTCGGTTTGGGCTGCAAGCTTCAAGCTACAAGTTAAAAGCGCCGTGGCTTTGGCTTGCAGCTTGCAGCTTGTAACTTGCAGCTGAATTAATTCAAGTGCTCGACGCGGATCCGTACGACCGGACCGACCACGCCAGCCAACGCTTCGAGGGCGGCGATCGCGTCGTTCATGTGCTGTTCCAGCACACGGTGAGTCAGCAGGATCATCGGCACCAGACCGTCATGCTCTTCGACTTCTTTCTGCATGATCGATTCGATGTTGATGCCGCGCTCCGACAGGATGCTCGCTACCTGAGCCAGCACGCCCGGATGATCCTTGGCCTGAATGCGCAGGTAGTAAGCGCTTTCGCAGGCTTCGATCGGCAGGATCGGGTGGGCCGACAGCGAATCCGGCTGGAAGGCCAGGTGCGGTACACGGTTTTCCGGGTCGGAGGTCATGGCGCGAACCACATCCACCAGGTCCGCGATCACCGACGAAGCCGTAGGTTCCATGCCAGCGCCAGCGCCGTAGAACAGCGTCGAACCGGCGGCGTCGCCGTTGACCATCACCGCGTTCATCACGCCATTGACGTTGGCGATCAGACGATCAGCCGGGATCAACGTCGGGTGTACGCGCAGTTCGATGCCGCTGGCGGTGCTGCGTGCCACGCCCAGGTGCTTGATGCGATAGCCCAGGGCTTCGGCGTAGTTCACGTCAGCGGTGGTCAGCTTGGTGATGCCTTCGGTGTAGGCCTTGTCGAATTGCAGCGGGATACCGAAAGCGATCGATGCCAGGATCGTCAGCTTGTGCGCCGCGTCGATGCCTTCGACGTCGAAGGTCGGATCGGCTTCGGCGTAACCCAGGGCTTGCGCCTCGGCGAGTACGTCTTCGAAGGTGCGGCCCTTCTCACGCATTTCGGTGAGGATGAAGTTGCCGGTGCCGTTGATGATGCCGGCGACCCAGTTGATGCGGTTGGCCGACAGGCCTTCACGAATCGCCTTGATCACCGGAATACCACCGGCCACTGCGGCTTCGAAAGCGACGATAACGCCCTTCTCGCGGGCCTTGGCGAAGATTTCGTTGCCGTGAACGGCGATCAGCGCCTTGTTCGCGGTTACTACGTGTTTTCCGTTCTCGATCGCTTTGAGTACCAGCTCACGGGCAACGGTGTAGCCGCCCATCAACTCTATGACGATGTCGATCTCAGGGTTCGTGGCCACTTCGAAGACATCGTTGGTAATCGCAATACCGGTCGTCTGGAACTGAGGCTTTGGCGTGCGCATGGCAATTTGTGCCACTTCGATTCCACGCCCGGCACGACGAGCAATTTCCTCGGCGTTGCGCTGAAGTACGTTGAAGGTACCGCCACCGACGGTCCCTAACCCACAGATGCCTACTTTGACCGGTTTCACTGTGAACTCCCCATAAAACGGCCGACTCAAGGTCGGCCGTGGAAAACAGCCGCACGCTGTGCGGCTCTCTATTAATGGAACGTCGACTGCTGTCGCCGCTCCATGATCGTCAAAGGCTTACCGTGACGACGCAGGATTATTTCGCACCCAGTGCCAGTTTGGCGACTTGTGGTGCTGGCTGGTAGCCCGGAATCACTTGGCCATCGGCCAAAACGATGGCCGGTGTACCGTTCACGCCGATCGACTGACCCAGGGCGAACTGCTTGGAAACCGGGTTGGCGCACTTGGCAGCCTTGATTTCCTTGCCATCGACCATTTTGTCCATCGCGGCTTTTTTGTCAGTGGAACACCAGACGGCTTGCAGTTGCTCGTCACCCGGCGAGCCGAGGCCCTGGCGCGGGAAAGCAACATAACGCACTTCGATGCCCATTTTGTTCAATGCAGGCACTTCGGCGTGCAATTTGTGGCAGTACGGGCAGGTGGTGTCGGTGAACACGGTGATGTGGGTCTTGGTTTCGCCAATCGCCGGGTAAACCACGGTTTCAGCGACCGGAATACCGTTGATCAACTTGGAGATGCCCAGACGCTCGGCCTTCTCGGTCAGGTTGACCGGTTTGCCGTCCTTGAGCTGGAACAGGTAGCCCTGAACGATGTACTGGCCGTCGGCGCTGGCGTACAGCACGCGGCTGCCCTTGAGTTTGACTTCGTAGAGACCGGCCAGCGGGCTGGCACTGATGGACTCGATCGGAGTGTCGAGCTGGAGGGTTTCCAGGCTTTTACGAATGGCTTTATCAGCCGCATCATCGGCGACGGCAAAGGTGCTGACCAACGCAATGGCTGCGGCGGCGAAAATCTGGGTCAGACGCATGAGAACTCCTGAAGGCGGACAAATGGGTCGGCTAGAACGCCCGTAATGAAACACCGGGTCATAACCGCCCATCGTGCAAACCCCCAAAGCCTACCACATAAGGCCCGCGTGGCCGAATGGAGCTGACACAAGACATCATGGGAAACACAAGCCCTTTGTGGGAGCGAGCTTGCTCGCGATTGCGGTGGCACATCCAGCATTGATGTGACTGGCAGATAGCTATCGCGAGCAAGCTCGCTCCCACATAAAGCAAAACAGCAATCAGCCCCTCGGATGGTGCTTGGCGTGCAGGTCTTGCAAACGGGCGCGCGCAACGTGGGTGTAGATCTGGGTGGTCGACAGGTCGCTATGACCGAGCAGCATCTGCACCACACGCAAATCGGCGCCGTGGTTGAGCAGATGGGTGGCGAAGGCGTGGCGCAAGGTGTGCGGTGACAGAGACTTGCCGATCCCGGCGACTTTGGCCTGGTGCTTGATGCGATGCCAGAAGGTCTGGCGAGTCATCTGCTCACCGCGAAGGCTCGGGAACAGCACATCGCTGGGCCGCCCGCCAAGCAATTCGCTGCGCGCATCACGCATGTAACGCTCGACCCAGACGATCGCCTCCTCGCCCATCGGCACCAGTCGCTCCTTGCTGCCCTTGCCCATGACCCGCAGCACGCCCTGACGCAGATTGATCTGCTCCAGCGTCAGGCTGATCAGCTCGGTGACCCGCAGGCCGCAGGCGTACAAAACTTCCAGCATGGCGCGATCACGCTGGCCGATTGCTTCGCTCAGATCCGGTGCAGCAAGCAAGGCTTCCACGTCCGCTTCCGACAGTGACTTGGGCAATGGCCTGCCGAGTTGCGGCATGTCGACACGCAATGTCGGGTCAACGGCAATCAGCTTTTCGCGCAGCAAATAGCGATAGAACCCACGCACACCCGAAAGAAACCGTGCAGTAGAACGAGGCTTGTAGTTTTGTTCGAGGCGCCAGGCCAGGTGATCGAGGATCAACTCGCGCCCGGCGTTGACCAGTTCCAGACCCTTTTCCTGCAACCAGCCGTTGAACAGGGCCAGGTCACTGCGATAGGCGTCACGGGTGTTATCCGACAGGCCTTTCTCCAGCCACAGGGCGTCGAGAAACTGGTCTATCAGTGGATGATCGATGGCGGGCATAAAGGCTCAAGCAAGACAGACAACAACTGGAAGGTGGCGAACAGTCTTTCATAGCCCACGCGTTCGCGGAACCACAAATCGCAGGCAACAAAAAAGCAGCCCGTAGGCTGCTTTTTTCTGCATCGGAAGCTGGACTTAAGCCAGTTTTTCCTTGATGCGAGCTGCTTTACCCGACAGGTCACGCAGGTAGTACAGCTTGGCTTTACGTACGTCACCGCGACGCTTGACAGCCATGCTGTCGATTTGCGGGCTGTAGGTCTGGAAAGTACGCTCTACGCCAACACCGTTGGAGATTTTACGAACAGTGAAAGCACTGTTCACACCACGGTTACGCTTGGCGATAACGACGCCTTCGAACGCTTGCAGACGCGAACGGTCGCCTTCCTTCACTTTCACCTGAACGACAATGGTGTCGCCCGGGGCAAAGGTAGGGATCTCTTTGGTCATCTGCTCTGCTTCGAGTGCAAGGATGATTTTGTTAGTCATGCTGTGCTCCTAAGGTAAATCGTCGGATCTACCATCGATACGTTGTTAACTATCGTCCCGCTCGCGGATGTATTCCTCGAGCAGCTTCTTCTCTTCTCCAGAAAGCGAGCGGCTTTCCAGAAGATCGGCGCGTCGTTCAAAGGTCCTACCAAGGGACTGCTGTAAACGCCAACGCCGGATATGCGCGTGATTGCCACTCAGCAACACGTCGGGAACACGCTGATCCGCATACACCTCAGGTCGGGTGTAGTGCGGGCAATCCAGCAAACCATCCGTAAAGGAATCTTCCTCGGCGGAGTCCGCATGCCCTAAAGCTCCAGGCAGCAGTCGTGTAACCGCATCGATCAGGACCATCGCCGGCAGCTCGCCGCCAGACAGTACATAGTCGCCAATCGACCACTCTTCATCGACATGAGCCTCAATAAAACGCTCGTCAATGCCTTCATAGCGGCCGGCAATCAGGATCAATGCATCCAGATTCGCCAACTCGCGTACCGCCGACTGAGTCAGTTGGCGGCCTTGGGGCGACAGGTAAATTACCTTCGCCGCCTCCCCGGCTGCTGCCTTGGCCTGAACCAGAGCATCTTCCAGGGGCTTGATCTTCATCACCATGCCCGGGCCACCGCCAAATGGGCGATCGTCCACAGTGTGATGTCGATCCGTCGTGTAGTCTCGCGGATTCCAACAGGTAAGCTGCAACAGCCCCTGCTTCACCGCACGACTGGTGATGCCGTACTCGCTGATGGCGGAGAACATCTCGGGAAACAAACTGATCACTTCTACGCGCAAGTTAGCCACGCTTAGAAGTCCGCATCCCATTCCACCTTCATCTCGCCTGCGGCAAGGTCGACAACCAACACGCATTGCTCCGTATAGGGCAACAGGCGTTCGCGATCATCCAGGCTGCCAGCGCAAGGCTTGACCACCATTACATCATTGGCGCCGGTTTCCAGAAGATGATCGATCTTCCCGAGCAATTGCCCGAGTTGGTCAATAACCTTCAGACCTTCCAGCTGGTACCAGTAGTACTCGCCGTCGGTCAATTCAGGGAACAGGTTGCGCGGCACGCAGATCTCATAACCGGCCAGAAGACGAGCTTCTTCACGATCATCAAGACCTTTGAGCTTCGCGACCAGGAACTTGTCGTTCCCGCGTCCGCTGACCAGCTCAACCTGTTTAACGCTGCCTTCGCGCTTGAGCGTCCAGGTTTTGTAGTGCAACAGGTTTTCAGTCGGATCAGTAAAGGAGTAAACCTTCACTTCGCCGCGAACGCCATGAACAGAATAAATCTTGCCGATAACGATCAAATCATCAGCAATAGCTGGCGTCGCGTTCATATTGCTCAGGCCGCAGCCTTAGATGCATCCTTCAACAACTGAGCAACACGCTCAGAAGGTTGTGCACCAACGCTCAGCCAGTAGGCTACGCGCTCTTGGTTCACGGACAGGCGGACTTCTTGACCACGAGCGATCGGGTTGAAGAAACCAACTTGTTCTTTGTGCGAACCGTCGCGTGGGTTGCGGCTGTCGGTCACGGTCAAGTGGTAGAACGGGCGCTTTTTGGAGCCGCCAAGGGCAAGACGGATTGTTAGCATGTGAACATAGTTCCTGTAGTCGGTGCTGCAAATCTAAATGCACAGCGGGCATAGGTGCCCGAAAGGCCGCATATTCTAAGGAATATCCGGACTTTTGCAAATGTCTTTTTCCGGCACCTGTCAGTGTGCCATCCAGATTTGCTATAGAGCCGTTGCGAACAACGGCGAGTCAGCTCCCGCCAATGCGGGCTTGCTGTTGGTCCCACGTCCGTGTGGGGCCGCGCCGACATGACTGCCGACGCGAATCTTTTACATTTTCGGCATGCCGCCGCCGGGCAACATACCGCCCATGCCGCGCATCATTTTGGCCATTCCGCCTTTGGCGGAGAACTTCTTCATCATCTTCTGCATCTGCTTGTGCTGCTTGATCAAGCGACCGATGTCCTGCACCTGGGTGCCGGAACCCATGGCGATCCGACGCTTGCGCGAACCGCTGATCAGCTCCGGGTCGCGGCGCTCGGCCGGGGTCATGGAGTTGATGATGGCTTCCATCTGCTTGAATTGCTTCTCTGCCGCACCCTGGGCATTGCCCATTTGCGCCAGATTCACCCCGCCGATGTTCGGCAGTTTGTCCATGAGCCCGCCGAGGCCGCCCATGTTCTTCATTTGTTGCAGCTGATCGCGGAAGTCTTCGAGGTCGAAGCCTTTGCCTTTCTTCAGCTTCTTGGCCAGTTTGTCGGCCTTGTCCTTGTCGAGGGTCGCTTCAGCCTGTTCGATCAGGCTGAGCACGTCGCCCATGCCAAGGATGCGCGAGGCGATCCGCTCAGGGTGGAACGGCTCGAGGGCTTCGGTTTTCTCGCCCATGCCGATGAACTTGATCGGCTTGCCAGTGATCGCACGCACCGACAGCGCGGCACCGCCACGGGCATCACCGTCGACCTTGGTCAGGATCACGCCGGTCAGCGGCAATGCCTCGCCAAAGGCCTTGGCCGTGTTGGCGGCGTCCTGGCCGGTCATGGCGTCGACCACAAACAGCGTTTCGACCGGCTTGATCGCCGCGTGCAGGGCCTTGATCTCGCCCATCATCTCTTCGTCGATGTGCAGACGACCGGCGGTATCGACGATGACCACGTCGATGAATTTCAGTCTTGCTTCTTTAATGGCCGCTTCGGCGATGTCGACCGGCTTCTGGCTCAGGTCGGACGGGAAGAACGTCACGCCGATGTCGTTGGCCAGGGTTTCCAGCTGCTTGATCGCGGCCGGACGGTAAACGTCCGCCGACACCACCATGACCGACTTCTTCTTGCGCTCTTTAAGGAAGCGCGCCAGTTTGCCAGCGGTGGTGGTTTTACCGGCACCTTGCAGACCGGCCATCAAAATGACGGCCGGCGGCACGGCGCTCAGGTTCAAATCTTCGTTGGCCGCGCCCATCAGGCTTTCGAGTTCGGCCTGGACGATCTTCACGAAGGCCTGGCCCGGCGTCAGGCTGCGCGACACCTCGGTGCCGACAGCGCGCTCCTTGACCGAATTGACGAAGTCTTTGACCACCGGCAAGGCGACGTCGGCTTCGAGCAGCGCCATGCGCACTTCGCGCAGGGTGTCTTTGATATTGTCCTCGGTCAGCTTGGCCTTGCCGGTGACATGGCGCAGCGTCTGCGAGAGACGGTCGGTTAAGTTTTCAAACATGCGCGATCCTTTCAGGCCCTATGGAGACCGAGGTAATGGCGGCCCAGACCGTGAAAAACATGTGCTCGGCGAGCCTGCGGCGTGGGCAGGTCGCGGATTATAGCGAAGACTGCGTCTGGCGCACACCCGCCGTCTGGTTGAGTGGTCTTTCGTGCGATGTCGGTTGTATGCCAAACTCAGCCTCTTTCGGGCTTGCCTAACAGGATTTATGCTCCCCTTGTCACCCAGTTTGCTCAGCTCCCTCGCCGCCGCTTGCTTGTACGCCGCTGCGACTCTCTATCAAGGCACTCGCCTGGCCCAAGGCGCCAAGGCGAACAAACGCCTGCTGGTCTCGCTCGGCATCCTTGCCGTGCTGGCCCACAGCGCGAGCCTGTTCACCCACCTGATGACGCCGATTGGCCTGGGCCTGGACTTTTTCAGTGCCGCCAGCCTGATCGCCGCCGCCGTGATTGCGCTGACGCTGCTGGCCTGCTCACGGATCCCGGTGGAAAACCTGCTGGTGCTGCTATTCCCGCTGGGAATGGCCACGGTGCTGCTGGCGCAGTTCGCGCCGTCGGGCACGGTGCAGGTGATCGACGAAGAGCCGGGGATTCTCGCGCACATCCTGTTGTCGATCCTCGCCTACGGCATGTTTACCATCGCGGTGTTCCAGGCCTTGCTGCTGTTGGTCCAGGACCACCAGCTCAAGCACAAGCACCCGTCCGGGCTGATCAAGAATTTTCCGCCGCTGCAAACCATGGAAAGCCTGCTGTTCGGCTTCCTCTGGGCCGGCTGGACCCTGCTGTCGCTGTCGCTGATATCCGGCTGGCTGTTCGTCGAAAACCTGTTCGCCCAGCATCTGGTGCATAAAACCCTGCTGGCGTGCCTGGCCTGGATCGTCTTCAGTGTATTGCTGTGGGGGCGCAATCGTCTGGGCTGGCGCGGCCACAAAGCCATTCGCTGGACCCTCGCCGGTTTCTGCCTGCTGATGCTGGCCTATTTCGGCAGCAAGCTGGTCCGCGAATTCATCCTGCACATCTGACGGGCATTCGTAATGGATAACCTGCCCATAGGGCCGCTGCTCGCCGTGCTGGCCCTACTGATCTTATGGTCAGGGCTGTTCACCGCCATCGAAGCCGCACAACAACATCTGTTGGCCCAGCGCACCGCCTCGCGCTCTCGCGACAAACCCGTCGCGAAACTCGGCTTCCCGCTCAACAGCCTGATTTTCTGCAATACCGTGTGCCGCGCGCTGGTGGTGGTCATCAGCACGCTGCTGGCGATTTTTGGCTGGGCTGAAAACGGTCCGTGGCTGGCCTGCCTGAGCGCTGCCGCTGCGTTACTGGTGTTTGCCGACTACCTGCCACGCACCCTCGCCAGCCGATACCCCGACGCGATCCTGGCGCTGGGCAACACCCTGCTCGGCGTGCCGCTGAAAATTCTTTACCCGGCCGCGTGGCTGCTCAGCAGTATCAGCCAATTGCTGCTCAAGCCGTTCGCACGCAAGGTCAAGGTCGTCCAGCAAAGCGAAGACGAGCCACCGGCCCCTCAGCACAACGGCACCGACCACGAACACGAACACGCGGCCTGCCGTCCACACGCGCTGTCGGGCATTCACGCGCTGGACAACATTACCGTCAACGACATTCTGGTGCCGCGCAGTGAAGTCGACGGGATCAATCTGGACGATTCGATCGAGGAAATCATCGAACAGCTGCGCGCCAACAAACGCACGCGCCTGCCGGTGTTTCACAGTGATATCAACCAGGTCGAAGCGGTGCTCAATACCCGGCAGATCCGCCATTTGCTGCCTGATGCCAGCCTGACCAAAGAAGCCTTGCTGGCGGCGTGTCACGAACCTTACTTCGTCCCGGAAAGCACTCCACTGCAACTGCAACTGCTGAACTTTCACAAGCAGCAGCGCCGTTTGGGGATGGTGGTCGACGAATACGGTGAAGTAGAAGGCATCGTCACCCTGGAAGACATTCTCGAAGAAATCGTCGGCGAATTCGAAAGCCAGCACAGCCTCGACAACCCGCACATTCACCCGCAGGCCGATGGTCGGCTGGTGATCGAAGGTGCAGCCTCCATTCGCGAGTTGAACAAGAGCCTTGGCTGGCACCTGCCGAGCGACGGCCCGAAAACTCTTAACGGGCTGGTCACCGAGGCGCTGGAAACCATTCCCGAAAGCGCGGTCTGCCTGAAAATCGGGCGTTATCGCCTGGAAATCCTCGAAACCGAAGACAACCGCGTCAGCCGGGTGTTGATCTGGCACGTAGCCGTTGGCGAGGCCACAAGCCTGCGTTCGGCGGCGAAACCGCTGTAAAACCCACATCCCTGGGTGTTCGACCATAATAATTCGCTCCACCGGAGCACATGACTGTCAGGGATTACCGTATGACTACCAGCACGATTTACAGCGACGCTGCGCCTGCCCAACCGACGAACTCCACCACGCGGGTTGCGACGGCCAGTTTCATCGGCACCGCCATCGAGTTCTACGACTTCTACGTCTACGCCACGGCCGCCGCACTGGTGATCGGCCCGGTGTTCTTTCCGCAGACGTCCGGCACCGCCCAGATGCTCTCGGCCTTTCTGACCTTCGGCATCGCCTTCCTCGCTCGCCCCATAGGTTCGGCGCTGTTCGGCCACTTCGGTGACCGTATCGGGCGCAAATCAACCCTGGTCGCCTCCTTGCTGCTGATGGGCGTCTGCACCACGCTGATCGGCGTGCTGCCGGGTTACGACAGCATTGGCGCCTGGGCGCCGATCCTGCTGTGTGTGCTGCGCTTCGGCCAAGGCCTTGGGCTGGGCGGCGAATGGGGCGGCGCGGCCTTGCTCGCGACCGAGAACGCGCCAAAGGGTAAACGCGCCTGGTTCGGCATGTTCCCGCAACTCGGCCCTTCGATCGGTTTTCTCGCCGCTAACGGTCTGTTCCTGACCCTCGCCATGACTCTGAACGACGAGCAGTTCCGCGCTTGGGGCTGGCGGATCCCGTTCCTGCTCAGCGCCATACTGGTGATGGTCGGCCTGTATGTACGCTTGAAACTGCACGAAACCCCGGTATTCGCCAACGCGATCGCGCGTCAGGAACGGGTGAAAATCCCGCTGGTCGAGCTGTTCAGCCAATACTGGGCACCGATGCTGCTGGGTGCGGCGGCGATGGTGGTCTGCTATGCGCTGTTCTACATCTCGACGGTGTTTTCCCTGAGTTACGGTGTTTCGACCCTGGGTTACAGCCGCGAAACCTTCCTCGGCCTGCTGTGCTTCGCCGTGCTGTTCATGGCCGCCGCCACACCGCTGTCGGCCTGGGCCAGTGACCGTTTCGGGCGTAAACCGGTGCTGATCATCGGTGGCGTGCTGGCGATTCTCTCGGGCTTCACCATGGAACCGCTGCTGACCCACGGTACGACATGGGGCGTGGCGCTGTTCCTGTGTATCGAGCTGTTTCTGATGGGCGTGACGTTCGCCCCGATGGGTGCGCTGCTGCCAGAACTGTTCCCCACCCGCGTGCGTTATACCGGCGCGTCGGCGGCCTACAACCTGGGCGGCATTGTTGGCGCTTCGGCGGCACCGTTCTTCGCGCAGAAGCTGGTGGCGATGGGCGGCTTGAGTTGGGTGGGCGGGTATGTGTCAGTGGCAGCGTTGCTCAGTTTGATAGCTGTGCTGTGCCTGAAAGAGACAAGGAATAACGACCTGAATCAGGTCTCTTAAAGCAAGAGCATCGCGAGCAAGCTCGCTCCCACAGGATTCTCGGTTGGTCACAGATTTTGTGTACACCCAAATCCAATGTGGGAGCGAGCTTGCTCGCGATGGCTGCGACGCGGTTACAGCTCTACAACGACTGCCTGCGAGGCGCGGGTCGCTTTGGCGCGAGCCGCTTCGATCGACTCGTCACGCGCCAAGGCAACGCCCATGCGGCGCTGACCGTTGACTTCCGGCTTGCCGAACAGACGCAGCGCAGTATCCGGCTCGGCCAGTGCAGCACCGAGGTTGGCAAAAGCGGTCTGGGTCGACTGCCCTTCCACCAGAATCACCGCCGACGCCGATGGGCCGAACTGACGGATCAGCGGAATCGGCAGGCCGAGAATCGCCCGTGCGTGCAAGGCGAACTGCGACAGATCCTGAGAAATCAGGGTCACCAGACCGGTGTCATGCGGGCGCGGCGAGACTTCGCTGAACCACACCTGATCACCCTTGATGAACAACTCAACGCCGAACAGACCACGGCCACCCAGGGCTTCGGTCACGGATTTGGCCACGCGCTCGGATTCCGCCAGCGCAATCGGGCTCATGGCTTGCGGCTGCCAGGATTCCTGATAGTCGCCCTTCTCCTGACGATGACCGACTGGCGCACAGAACGTGGTGCCGCCGATGTGACGAACGGTGAGTAAGGTGATTTCGTAGTCGAAGTCGATGAAACCTTCGATGATCACCCGACCTTTACCGGCACGACCGCCTTCCTGCGCGTAATCCCAGGCTTTCTGCACGTCATCGACGCTGCGCAGCAGGCTCTGGCCTTTGCCCGAGGAGCTCATGACTGGCTTGACCACACACGGGAAGCCCAGGTCGTCGACTGCTTTGCGGTAGTCTTCGAAGGTATCGGCGAAGTGATACGGCGAGGTCGGCAGGTCCAGCTCTTCAGCCGCCAGACGACGGATGCCTTCACGGTTCATGGTCAGCTGCGCGGCGCGAGCGGTCGGGATCACGGTGAAGCCTTCGGCTTCCAGTTCGACCAGCGTGGTGGTGGCGATGGCTTCGATTTCCGGCACGATGAAGTGCGGCTTTTCGGCTTCGATCACTGCACGCAGGGCGGCGCCGTCGAGCATGTTGATCACGTGGCTGCGATGCGCCACCTGCATCGCCGGCGCGTTGGCGTAACGATCCACGGCAATCACTTCAACGCCAAGGCGTTGCAGCTCGATCACCACTTCCTTGCCCAACTCACCACAGCCACACAGCAATACGCGGGTCGCGGTTGGCGACAATGGAGTTCCGATACGGGTCATCTCAGGTCCTCAAAGGAGCGGATCATCAAGGGTCGCAGCGCCAGGCGCGCTTCCCTCAGGGAGAAAGCGCGGCATTTTACATGAACCTGAGGGTTTGGCTCAGCTTGCCAGCGCGTTCTTGCGCAAACGCCAGGCCATGGCCAGCCAGACGATGGTCACACCGGCGAATTTCGATCCCAGGGCAGTGAGGATCACGCCCGGTGTCAGGGCATCGATCATGCCGAAGAAGATGAAAGTATCCAGCGGAATGCTCAGTGCCGAACTTATCCACAGACGGTCGTGCAGCGGGCGCTTGGTGATGCTGAACACCAGCCAGTCAATGCACTCCGACACCGCGAAGGCCGTGGCACTGGCCAGGGCGATGGACGGATCGGAGGTGAAGTAGGACAGCACCAGCGCCGCCAGCATCGCGGCAAGCGCGCCGTGACCGAAACGGGTTTGCACCATGTCGCGCAGCACGAACACCAGGCCACCCCAGGCCGACCAGATGATGTCCAGATGCGGGGCAGTGGAAAAGGCGTAGTTGATCAGCACGACGCTGCTGATGTAAGCGATCAGGAAAAGCATGGGCGCCGGGATACCTGTCAGATTTGCGCACAGGGTACTTTAGGGGATGGGGTTGGGCCAAGGAGGTAGTGGCGCCCGTGATGGCCTCATCGCGAGCAAGCTCGCTCCCACATTAACTCAGCGTCGATCACAACAATGCGGGCAACATCGATCAAGTGTGGGAGCGAGCTTGCTCGCGATAAAGTGCGCAGCACTTTCAAAGTACGACTCAATTACCCGGTTTTGCCCCGATCATCCAAACCAACCCACTCGATTCGGCCCGCTCATGACACAACCCCAGCACCTTGCGGCGTTCATCGTTGTCCATGCGGCTCCAGCGGGTGATCTCATCCACCGTACGCTGACACCCGATGCAGATATCGTCCTCATCCAGTGCGCAAATGTTCACACACGGTGAGCGTACGGGTTTTTCGGTGGCGTTCATTCTTCCTGCTCGACCAGATCGCGGGCATAGCGCTGCGAGTTATGCACATAGTGGGCAGCGCTGGCTTCGAGCATTTTCTTCTGCGGCTCGGTCAGCTCCCGTACCACTTTGCCCGGCGAGCCCATGACCAGCGAACCATCAGGGATTTCCTTGCCTTCGCCGATCAGCGAGTTGGCGCCGATGATGCAGTTCTTGCCGATTTTCGCGCCGTTGAGGATCACCGCATTGATGCCGATCAGGCTGTAGTCGCCCACCGCGCAACCGTGCAGCATGGCGTTGTGGCCGATGGTCACGCCGGTGCCGATGGTCAGCGGGAAGCCCATGTCGGTGTGCATCACGGTGCCATCCTGCACGTTACTGTTCTTGCCGATCAGGATCAGCTCGTTGTCACCGCGCAATACCGCGTTGAACCAGACATTGGCCCCCTCTTCCAGCTTGACCCTGCCTACCAGCACGGCGTTGGGCGCTACCCAGCTCTGCGGGTGGGTTTCGACACGGGCGTCGCCCAAGCGGTATTTCATCTTTTCATCCTCAAGGCCAGGCAGGCTCACTAGCAAAAAGCCGGGGTATTGCCATGTGCGCGATGGCGTCAAATATTGATAAAGCTATTGGGAGGTTGATGCAGGCTGATCTGCGCGTCATAGAGCAGGTTGATCAGCTCGACGATCATGATCGCGGTCAGGCCCCAGATTTTGTATTCGCCATAACGATAGCTCGGCACATACCAACTGCGGCCCTGATAATCGATGCGGTGCGTGTGTTCACGCGGGTCTTTGCGGAAAAACTCCAGCGGCACACTGAACACCGCGGCAATTTCAGCGTCGTTGGCGCGGTACTCGACGAAGTCCGGAATCACCCCGACGTAAGGCGTGACCTTGATCCCATGCAGGGAAATCAACGGGCTCAGCGGGCCGATGACCTCCACCAAACCCGGTGGCAGGCCGATTTCTTCTTCGGCTTCGCGCAATGCGGTGAAAATCAGGTCCGGATCTTCCGGATCACGTCGCCCGCCAGGGAAGGCCACTTCACCGCCATGGGTCGAGAGCCCGCTGGCGCGCAAGGTCAGAACCAGCTCCGGCTCGTCACTGCGGGTGATAGGCACCAGGACCGCTGCCTCCGGAAAACGTCGGTCGGTTTCCAGGGTACGCGGCGTGTGGTTGCTTACCCGATGCAGTAGCTCGTCCAGCATGAGTGCTCTCGATTTGTTAGCTACCTTGCATCATGCACCAAACACACCGACCGCCCAACCCCTGAACCGTGGCATGTCGCTAAACGACAACTTGCCGACAGACACCGCCGCACGCCAAGATAGGCACAGCCTTTTCGGAAGCCCAGCATGAATTTCTGCAGCCAGTGCGGCAACCCGGTCACCCAACGCATTCCCGAAGGCGATTCGCGCCTGCGGTATGTCTGCGACAAGTGCCAGACCATCCATTACCAGAACCCGAATATCGTCGCCGGTTGCCTGCCCACCTGGGGCACTCAGGTGCTGTTGTGCCGCCGCGCCATCGAACCACGCCGTGGTTACTGGACCTTGCCGGCCGGCTTCATGGAAAATGGTGAAACCATCGAACAGGCGGCGATCCGTGAAACCGCCGAAGAGGCCTGTGCACGGGTGCGCAACCTGAACATCTATACGTTGATCGACGTGCCGCACATCAGTCAGGTGCATGTATTCTTTCGCGCCGAGCTGGTGGACCTGGACTTTGCCGCGGGCGAAGAAAGCCTGGAAGTGAAGCTTTTCGATGAAGCCGACATCCCGTGGTCGGAGCTGGCTTTCCGCACGGTCGGCCGTACCCTAGAATGCTACTTCGCAGACCGCCGGATAGAACATTTCCCTGTGCGTTCCGAATCAATTCCTCCACTTGCTCAGCCTGCGATCACTTAAACTATAAGTACGCCGTACTCTCAGGGATATCGTTTTAATGCGCTGGTTGCTTGCCCTCTTCTGCCTGTCGTTTGTCATGGTTTCCCAAGCTGCCACCACGGAGACCCTGGACGGCAAAGTCATCGAAAAAGTGTTGGTGCTCAAATCAGCTCACCAGTTGCAGCTGATCAATGATGGCAAGCCACTGCGGACCTATCGCATCTCATTGGGCAAAAACCCCAAAGGCGCGAAGCTTATGGAAGGCGATCGACGCACACCAGAAGGCTTGTATTGGCTGGACTGGCGCAAGGTCAGCGACCGCTTCAACCTGGCCATGCACATCTCCTACCCGAACATCAGCGACTCCGTCCGTTCGCGCCGCGAAGGCGTGGAGCCCGGTGGCATGATCATGATTCACGGCACCCCGGACACTGAAGAAAACCCTGAAGAGCTGTTCCACACCCTGGACTGGACCGACGGTTGCATCGGCATGCGCAACGTCGACATGCGCGAAGTCTGGGGCCTGGTCAAAGACGGCACGATGATCGAAATCCGCCCCTGATTCGGTCTTTTCGAAAAATAAATCAAAAGATCGCAGCCTGCGGCAGCTCCTACAGGGTTGATACCATTTCGTCCCGTAGGAGCTGCCGCAGGCTGCGATCTTTGCGCTTGTAACGCCCTCCCCTAATACCACTTCAAAGCCAACGCCACCGCGCCCTCCAGCGTGGTGCGTATTTGCTCGCCCCGAGCAGACCACTGGCGTTGACATGGTATTTAAGTGGTATTAGTTTTGCGCCATTACCGGGCGACAAACTCCACTCTCCGCATCGGAACCCAACCCAATGAATCACATCCTGGCCCTGCGCCCTGACGACACTCAGCCAACGCCGTTGTACCTGCAACTGGCACGCAACCTGGAAGCGGCGATTCATGCGGGCCTCTGGAAAGCCGAGCAGGCATTGCCGTCGGAGCGCAACCTCAGCGAAATGCTGAACATCTCCCGCGTGACCGCCCGCAAGGCACTGGAAGTGCTGTTCGAACAAGGCCTGATCCGTCGCAGCCAAGGCTCCGGCACTTTCATCACTCCGCGCCTCGAACAACCACTGTCCCGGCTGTCCGGCTTCAGCGAAATGCTTCGCCTCAAAGGCTTCGTGCCGAGCTCGCAATGGCTGGAGCGGGAAATCACCCAGCCGACCCACGAAGAACTGATCCGCCTCGCGCTCTCGCCCTACGACAAAGTCGCGCGTCTCAAGCGCCTGCGTAAAGCCGACGACACCGTAATGGCCATCGAGATGAGCACCCTGCCCGCCTCGATCATTGCCCAGCCACAAGCGGTCGGTGATTCGCTCTACGAATACCTCGATGGCATCGGAAAACCCGTGGTGCGTGCCCTGCAACACATTCAGGCGATCAACGCCTCGGACGAATTCGCCGCGCTGGTCGGCATCGCTCCCGGCACCGCCATGCTGCTGATGACCCGGGTCGGTTACCTCGAAGACAACACCCCGATCGAAGTCACCGACACCTATTGCCGCAACGACTACTACGACTTTGTCGCAGAGCTTCGACGCTAAGAATCGCGTCGCTGACGCCGGAGAACTACTGATGTCCGAAGAACTACTGATGTCCGAAGACAACATCCTCACCGCCCAAGGCTGGATTCGTGGTCGGTTGATCCACGAACACGGCAAGATCGTGCGCATCGAAGGTCAGCTCTGCGACCCGGCGGACAACGACCTGCCTTACCTGCTGCCGGGTTTCATCGACCTGCACGTCCACGGCGGTGGCGGCAAGGACATCATGGAAGGCTCGCCAGCCTTCGAAACCATCACCAAAACCCACGTGCGTTTCGGCACCACCTCGCTGCTGGCCACCACCATGACCGCGCCACCGGAAGAAATTTCCCGGGTGCTGGCCGAGGTCGGCGAGTTCTGTGAACAGCGGCCGAAAGGCAGCGCCCGGGTACTCGGCGTGCATTTGGAAGGACCGTACATCAACCCTGGCAAACTCGGTGCGCAACCGAACTTCGCCCACACCGCGTTGATGGCCGAGGTCGAAGCCTATCTGGCGCTGGCGCCTATTCGGGTGATCACCATCGCCCCGGAAATCGCCGGTCACGACAAACTGATTCGCGCCCTCAGCGACCGTGGGATTCGCATGCAGATCGGCCACACCCTGGGCAGCTACGAAGAAGGCGTCGCGGCGCTTGAGGCCGGCGCCAGCAGTTTCACTCACCTCTATAACGCCATGAGCCCGTTGCATCACCGCGAGCCCGGGATCGTCGGCGCAGCACTGGCTCACGCCAAATACGCCGAGCTGATTCCCGACCTGCTGCACGTCCACCCCGGCGCGATCCGGGTGGCCCTGCGCTCGATCCCCTGCCTGTATTGCGTCACCGATTCCACCGCCGCCGCCGGCATGCCGGATGGTGAATACAAGCTCGGCAGCCACACCGTGACCAAATGCCTGGGCGGCGTGCGCTTGCCCGACGGCACATTGGCCGGCAGCACCCTGACCATGGATCAGGCCCTGCGCAATCTGGTGAAAATCGGCCTGCCATTGGCCGAGGCCTCGCAACGGCTGTCGCAATTCCCCGCCGACTACCTCGGCATCCAGGAGCGCGGCCGCCTGCAACCCGGCGCCTGGGCTGACTGCGTACGTCTGGATCGCTCACTCACACTGACCGCCGTAATGGTCGAAGGAGAAGACATTGACTTCAAAAATGCTTGAAGAGGCGCTGTCCTCGTACAAGGCCGTCGACGTTCAGTTGCAGCAACTGGATCCGCAGATGATCGAGATCGCCGGGCGCCTGAACCGTCAGCCACCGCAAGTGGCGATGACCGTCGCCCGTGGCAGTTCCGATCACGCCGCGAGCTACTTCGCCTACTTGACCATGCAGCACGTGGGCATACCGGTGGCGTCGCTGCCGATGTCGGTGGTGACCATGCAGCAAGCACCGCTGAAGGTCAGCGGCCAAGTGGCGTTTGCGTTCTCGCAGTCCGGGCAAAGTCCGGATCTGGTCAACAGCCTGCGGCTGCTGCGCAAGCGTGGCGCCTTGAGCATTTCGATGGTCAATGCCGAGAACTCGCCCCTGGAAGCCGCGTGCGAGTTCAGCCTGCCGCTGTGCGCCGGCATCGAAAGCAGCGTCGCCGCGACCAAAAGTTTCATCGCCACCCTCAGCGCCAGTGCGCGCTTGATCGCCCACTGGAAGCAGGATGCCGAGTTGCTGCAAGCCGGCCTCGCGCTGCCAGCAGGTTTGCGCGAAGCCGCGACTCAGGACTGGAGCCTGGCTGTCGACGTACTGCGTGACTGCCAACGCTTGATGGTGATCGGCCGTGGTGCCGGGTTTGCCATCGCTCAGGAAGCGGCACTGAAACTCAAGGAAACCTCGGCGATTCAGGCCGAAGCTTTCAGCAGCGCCGAAGTGAAACACGGGCCAATGGCACTGATCGACGACAACTACCCACTGCTGGTGTTCGCCCCGCGCGGCGCCGAGCAGGCAGGCCTGCTGAGTCTCGCCGCCGAGATGCGCCAACGCGGTGCCCGCGTGTTGCTGGCCGCCCCGGATGACGTCAGCGAACGCGACCTGACGCTGAGCCGCGCCGAACATCCGGCGCTGGACCCGATCCTCGCCATCCAGAGCTTCTACGTCATGGCGGCCGGCCTCGCGGTCGCCCGTGGCATGGACCCGGACCAGCCGCGTCACTTGAGCAAAGTGACCCGCACCCACTAACACGCCCGATCGAGTACCGAGCCATGCATAACAACAATAAAGACCTGACCCTCAGCGCCCCGCTCAGCGGCCCGGTGCTCACGCTCGCCAAGGTTCCGGACCCGGTGTTCGCCAGCGGCGCCATGGGCGACGGGATCGCCATCGACCCGCTGAACAACACCCTGCACGCGCCGTGTGCCGGGGTGGTGGTGCACGTCGCCCGCACCGGCCACGCCGTCACCCTGCGCGCCGACAACGGCGCCGAACTGCTGCTGCATTTGGGCCTGGACACCGTCGAGTTGCAGGGCGAAGGGTTCTCGATGCTGGTCAAGGAAGGCACCCGAGTCAGCAATGGCCAGGCGCTGTTGCGCTTTGATCTGGACCAGGTCGCGCAAGGCTGCAAAAGCCTGGTCAGCCTGCTGATCCTGACCAACAGCGAGGACTTCCAGGTGCTGCCGATCACCCTCAAATCGGTCAAGGTCGGCGAGCCGCTGCTGCACATCGTGCCGAGAACCACAAACAGTGCGCACACCGAGGTGGATAGCTCAGGCGCCGAAGTTCACGGGCATATTCGCATCACCCATCGCGGCGGTCTGCATGCACGGCCAGCGGCGCTGATCCGTCAGACCGCGCAACTGTTCAACAGTAAATCGCAGCTGCATTTCGCCGGTAAATCGGCGTCGTGCGACAGCCTGATCGGGCTGATGGGCCTGGGGATTGGCGAGCAGGACGAGGTTCAGGTCAGTTGCAAAGGCGCGGACGCCAAGGCAGCGTTGCAAGCCTTGCTGAACGCCTTGTCCACTGCGGTCAACGACGAAAGCCACAGCGCCGCGCCGACGCCGATTGCCCACCGCACCCGCATTGCCGAAGCCGGCGTGCTGCACGGTGTATGCGCAGCGCCCGGCCTGGTTGGCGGGCCGCTGTTCCAACTGGCCGCCATCCACCTGCCGGAAGACCCTGGCAGCCATAACGCCGAAGAACAACTGCAAGCCCTCGACCGCGCGCTGGAACAGGTTCGCAGCGAAATCCGTGAAACCCTGTCCCACGCCAAAAAGCACAAGCACACCGAAGAAGAGCAGATCTTCGCCGCTCATTTGGCCCTGCTCGAAGACCCGGCGTTGCTTGAAGCGGCCAGCCAGTCAATCGATCAGGGCAGCGCCGCAACCCACGCCTGGAGCCAGTCGATCGAGGTGCAGTGCGAGGTGCTGCAAAAACTCGGTAACCCGCTGCTGGCCGAACGCGCCAACGACCTGCGCGACCTCAAGCAACGTGTGCTGCGCGCCTTGCTCGGGCAGGACTGGCACTACGACGTGCCGGCCGGCGCAATTGTCGCCGCCCATGAACTGACCCCTTCCGATTTGCTGCAACTGAGCCAGCAAGGCGTCGCCGGACTGTGCATGGCCGAAGGTGGCGCAACCTCCCATGTGGCGATTCTCGCCCGTGGCAAAGGCCTGCCGTGCCTGGTTGCCCTCGGCTCGTCACTGCTCAATCAACCGCAGGGCCAGTCGGTGGTGCTGGACGCCGACGGCGGACGCCTGGAGCTGACGCCCAACAGTGAACGCCTGGAACAAGTGGCTCAGGCCCAGCGTGAACACCTGCAACGCCGCGAACGCCAGCAAGCTCAGGCCCATAACCCGGCGCACACTCGCGATGGTCTGCGCATCGAAGTCGCGGCCAATGTGGCCTCCAGTGCCGAAGCCGCCGATGCCTACAAGGGCGGCGCCGATGGCGTCGGCCTGTTGCGCACCGAGTTTCTGTTCGTCGATCGCCAGACCGCGCCCGATGAACAAGAACAGCGCCAGGCTTATCAAGCGGTGCTGGATGCCATGGGCGACAAGTCGGTGATCATCCGCACTATCGACGTCGGTGGCGACAAACAGCTCGACTATTTGCCACTGCCAGCCGAAGCCAACCCGGTGCTAGGTCTGCGTGGAATTCGCATGGCGCAGGTGCGCCCGGAACTGCTCGACCAACAACTGCGCGCACTGCTGCAAGTCAGCCCGTTGCAGCGCTGCCGGATTCTGTTGCCGATGGTCAGCGAGGTCGACGAATTGCTGCACATCCGCCAACGCCTCGATGCACTGTGCGCCGAGCTGGAACTGACCCAACGCCCAGAGCTGGGCGTGATGATCGAAGTCCCGGCCGCCGCGCTGCTTGCCGAGCAATTGGCAGAACACGCGGACTTCCTGTCCATCGGCACCAACGACCTGTCCCAGTACACGCTGGCCATGGACCGCGATCACGCCGGCCTCGCCGCACGGGTCGATGCCTTGCACCCGGCGCTGTTGCGACTGATCGCCCAGACCTGCGCCGGTGCCGCCAAACATCAACGCTGGGTTGGCGTTTGCGGTGCACTGGCCTCCGACCCGCTGGCGACCCCGGTGCTGATTGGCCTGGGTATCCGTGAGCTGTCCGTCAGTCCGCCGCAAGTCGGTGAAATCAAGGAGCGCGTTCGCCAACTGGACGCCGTCGACTGCCGACACTTCAGCGCCACCCTGCTCAACCTGAGCAGCGCCACCGCCGTACGCCACGCCTGTCATCAACATTGGCCTCTGAGCTGAACAACAGCTACTAGAAAAACAAAAAACCCAGGGAGATACGCCATGTACCAACTCTTCATCGAAGGCTTGCAGCGCCTCGGACGGGCGCTGATGCTGCCCATTGCGATCCTGCCGATTGCCGGCCTGTTGCTGCGTCTGGGCGACACTGACTTGCTGAACATCGCGATCATCCACGACGCCGGGCAAGTGATCTTCGCCAACCTGGCGCTGATCTTCGCCATCGGCATCGCGGTCGGTTTCGCCAGGGACAACAACGGCACCGCCGGGCTCGCCGGGGCGATTGGTTACCTGGTGATGGTCTCCACGCTCAAGGTGCTGGATGCGAGCATCAACATGGGCATGCTCGCCGGGATCATCAGCGGTCTGATGGCCGGCGCGCTGTACAACCGCTTCAAGGACATCAAGCTGCCGGAATACCTGGCGTTCTTCGGCGGCCGGCGCTTCGTGCCGATTGCCACCGGGTTCACTGCTGTCGGCCTCGGCGTGGTCTTCGGTTTGATCTGGCCACCGATCCAGCACGGCATCAACAGCTTCGGCCAATTGCTGCTGGAAAGCGGCAGCATCGGCGCGTTCGTCTTCGGCGTGTTCAACCGCTTGCTGATCATCACCGGCCTGCACCACATCCTCAACAACATGGCGTGGTTCATCTTCGGCAGCTTCACCGACCCGACCACCGGCGCAGTCGTGACCGGCGACCTGGCGCGCTACTTTGCCGGCGACCCGAAGGGCGGCCAGTTCATGACCGGGATGTTCCCGATGATGATCTTCGGCCTGCCCGCCGCGTGCCTGGCGATGTACCGCAACGCCCTGCCGGAACGCCGCAAAGTGATGGGCGGGATCTTCCTGTCGATGGCCCTGACCTCATTCCTGACCGGCGTCACCGAGCCGATCGAATTCGCCTTCATGTTCCTCGCGCCGCTGCTGTATTTGCTGCACGCCCTGCTGACCGGCATGGCGATGGCCATCACCAACGCGCTGAACATCCACTTGGGCTTCACCTTCTCCGGCGGCGCCATCGACATGGCGCTGGGCTGGGGCAAGTCCACCAACGGTTGGCGGGTGCTCCCGGTAGGCCTCGCGTACGCAGTGATCTACTACGTAGTGTTCGACTTCTGCATCCGTCGCTTCAACCTGAAGACGCCGGGGCGCGAAGGCGTCGTTGTCGGTGAAAAAACTGTGCTGAGCGAAAACCAGCGGGCCGGGGCGTACATCCAAGCCTTAGGCGGTGCTGAAAACCTGATCACCATCGGCGCCTGCACCACACGCTTGCGCCTGGAAATGGTCGACCGCAACAAAGCCTCCGACAGCAAATTGAAAGCCCTCGGCGCCATGGCCGTGGTCCGCCCCGGCAAGGGCGGCAGTTTGCAGGTGGTGGTCGGGCCGCTGGCCGACAGCATTGCCGATGAGATTCGACAGGCCATGCCGACGGCGGGTTCTGCAGTGGTAGCCGCTGTTGTGGTGGTCGAAGAAGCCCCGAAAGCGGCGCCCGTGGCGACACCAGAAGCGCAGAAATGGCTGAACGCCTTGGGCGGCAGCGATAACGTGTTGCAACTGGACTGCGTGGCGATGACGCGGATTCGTCTGCAACTGGCGGATGGTAAAGCGCTGTCGGAATGTCAGCTCAAGGACTTGGGTTGCCAAGGTTTGAGTGCGTTGGACGGGGGCGTGTGGCACCTTTTGGTTGGTGATAAAGCGCTGAGTTTGAGTGAGGCACTTGAAGCGCTGGTGAATCGCAGTGAGGTTAGCGCCAAGGTTTAAATCGTTGGCGCCTGACAGGTCGCCATCGCGAGCAAGCTCGCTCCCACACTGAATCTTCGAAGCGACCGCTATCTGCAGTACGACAAAGATCAACTGTGGGAGCGAGCTTGCTCGCGATGAGGCCCTCCCGGACGCCGAAGATTCCATGGCTCACAAAAGAACCGCTGATCGTTTCCGGCTCAGCGGCTCTTTTATTTCGCGATGTAAAACGGACCTACTCTTTGACGTAGAACTGCTCCGACTCCGACGGGTTGTAGTCATCCAGCGCCTTGTCCACCAACAACAGAGCGCCATCGACCATCCGACAAATCGCCAACGCCACGCTACGTCGCGAGCCTTCGATCTCGAATGCCAGGTCGGCAGCCATGACCTTGACCGACGCCAGATCTTCCGCGGCATTGGCCAGCAGGGCTTCGAGGCCCACATCGGGCGCAACACTGAACAAACGGTCCGAGCGCAGATCGCTGAAGCGCAGTTTGGCGAGAGTGGGTTTCAGGTAGTGATCAAGGGCGCGGTGCGCGGCGTCGTGGAGCTTTTTTGAATCGAGGGATTCGTAGGGGGAAACGTCGTCGTGGTCTGGCGGATCGGGGATCAACTTGTCCATTTTTTACTCCTACTGAAGTGGGAGCCACGACTTTCCGGTCTCACTCGGCAAAGAGGTGGCAGCTGTGAACGGGGTGAGAATACCGGTAGTAGGCACCCGGCCAGACCGAAGTCTGCCCGCACACAGCCGCCATAACGCAAGGCGCAGACGAAAAACGTCGGCGACGATTATGGTAGAGCCAGCGCTTTGCGCCTACTGAATTTCCCGGGTTCTCACACCCTGTCGCTGAATTGTCAGCGACGTTCAAAGGCTAGACGCGGTGCTTCCGAGCGGCAACCTGAAAGACATGTCAGAGATTTCTACGTCGCCCGCGATGCTGTCACCGAGTTCTTGCCTCTTCCTACGGGCATTACACAAACCCCAATAACGCAGGAACGATCGAGCCAGATCAAAAGATCGCAGCCTGCGGCAGCTCCTACGAAGATCATCACCAGCGGCGCGCCTTTACCACTCAGGCCGGCCGGTAGGCCGCCGTGCTTTGCTGTTGATCTTGATCCACCCGCCCCGTCGGGAGGCCGAGTGGAGGTGTTCATCAGGGGGTTGGCGCGCAGCGCCGTACGGCGCAGCCGGACACATCGAGAGGAGGTCGTCGCGAAGCAGACCGTAGGCGATGCCCCCTGATGAATGCCGGAGCGAGGGAACGCCGAGCCTAGGCGAGGTGCCGTACGCTTGGGGCGAAGACCTTTGCTTCCTTTGGGGCGCTTGCCAAAGGGAGTCGCTGTAAAAGCGAAACCATAAGCCGCCGTTACCGCAGGAATGGATATGTACACCAACAAGAGATTAGTCGGCTATCAGGCCGCCATCGCGAGCAGGCTCGCTCCCACAGTTTTGATTGGTGTACATCTGCGGGAGATTGGTCGGCTGTCAGGCCGCCATCGCGAACAGGCTCGCTCCCACAGTTTTGATTGGTGTACATCTGCGAAAGATAGGTCGGCTGTCAGGCCGCCTTCGCGAGCAAGCCCGCTCCCACAGTTTGATTGGTGTACATCTGCGAGAGATTGGTCGGCTGTCAGGCCGCCATCGCGAGCAAGCTCGCTCCCACAGTGGAGCGAGTACTCCATCAAATCCCGGGCAATAAAAAACCCGCTGACGAATCAGCGGGTTTCTCATTCCAACGGCGGGAAGATCAGAAATCTTCCAACCGCCACACCTCGTAAGCCGGCGTCTCATAGGGATGACTCTGCTTCAGAGCCTCCACCACAGCACCAATCAACTCATCGCTGACCACCAGCTCAACCTTCCACTCCTCCACCTGCTCGACCAGCCCCGCCTGCCCAATAAACGGCTGACTACCGTCCAAAGGGCGAAACTGACCCAACCCAAGCACCTGCCAGGAACAGTGATCATAAGCACCGATCCGCCCACCACCCGCAGCGAACACAGCCCCCTTGACCACCTCAACATGGCTCTGAGGAACAAAAAAACTGAGCTTATACACAGCGCTTAGTTAACCCATACACGAGCGTTACGGAACATACGCATCCACGGCGCGTCTTCGTTCCACTCTTCCGAGCGCCACGAGTTCTGCACGGCGCGGAACACCCGCTCCGGGTGCGGCATCATGATCGTCACGCGACCGTCACGGCTGGTCAAACCGGTGATCCCGCGCGGCGAGCCGTTCGGGTTGGCCGGGTAGCTTTCAGTGACCTTGCCATGGTTATCGACGAAACGCATCGCCACGCAACCCGACAGATCCGCTTGCAGCAATGCTTCTTCGCTGGCGAACTCGGCATGACCTTCACCGTGAGCGATGGCGATTGGCATGCGCGAACCGGCCATGCCCTGCAGGAAGATCGAGTTCGACTCCTGAACCTGAACCATTGCCACACGGGCTTCGAACTGCTCGGAACGGTTACGCACAAAGTGCGGCCAGAGCTCGCTGCCCGGAATCAGTTCGTGCAGGTTGGACATCATCTGGCAACCGTTGCACACACCGAGGGTGAAGCTGTCGGTACGTTCGAAGAAGCCCTGGAACGCATCGCGAGCACGGCTGTTGAACAGCGCCGATTTCGCCCAGCCTTCACCGGCACCCAGCACGTCACCGTAGGAGAAGCCACCGCACGCCACCAGACCTTTGAACTCGTTCAGGTCGACACGGCCGGCCAGAATGTCGCTCATGTGCACGTCGATCGCGTTGAAACCGGCACGGTCGAACGCTGCCGCCATTTCCACCTGACCGTTGACGCCCTGCTCACGCAGTACGGCAACCTGTGGGCGAATGCCTTTCTTGATGTAAGGCGCAGCGACGTCCTGATTGACGTCGTAGCTCAGCTTGGCGCTCAAGCCCGGGTTGTCTTCTTCCAGCAGCACGTCGAATTCTTGGTCGGCGCAGTCGGCGTTGTCACGCAGACGCTGGATCTGGTAGCTGGTTTCAGCCCACTGACGTTGCAGCAGACCACGCTGACCTTCGAACACGGTTTCGCCGTTGAAGGTGATGCTGATCTCGCTGTTGTTCATCGGCTGACCGATCACCGACACGCAGTCGCCCAGGCCCGCCGCGCTGAACTGCGCGAGGATGTCCGGCGTCGAGTCCTGACGAACCTGAATCACCGCACCCAGCTCTTCGTTGAACAGGATCGCAGCGATGTCAGCCGAGGTTTCGGCCAGACCGTCGAGGTTCAGGCTCAGACCGCAGTGGCCGGCAAAGGCCATTTCCACCACGCTGGTCAGCAGACCACCGTCGGAACGGTCGTGGTAAGCCAGCAGGTGACCGTCAGCGTTGAGGCCCTGGATCACCGCGAAGAAGGCCTTCAGGTCTTCGGCGTCATCGACGTCCGGTGCCTGCTTGCCGAGCTTGCCGTGAACCTGGGCGAGGATCGAAGCGCCCATGCGGTTCTGGCCACGACCCAGGTCGATCAGGATCAGGTCGGTGGTGCCTTTATCCATGCGCAGTTGCGGGGTCATGGTCTGACGGATGTCAGTCACTGGCGCGAAACCGGTCACGATCAGGGACATTGGCGAAGTCACAGTCTTGTCGACGCCTTCGTCATTCCAGCGCGTGGCCATGGACATCGAGTCCTTGCCCACCGGAATGGTGATGCCCAGCTCTGGGCACAGTTCCATGCCGACTGCTTTGACGGTGTCGTACAGACGCGCGTCTTCGCCCGGGTGACCCGCAGCCGACATCCAGTTCGCCGACAGTTTGATGTCAGAGATCTTGCCGATGCGCGATGCGGCGATGTTGGTCAGGGTTTCGCCGATGGCCATGCGGCCCGACGCCGGAGCGTCCAGCAGTGCCAGCGGAGTGCGCTCGCCCATGGCCATGGCTTCACCGGTGTAAACGTCGAAGCTGGTAGCGGTGACGGCAACGTCAGCCACTGGTACCTGCCACGGGCCGACCATCTGGTCACGGGCCACGAGGCCGGTGATGGTGCGGTCGCCGATGGTGATCAGGAAGCTTTTGCTGGCCACGGCCGGGTGATGCAGAACGCGCTCGACGCAGTCGGCAATGGCCAGGGTCGATGGATCGAAGTCATCGCCCAGCTCGGTTTCACGAACAGCCGAACGGTGCATGCGCGGGGCTTTGCCCAGCAGCACTTCGAGTGGCATGTCCACCGGGCTGTTGCCGAAGTGGCTGTCAGTGACCGTCAGTTGTGGCTCGGCAGTCGCTTCGCCGACCACCGCGAACGGGCAACGCTCACGTTCGCAGATTGCCTTGAAGCGTTCGAAGTCGGCCGGGCCGACCGCCAGAACGTAGCGCTCCTGGGATTCGTTACTCCAGATTTCGTGCGGGGCCATGCCCGGCTCGTCGTTTGGAATGTTGCGCAGTTCGAAGCGGCCGCCACGGTCGCCATCGTTGACCAGTTCCGGGAAGGCGTTGGACAGACCGCCCGCGCCGACGTCATGGATGAAGCTGATCGGGTTGTGTTCACCCAACTGCCAGCAACGGTCGATGACTTCCTGGCAACGGCGTTCCATTTCCGGGTTTTCGCGTTGTACCGAAGCAAAGTCCAGGTCCGCCGAACTCGTGCCGGTGGCCATGGAGGAAGCCGCGCCGCCGCCCAGACCGATCAGCATCGCCGGGCCGCCGAGCACGATCAGCTTGGAGCCAACGAGGATTTCGCCTTTCTGTACGTGTTCGGCACGGATGTTACCCATGCCGCCGGCCAACATGATTGGCTTGTGGTAACCGCGCACTTCATCGCCACGCGGGGTGGTGATGGATTGTTCGAAGGTACGGAAGTAACCGGTCAGCGCCGGACGGCCGAATTCGTTGTTGAATGCCGCGCCGCCCAATGGGCCTTCGATCATGATGTCCAGCGCGGTAACGATGCGCTCGGGTTTGCCGTACGGCACTTCCCATGGCTGTTCGAAGCCCGGGATTTGCAGGTTGGACACGGTGAAACCGGTCAGACCAGCCTTCGGCTTGGCGCCGCGACCGGTCGCGCCTTCGTCGCGGATCTCGCCGCCGGAACCGGTGGATGCGCCCGGGAACGGGGCAATCGCGGTCGGGTGGTTGTGAGTCTCGACTTTCATCAGGATGTGCACCGGTTCCTGCACCGCGCCGTACTGGCGGGTTTCAGGGTCCGGGAAGAAGCGGCCGGCGACGTTGCCGACGATCACCGAGGCGTTGTCCTTGTAAGCCGACAGAACGCCTTCGCTGTGCATCACGTAGGTGTTCTTGATCATGCCGAACAGGCTTTTTTCCTGGCTCTGACCGTCGATGTCCCAACTGGCGTTGAAGATCTTGTGACGGCAGTGCTCGGAGTTCGCCTGGGCGAACATCATCAATTCGATGTCGTGCGGGTTGCGCTTCAAGCCGATGAAGGCGTTGACCAGGTAATCGATCTCGTCTTCAGCCAGGGCCAGGCCCAGTTCGACGTTGGCTTTTTCCAACGCGGCGCGACCGCCACCCAGAATGTCGATCGCCGTCAGCGGCTTCGGTTCGGCGTGACTGAACAGGCCGGCAGCCTGCTCGAGGTTTTCCAGCACGATCTGGGTCATGCGGTCGTGCAGCGCATCAGCAATAAGCTGTGCTTGTGCATCGGTGAACTCACCGGTCACGTAGAAAGCGATGCCGCGCTCCAGGCGCTGGATTTTCGCCAGGCCACAGTTGCGGGCGATGTCGCTGGCCTTGCTCGACCATGGCGAGATGGTGCCAAAACGTGGCAACACCAGGAACAGACGGCCGGTCGGCTCTTGTACCGGAACGCTGGGACCGTACTTCAGAAGGCGCGCAAGCACCTGCTGTTCGTCGCCGGTCAGGACGCCGGTAACTTCGGCGAAGTGAGCGAATTCCGCATACAAGCCACTGACAGCTGGAACCTTTTGGCTCAGTTGCTCAAGGAGTTTGCTGTGGCGAAAGGCAGAAAGGGCAGGAGCGCCGCGCAGGATCAACATCTTCGGGACAGCCTCGGGAAGGGGGTGTGCTTTGAGGCCGTGCATTCTAGCCTAAACCGCCCGCGACAGCACCCGAAACGCTACACCCGGTATTGTCCGAACGTCGGCCCGGTGCTCAGCGCCTGTAACTCATGCTCATTAAGCTGCTCGCCGGGGCTTATTTCAGTTGTCACATTCATGCCTGAGCGCCTGTTCCCGCGGGCTTGCACCGGGTTTGGAAATCTCTAGCAGACAAGCCCTTTACTGTCGAGATATGGCGGTCGTGGTCCTTTGCGTATACTGCGCAGATGTTTTTCCCAATGGCTTTGCGTCCGCGATTCGCCAAATGGCTCATCGCAACCGGACTCTTCCTGATGCTCAGTGGCTGTGTTGATAAACCCAACACACTGGAGCGCGTAAAGGAGGATGGCGTTCTGCGGGTGGTTACCCGTAACAGCCCCGCCACCTACTTTCAGGATCGCAACGGTGAAACCGGCTTCGAATACGAGCTGGTGAAGCGCTTCGCCGACGATCTGGGGGTGACACTCAAGATCGAAACCGCGGACAACCTTGACGATCTGTACGGTCAGTTAGGCAAACCTGGCGGCCCGGTGCTGGCTGCTGCCGGTCTGGTCAGCAGCGAGAAACGCAAAGCGCAGGTCAGGTTTTCCCACTCGTATCTGGAAGTCACCCCACAGATCATCTACCGCAACGGCCAATCGCGGCCAACCAATGCGGCGGACCTGGTCGGAAAGACAATCATGGTGCTCAAGGGCAGCACCCACGCCGATCAACTGGCAGCGCTGAAAAAGCAATACCCCAGCATTGAATACGAAGAGTCCGACGCGGTTGAGGTCGTTGACCTGCTGCGCATGGTTGACGAAGGTCAGATCGATCTGACGCTGGTCGATTCCAACGAAGTCGCCATGAACCAGGTCTACTTCACTAATGCGCGGGTCGCCTTCGACCTGGGCGACGCCAGCAACCAGAGCTGGGCGGTGGCCGCCGGTGATGACAACAGCCTGCTCAACGAGATCAACGCCTTCCTCGACAAGGCGGAAAAAAACGGCACCCTGCAACGCCTGAAAGACCGCTATTACGGGCACGTCGATGTACTCGGTTACATGGGCGCCTACACCTTCGCCCAGCACTTGCAGCAACGGCTGCCCAAGTACGAGAAACACTTCAAGGCGTCGGCCAAGGAAGAGAAAGTCGACTGGCGGCTGCTGGCGGCGATCGGTTATCAGGAATCGCTGTGGCAACCGGCGGTGACCTCAAAGACCGGCGTTCGCGGCCTGATGATGCTGACCCAGAACACCGCGCAGGCCATGGGCGTGTCCAATCGCCTGGACGCCAAGCAAAGCATCATGGGTGGCGCGAAGTACCTGGCTTACATGAAGGATCAACTGGACGACTCGATCCAGGAGCCGGATCGTACGTGGTTTGCGCTGGCAGCCTACAACGTCGGCAGCGGTCACCTGGATGACGCGCGCAAACTCGCGGCCAAGGAAGGGCTGAATCCGGACAAGTGGCTGGATGTGAAAAAGATCCTGCCGCGCCTGTCGCAGAAACAGTGGTACAGCAAAACCCGCTATGGCTACGCCCGTGGCGGTGAGCCAGTGCATTTTGTGGCGAACATCCGGCGTTACTACGACATCCTGACGTGGGTCACGCAGCCGCAGCTTGAGGGTGATCAGGTCGCCCAAGGCAACCTGCACGTGCCGGGCATCGACAAGACCAAGCCGCCGGAAGAAAACCCACCGCTCTAGGCGCCCCCCCAAACCAAATGTGGGAGCGAGCTTGCTCGCGATGAGGGCCTGACATTCAACATGATGGTGACTGACAGACCGCTATCGCGAGCAAGCTCGCTCCCACAGGGTTTCAGAGTGGTCTTCAGGCCTTCGTAGCAGCCGCCAGAATCAGCGCTTTCATCTCCGAAACTGCCGACTTGAACCCGACGAACAACGCATGCGCCACCAGCGCGTGGCCAATGTTCAGTTCGTTGATGCCTTTGATCGCCGCAACCGCTTCGACGTTGTGGTAGTGCAGGCCGTGACCGGCGTTGACGATCAGGCCTTGAGTCAGGCCAAACGCCACGCCATCCGCCACACGTTTCAGCTCTTCAGCCACCGCAGTCGGTGTCTCGGCGTCCGCATAACGGCCCGTGTGCAATTCGATGGCCGGTGCGCCAACGCGCTTCGACGCTTCGATCTGGCGCTCATCGGCGTCGATGAACAGCGACACTTCGCAGCCGATTTTCGCCAGACGATCCACCGCCGCCTTGATCCGCGACTCCTGCCCCGCGACATCCAGACCGCCTTCGGTGGTCAGTTCCTGACGGGTTTCCGGGACCAGGCAAATGTGCGCCGGACGGATGCGCTCGGCGAACGCCATCATCTCCTCAGTCACGCCCATCTCGAAGTTCATGCGGGTTTGCAACACGTCCTTGAGCAGCAGTACGTCGCGCTCCTGAATGTGCCGGCGATCTTCACGCAAGTGCACGGTGATCCCGTCAGCGCCCGCCTCTTCCGCGTCCAGCGCTGCTTTCACAGGATCAGGGTAACGCGTACCCCGGGCCTGACGCAGGGTGGCAACGTGGTCAATGTTCACGCCAAGAAGAATGCGATTGCTGGTGGTCACGGAAGCGCTCCAGAAGAAGAGAAAGTTCGGTGCACAGCATACACGTCGGGCTTACGGCTTTCGAAACAACTCGCGACTCACAAGAGGGCGACCGCCCAGATGAACGGCCAACGCCTGACGCATCAAGCGTTTGGCGGCAGACAACGCACCCGGCGCGCTCCAGTCAGCGTCAGCCATGGCCAGCAGTTCGGTGCCGTTGAACAGACCGGGTTGCAACAGGTAGACCCGTTCCAGACCCGCATCGACCTGCAAGCGGTACAGGCCGTCGGGCGCGACAGGTTCGCCATGGATATCCGCGTTCAGCGCAAAGCCGTAGCCCAGATCATCCAGCAACCGCCACTCGAACGAACGCAGCAAGGGTTCCAGCGGACGCCCTTCGGCGAGGGCCAGCAAGGTCGCGGCGTAGTGATCGAATACTCCGGGATGAGGATCTTCGGACGGCAGCAGGCGGATCAGCAGCTCATTGAGGTAGAGACCGCTGAACAAGGCTTCACCATTGAGCCAGGTGGAGACGCCGGCGCTTTCCATGCGCCCGACGTTCTTCAGCTCACCCCGACCACGGAACTCGACTTCCAGCGGTACAAATGGCCGCGCCAAGGTTCCAGCCTTGCCCCGCGCACTGCGCAACACCGCCCGCAGCCGACCTTGCGGCGTGAGGAAATCCACCAACGCGCTGCTTTCGCGGTAGGCGCGGCTATGGAGCACGTAGGCGAGTTGGCCGGTTGGTGGCGATTGGGACATGGGAATCGGAGTTCTCAATGAGGGAGCGCGGTTTTATTGACAGCCCCAAACCACTGTGGGAGCGAGCCTGCTCGCGATGAGGGCCTGATATTCAACATAGATGTTGACTGACAGACCGCTATCGCGAGCAGGCTCGCTCCCACAGGGGGATCTTTGTGCATCCAGATCCGGGGATTACAGGTCGCCGTAACCCAGCGAACGCAGGGCGCGTTCGTCGTCGGACCAGCCGCCTTTCACTTTGACCCAAAGGTTGAGCATGATCTTGGAGTCGAACAGCAGCTCCATGTCCTTGCGCGCTTCGGTGCCGATGCGCTTGATCCGCTCGCCCTTGTCGCCAATGATGATTTTCTTCTGGCCGTCACGCTCGACGAGGATTAGCGCATGGATGTGCAGGGTCTTGCCCTGCTGCTTGAACTCTTCGATTTCCACGGTGATCTGGTACGGCAGCTCGGCCCCCATTTGGCGCATGATTTTCTCGCGTACCAGTTCGGCGGCGAGGAAACGGCTGCTGCGGTCGGTGATCTGGTCTTCCGGGAAGAAGTGATCGTTTTCCGGCAGGTGATCGGCGATCACTCGCTCCAGCGCATCGAGGTTGTGCCCGTGCTGAGCCGAAATCGGAATGATCTGCGCGTTCGGCAGCTGTTCCTGCAACCAGCTGAGGTGCGGCATCAGTTCGGCTTTGTCTTCGATGCGGTCGGTCTTGTTCAGCGCCACGATCAACGGGCCCGTCACATACTGAACGCGCTCGAGAACCATCTGGTCCTCGTCGGTCCAGCGGGTGCGGTCAACCACGAAGATCACCACGTCGACGTCTTTCAACGCCGCCGAAGCGGTCTTGTTCATGTAGCGGTTCAGGGCTTTCTCGCCACCTTTGTGCATGCCGGGTGTGTCGACGTAGACCGCCTGCACGGCGCCTTCGGTCTTGATCCCGAGCATGTTGTGACGAGTGGTTTGCGGTTTGCGCGAGGTGATTGCCAGCTTCTGACCCAGGATGTGGTTCAGCAGCGTGGATTTGCCCACGTTCGGGCGGCCGACGATGGCGACATAGCCACAGCGAGTTGCAGTTGAATCAGTCATGGCCATTCTCCACGCCCAGGGCTATCAGTGCTGCGGCGGCCGCTACCTGTTCGGCAATACGACGACTCACACCCTGACCTCGGCTTTTTTCGTTCAGTAAGGTGATTTCGCATTCGACGAAGAACGTCCGGCAATGCGGCTCACCCTGGATATCCACCACTTCGTAACGCGGCAGTTCACAGGCACGCGACTGCAAGAACTCTTGCAGGCGGGTCTTTGGATCTTTGTTGGTGTCGACCAGCGTCAGGCTGTCGAACTCGGACGTCAGCCAGGCCAGTACGCGTTCGCGCGCCATGTCCATGCCGGCATCCAGGTAGATCGCACCGATCAGCGCTTCGAGGGCATCGGCGAGGATCGATTCACGGCGAAAACCACCGCTCTTCAGCTCACCAGAGCCCAGACGCAGGTACTCGCCCAGGTCGAAACCACGCGCCAATACTGCCAGCGTCTCACCTTTGACCAGGCGTGCGCGCAAACGCGACAGCTGGCCTTCGCGAGCCAGCGGAAAGCGGTCGAACAGCGCTTCACCGGCGACAAAGTTGAGAATGGCATCACCGAGGAATTCCAGGCGTTCGTTGTTGCGCCCGGCAAAGCTGCGATGCGTCAGGGCCAGAACCATCAGTTCCTGGTCCTTGAAGGTATAACCGAGCTGACGCTCGAGACGGCTTAAAGAGACGCTCACGGTTGACCCACGCTGAGTTCGTGGTCGACGTCCATCACAGCAACGCTGCTAGGCTCTTGGACAATTAACGCTGTGTTCAAAAATTACATCCTGAATATCGTTGGCTTCATGCTTTTCGGTGACCTTCTGCAGGCTCCAGAAATGCATTCGGCGCTGTGTTCAACAGCGCCGTGGGTGTGATTACTTGATCAGGCCAACCCGCGAGAAATTCGGCAGGTGACTGAGTTTGGGTTCCGGCCAGCTCATCCAGACCGCGAAGGCCTTGCCGACGATATTCTTGTCGGGAACCATGCCCAGCAGATCCTTGGGAATACTTGGATCATCCCAGTAGCGACTGTCGTTGGAGTTGTCGCGGTTGTCGCCCATCATGAAGTAGTGCCCGGCAGGCACGGTCCACTGATGGTCTGGGGTTGCGCGGTAGCGGCTCATTTCCTTGCGGATCAGGTGCTCGGCTTCGCCGAGTTTTTCCTTGTAGAGCTCGGCACTGCCCAACGTGCCCGGCTCGGAGCCGACCAGCAGTTCAGCGATCGACTCACCGTTGACGAACAGACGCTTGTCGGCGGTGTAACGAATCCTGTCGCCCGGCAGGCCCACTACACGCTTGATGTAGTTGACGTTCGGATCACTTGGGTAACGGAACACCATCACATCGCCACGCTGCGGATCACCGACCTGGATGACTTTCGTATCGAGCACCGGCAAGCGGATCCCGTAAGAAAACTTGTTCACCAGAATGAAATCGCCAACGTCCAGGGTCGGTTTCATCGAACCAGACGGAATCTGGAACGGCTCCACCAGGAACGAACGCAACACCAACACGATGAACAGCACCGGAAAGAACGATTTGCCGTATTCAACCAGCATCGGTTCTTTGTTCAGTTTCTCGACCACCATCATATCCGGCTCGCCGACGCTGCCCTGATAGGAGGTAATGGCGGCACGCCGACGCGGCGCCAGGAAAACCAGGTCGAGCAACCCCAACAGGCCGCAAACGAGGACGGCGATGACCAGCAACAGCGGGAAATTTAGTGACATAGGACCTAACTATCCAACCTGAGCACAGCGAGGAAGGCTTCTTGTGGAATTTCCACGTTACCGACCTGCTTCATGCGTTTTTTACCGGCCTTCTGCTTTTCCAACAGCTTGCGCTTACGGCTGACGTCACCGCCGTAGCATTTGGCCAATACGTTCTTTCTGAGTGCCTTGACGGAGGTTCGCGCAATGATCTGCCCGCCAATGGCGGCCTGGATCGCGACGTCGAACATCTGGCGCGGAATCAGCTCTTTCATCTTCTCGGTCAACTGGCGACCTTTGTAGTGCGCGTTATCCTTGTGCACGATCAGCGCCAGGGCGTCGACCTTGTCACCGTTGATCAGCACATCCAGTTTCACCAGATTAGCTGATTGATAACGATCGAAATGGTAATCCAGCGAAGCATAGCCGCGACTGGTGGATTTCAGACGGTCGAAGAAGTCCAGGACCACTTCGTTCATCGGCAAATCGTAGGTCACCTGGACCTGGCTACCGAGGAACAGCATGTCGTGCTGAATGCCACGTTTCTCGATGCACAGGGTAATGACGTTGCCCAGGTGCTCTTGCGGCACAAGAATGTTTGCCCGAACGATTGGCTCGCGCATGTCTTCAATGGACGACAGGTCCGGTAGCTTGGACGGGTTGTCGACGTAAATCGTTTCACCGGTTTTCAGCAACAGCTCAAAAATAACTGTCGGCGCAGTGGTGATCAGGTCCAGGTCGTACTCGCGCTCCAGGCGCTCCTGGATGATCTCCATGTGCAGCATGCCTAGGAACCCGCAACGGAAGCCGAAGCCCAGGGCGTCGGAGCTTTCCGGGGTGTACTGCAGGGACGAATCGTTGAGCGTGAGCTTTTGCAGGGCTTCACGGAAATCTTCGAAATCGTCGGAGCTGACCGGAAACAGGCCGGCGTAAACCTGCGGCTGAATGCGTTTGAAGCCGGGCAGCACGTCAACGTCGGGGGTGGAGCTCAAGGTCAGGGTGTCACCGACCGGTGCACCGTGAATGTCCTTGATACCGGCGATGATGAAGCCCACTTCGCCGGCCTTCAGGTCAACGGTGGCGGTGTGTTTCGGGTTGAAGACACCGACGCTGTCCACGAGGTGGACCTTGCCGGTGGACTTGACCAGAATTTTATCGCCCTTCTTCACGCAACCGTGGCGCACGCGTACCAGGGAAACAACGCCCAGGTAGTTGTCGAACCAGGAGTCGATGATCAACGCTTGCAGCGGATCTTCGATGTTGCCGGTTGGCGCAGGAATGGTCTTGACCAGACGCTCGAGCACCTCGTCAACGCCCAGGCCAGTCTTGGCACTGCACTCGACCGCATCGGTGGCATCGATGCCGATGATTTTTTCGATTTCTTCTTTGACGCGGTCCGGATCAGCCTGCGGCAGGTCGATCTTGTTCAGGACCGGCATCACTTCCAGGCCCTGCTCGATCGCCGTGTAGCAGTTGGCAACCGATTGCGCCTCGACACCCTGACCGGCATCGACCACCAGCAAGGCACCTTCACAGGCCGCCAGCGACCGGCTGACTTCATAGGTAAAGTCAACGTGGCCGGGGGTGTCAATGAAGTTCAGCTGGTACTTGATGCCATCGCGGGCAGTGTAATACAGGGTAACGCTGTGTGCCTTGATGGTGATCCCGCGTTCACGCTCAAGGTCCATGGAGTCCAGTACCTGGGCTTCCATTTCACGCTCGGCCAGGCCGCCGCACATCTGGATGAAGCGATCGGCCAGAGTCGACTTGCCATGGTCAATGTGGGCGATGATGGAGAAATTGCGGATATGACTCAAATCACTCACGGATCAACACTCAAAAAGGCTGCAGGCATAGCCCGCCGAAAAATAGCCGGGAATTGTACCTGATACACGACGCAAGCGTCACGTTCACAGGTCAACGGTATTGGATACAAAAACGCCCCGCTCTTGCGAACGGGGCGTTTGAGTGTCAGTCAGGACAGAAAATACCTGCGATCAACCGGCTCGGCGCAACAACCAGAGACCGGCCACCGCGCAAATACCGGCCGGAACCAACACCGCGAACAACGGTGAGAAGCCGAAGACCAGGCTTGAAGGCCCGAGCAAATCCTGAGCGATACGGAAGGTAAAGCCAACCAGCACACCGGTGAACACGCGCTGCCCCAGGGTTACCGAACGCAGCGGGCCGAAGATAAAGGAGATTGCCATCAACACCAGGGCAACGGTGACCAGTGGCTGCAACACCTTGACCCAAAATGCCAGCCAGTAACGGCCATTGTTCAGGCCCTGATCGGCCAGATAGTGGATGTAACCCCACAAACCGCTGATCGACAACGATTCCGGCGCCATGATTACGGTGTTAAGCAGTTGCGGGCTCAACGGTACGTCCCAGCGTTCTTGCGGGGCAGTGACCACTTCGGTACTGCCGTCGTGGAACACGGTGGTGGTGACGTCATTCAGCTGCCAATGATCTGTTTCGAACTGCGCACGCTTGGAGAAGCTCGAGGTCAGCATGTGACGCTCGCGGTCAAAACGATAGCGAGTCACACCGTACAGAATGCCATCCGGCTGCACCGAGTTTATGTGAATGAACTCATCACCCTGGCGGTGCCACATACCGTGCTTGGCGCTCTGCGCATCACCAATGCCCTGAGCCAGGGAGCGATTGGCCTGGGCCACATTTTCCGCGGCTGGCGCAACGTACTCGCCGACCAGCACGCCTGCCAGCATCAGCACCAGCATTGGCTTCATCACCGCCCAGACAATCCGGCCGATGGACACTCCAGCGGCGCGCATGATGGTCAGTTCACTGCTGCTGGCCAGACTGCCCAGGCCGATCAGGCAGCCGATCAGCGCTGCCATCGGCAGCATGTCATAGACCCGACGCGGCGCTGTCAGCGCCACGTAGCTCAATACGTCGGTGAGGGTGTAGGTATCACTGACGTCACTCATCTCGTCGATGAAGGCAAACAAGGTCGCCAGACCCAGAATGATCCCCAGTACCGCCAGGATCGCCATGAAAACACTGCTACCAATGTAGCGATCGAGCTTAACCACGGGTCACCTCCAGCGCACTGCGGCGACTCGCCATTTTCAAACGCAACGGCTCCCAGTAGAGCAGTCCCAGGCCAATGGCCAGGAATATCCCGTGAACCCACCACAAACCCAGCGCCTGCGGGATCTTGCCTTTCTCCAGAGCGCCGCGTGCGGCGATCAGGATGGTCAGATAAGCCATATAAAGCAGAATCGCCGGCAGCAACTTGAGGAATCGACCCTGACGCGGATTGACCCGCGCCAGTGGCACAGCCATCAACGTCACGATAAACACCAGCAACGGCAACGACAAACGCCACTCAAGCTCGGCGCGTGCACTCATATCCTCCGGCTTGCTCAACAGAGTGCTGGTCGACATCGCATCGCGATCCGTCACTTCGTCACTGACGTCCGGCTTGGGCAGCAACACACCGTAGGTGTCGTACTTGATGGCACGGTAGTCAGCCAGCCCCGGATTACCGTCGTAACGGTAGCCATTATCGAGAATCAGGTAACGGTTGCCGTCCTCCTTGATTTCCTGACGGCCCTTTTCGGCCACCAGCACGGAAATGCCGCGATCCTTCTGGTCGGCGGAAAGGCGCTTTTCCGATATGAATACGCCGCCCAGGTTGATCCGGTCATCAGACAGCTGCTCGGTGTACGTCACCCGAGAACCGTCGCGCAACGCTTGAAAACGGCCCGGCACCAGCGTGTCGAACTCGGTCATCGCGTCCTGCTTGTTCAGCAGCAACTGGAACTGATTGGCGCCTTGCGGTGCCAGGCTCAGGCTCAACCAGGCCACGATCACGGCAACCAGCGCTGCCGGAAACAGGGTCATGCCCAGCAGACGCTGCTGGCTCATGCCGGTCGCCGCGAGCACGGTCATTTCGCTTTCCAGGTACAAGCGACCGTAGGCCAGCAGGATCCCGAGAAACAGCCCCAAAGGCAGAATCAGTTGCAGGAAACCCGGCAGACGAAAGCCCATGATCAGGAACAGCGAGCCTGGGTCCAGGGCGCCCGAGGCGGCCTGAGCCAGGAACTTGATGAAGCGCCCACTCATGATGATGACCAGCAGCACGGCGCTGACGGCGCTCAAGGTCAACAGGACTTCGCGGGATAGATAACGGAAGACGATCAAACCAGACACTCCAGGGTTGTCAGGCTAAGGCGGCCAAACAAGCAAACGTATCGGGCGGCCCGCAGGGCTGAGCCGCCGAAAAAGATGGCGCATTATCCTGTGATTGACCGCGCCTGTCACTGCGCATGCTCAAGCAGGCGCGTAATGACGTAAAGATCACCCGCGCAAGGGTTGTCAGTTGCTGCGAGCGAGGTTCAAACTGCGGCCTTTGTCGCTGGCCTTCTACCAGCGTCTTTCTTCAGCCTTTCTATAGTAGAGAGGCAAACGTGCGCGCACTGCGTGACGCGCTGCACTTTGACCATTTATTCAGGGACCCGGACATGGAACTGGTTGTAAAAAGCGTTAGCCCAGAAACGTTGAAAACCGCCACCCTGGTGGTCGCCGTCGGCGAAGGCCGGACACTCGGCAACGTCGCCAAACAAATCGACGAGCTCAGCGGCGGCGCGATCAGCGCAGTCCTCAAGCGTGGCGACCTGGCCGGCAAGGTGGGTCAGAGCCTGTTGCTGCACAGCCTGCCAAACCTCAAAGCCGAACGCGTGTTGCTGGTTGGCGTGGGTAAAGATGCCGAGCTGGGCGACCGCCCGTTCCGCAAAATCATCGCCGGCGCACTGAACACCCTCAAAGGCCTGGGTGGCACCGACGCCGCGCTGGCGCTGGACGAAATCGTGGTCAAAGGCCGTGACAGCTACGGCAAAACCCGTCTGCTGGCCGAAACCCTGGTTGACGGCGAATACACCTTCGAGCAGTTCAAGAGCCAGAAATCCGACCCGCGTGCCCTGAAGAAAATCACCCTGCTGACCATCAAGGCCGCCCAGGCTGAAGTCGAACGCGCCGTGACCCACGCCACCGCGATCGCCAACGGCATGTCCTTCACCCGCGACCTGGGCAACCTGCCACCGAACATCTGCCACCCGATTTTCCTCGCCGAGCAGGCGAAGAACCTGGGCAAGGAGTTCAAGGGCCTGAAAGTCGAAATCCTTGATGAGAAACAAATCAAGGAACTGGGCATGGGTTCGTTCTACGCCGTTGGCCAGGGCAGCGCCCAGCCACCGCGCCTGATCGTCATGCAATACAACGGCGGCAAGAAATCCGAGAAGCCGTACGCATTGGTCGGCAAGGGCATCACCTTTGACACCGGCGGTATCAGCCTCAAGCCGGGCGCCGGCATGGACGAGATGAAGTACGACATGGGCGGCGCAGCCAGCGTGTTCGGTACCTTGCGTGCCGTGCTCGAGCTGAAACTGCCGATCAACCTGGTGTGCATCCTCGCCTGCGCCGAGAACATGCCGAGCGGCAAGGCTTCGCGCCCTGGCGATATCGTCACCACCCTGAGCGGCCAGACCGTGGAAATCCTCAACACCGACGCCGAAGGCCGTCTGGTGCTGTGCGACGCCCTGACCTACTCCGAACGCTTCAAGCCACAAGCGGTGATCGACATCGCCACCCTGACCGGCGCCTGCGTCGTCGCCCTCGGCTCCCACACCTCGGGTCTGCTGGGCAACAACGACGAGCTGATCGGCCAGCTGCTGAGCGCAGGCCAACAGGCTGACGACCGCGCCTGGCAACTGCCGCTGTTCGATGAATATCAAGAACAGCTGGACAGCCCGTTCGCCGACATCGCCAACATTGGCGGCCCGAAAGCCGGCACCATCACCGCGGCCTGCTTCCTGTCGCGCTTCACCAAGAACCTGAATTGGGCGCACCTGGACATCGCCGGTACGGCCTGGACCAGCGGCGGCAAGGACAAGGGCGCCACTGGCCGCCCGGTTCCACTGCTGACCCAATACCTGCTGGACCGCGCCAAAGCCTGAAACTGAAACCCCTGCGCGGCGGCGTCCATGGATGACGCCGCGCAGGCGTCAGGAACCGCAATGACCAAAGTCGATTTCTATATCCTGCCCAGCGCCGATCCTTCCGCGCGGCTGGATTTTGCCTGCAAGCTCACCGAAAAAGCCTGGCGCATGGGCCACCGCATCTACCTGCATTGCAGCGATGCCGCCCAGCGTGATGATCTCGATGCGCGCCTGTGGGCGTTCAAAGGTGAAAGCTTCGTGCCTCACGGCCCCGCCGAAAGCGAACCGGACGGTTTGATTGTGCTCGGCCTGGGAGACGATCCAGGACAACACCAGGACTTGCTGGTCAATCTTGACCTCAAAGTCCCGTCTTTTGCCCAGCGCTTTGCCCGTGTGGCCGAAGTGGTGGTTGAAGACCCGGCTATTCGTCAGGCCGCGCGGGAGAGTTTCCGTTTCTACCGCGAACAGGGCTATCCTCTTCAAGATCACCGTTTACAGCGACTCTGAGCACATGATGGACACGTCAAACCCGCTGCAAAAGTCCGCACACCTGCTGGACGACCTCGAGTCGATCCGCCAGTTGCTCGGCGATGACAACCTGCAACCACCGCTGCTGACCGACACTGTCGAGCCGGCGAGTGATGAAGGTCAAATTCCGTTGCTGTTCGATCAGGTCGGCGGCAAACCACGGGCTGCAATCATCGAACCACCGACGCCCGCGCCTGTCGCGGCTCCGGCCGCAGCTCCGGCATCATCCGTCCAGCAAGGCGCTGACGTCATGCTGCACCTGAACGACGAACTGCGTGCCGCCGCGCAATTGATCCTGCAAGACGTGATCGACGACTTCGCCCCGCACATCGAAACCGAAATCAAACGCCGCCTGGATGCGCGGATGGAGCGGCTCCTCAGCCAGTACGAGTAACGCCAATCCCCTGTGGGAGCGAGCCTGCTCGCGATAGCATCACCTCGGTTTCCTGAAAGACCGCGTCGCCTGCATCGCGAGCAGGCTCGCTCCCACACTGGATCAGCGCTGAATTTGATGATGCGCCCGGTCTGCACCTGCTCGCCCTTCGCCCCATGCCCCGTTATACTTGCCGGCTTTTCCTGAATAAATGCCAATAGGGTCCCGCCGCGCATGGATAAGACCTACCAGCCGCACGCCATTGAAACTTCCTGGTACAACACCTGGGAGTCCGAGAATTATTTCGCCCCGCAAGGCGCGGGCGATTCCTACACCATCATGATCCCGCCGCCGAACGTCACTGGCAGCCTGCACATGGGCCATGGCTTCAACAACGCGATCATGGACGCGCTGATCCGTTTCCGCCGCATGCAGGGTCGCGACACCCTGTGGCAGCCGGGCACCGACCACGCCGGTATCGCCACGCAAATGCTGGTGGAGCGCCAGCTCGAAGCCAAGGGCCAGAATCGCCACGATCTGGGCCGCGAAAAATTCCTCGAGAAAGTCTGGGAGTGGAAGGATGAGTCCGGCGGCAACATCAGCCGTCAGATCCGCCGCCTCGGCTCGTCCGTCGACTGGAGCCGCGAGCGCTTCACCATGGACGACGGCCTCTCGGAAGCGGTCAAGGAAGCCTTCGTACGCCTGCACGAAGACGGCTTGATCTACCGCGGCAAGCGTCTGGTCAACTGGGACACCAAGCTGCACACGGCGATTTCCGATCTCGAAGTGGAAAACCACGACGAGAAAGGCTTCCTGTGGAACCTGAAGTACCCGCTGGCTGATGGCGCCAAGACCGCTGAAGGTAACGATTACCTGATCGTCGCAACCACTCGTCCGGAAACCATGCTCGGCGACGCTGCCGTGGCCGTTAACCCGAACGATGAACGCTACAAGGCCCTGATCGGCAAATTTGTCGAGCTGCCACTGGTTGGTCGCCGCATCCCGATCATCGCTGACGATTACTGCGACCCTGAATTCGGCACCGGCTGCGTGAAAATCACCCCGGCGCACGATTTCAACGACTACGAAGTCGGCAAGCGCCACAACCTGCCGCTGCTGAACATCTTCGACAAGAACGCCGAAGTGCTGGCAGCCGCCCAGGTATTCAACCTCGATGGCAGCGTCAACGAAGAGATCGACGGCACACTGCCCGCCGAATACGCCGGCCTCAACCGTTTCCAGGCCCGTAAGGAAATCGTTGCCGCGTTCGAAGCTGCCGGCCTGCTGGTCAGCGTCGACGATCACGCCCTGAAAGTACCGAAAGGCGACCGCTCCGGCACCATCATCGAACCGTGGCTGACCGACCAGTGGTACGTTTCGACCAAACCGCTGGCCGAGCCTGCGATTGCTGCCGTTGAAGACGGCCGTATCGCCTTCGTACCCAAGCAGTACGAAAACATGTACTTCTCGTGGATGCGCGACATCCAGGATTGGTGCATCAGTCGTCAGCTGTGGTGGGGCCACCGGATTCCGGCCTGGTATGACGAGTCGGGCAAGGTCTACGTCGGTCGCGACGAAGCCGAAGTGCGTGCCAAGCACAACCTCGGCCCCGACGTTGCGCTGCAACAGGACAACGACGTTCTCGACACCTGGTTCAGCTCGGGCCTGTGGACCTTCTCCACCCTCGGCTGGCCGCAACAGACTGAATTCCTGAAGAAGTTCCACTCCACCGACGTGTTGGTGACCGGCTTCGACATCATTTTCTTCTGGGTTGCCCGGATGATTATGCTCACCATGCATTTGGTGAAAAACGAAGACGGCACGCCGCAGGTTCCGTTCAAGACCGTGTACGTGCACGGCCTGGTGCGTGATGGTCTGGGCCAGAAGATGTCCAAGTCCAAGGGCAACGTCCTGGACCCGCTGGACATTATCGACGGTATCGAACTCGAAGCGCTGGTGGAAAAACGCACCTCGGGCATGATGCAGCCGAAACTGGCGAAGAAGATCGAGAAGCAGACCCGCGACGAGTTCGCCGACGGTATCGCCAGCTACGGCACCGACGCCCTGCGCTTCACCTTCTGCTCGCTGGCTTCGACCGGTCGTGACATCAAGTTCGACATGGGCCGCGTCGAAGGCTATCGCAACTTCTGCAACAAGATCTGGAACGCCGCGCGCTACGTGCTGGACAAGGGCGAAGACTGCGGCCAGAACGGCGAAGCCTACGAGCTGTCGCTGGCGGATCGCTGGATCATTTCGCAGCTGCAACGCACCGAAGCCGAAGTGACCCGTCAACTCGACCAGTTCCGTTTCGATCTGGCCGCGCAAGCCTTGTACGAGTTCATCTGGAACCAGTATTGCGACTGGTACCTGGAACTCTCCAAGCCTGTGCTGTGGGACGAAAATTCGCCGATCGAGCGTCAACGCGGCACCCGCCGCACGCTGGTTCGCGTACTGGAAGTCGCCTTGCGTCTGGCGCACCCGTTCATGCCGTTCATCACCGAAGAAATCTGGCAGCGCATTGCGCCGCTGGCCGGTATCGAAGGCAAGACGATCATGCTGCAACCTTGGCCAGTGGCCAATGAAGCACGCATCGACCAGGCCGCCGAAGACGACATCGAATGGCTCAAGGGCCTGATGCTCGGCACGCGTAACATTCGTGGCGAGATGAACATCGGCCCGGGCAAGCCACTGCCGCTGTTCCTGAAGAACGTCAGCGCCGAAGATCAGCGTCGCCTCACCGAGAACGAAGTCCTGCTGAAGAAGCTGGCCAAGCTCGAGTCGATCACCGTATTGGCCGCAGGCGAAGAAGCACCACTGTCCGCTACCGCCCTGGTGGGCGAGATGGAAGTGCTGGTGCCGATGGCCGGCCTGATCGACAAGGACGCCGAACTGGCGCGCCTGGACAAGGAAATCCAGCGTCTGCAAGGCGAAGTGCAGCGTGTCGGCGGCAAGCTGTCCAACGCAGGCTTCGTTGACAAGGCTCCGGCGGAAGTCATCGACAAAGAACGCGCCAAACTGGCCGAAGCCGAACAGGCTCTGGGCAGATTGGCCGAGCAGCATGCGCGGATTGCCAGCCTCTAACGGCAAATCGCACTGAAAAGGGAGACCCATGGGGTCTCCCTTTTTTATGCTTGCCGCATTCCCCAAAACACCAACAATCCCTGTGGGAGCGAGCTTGCTCCGGGCGGCGTTCCGACGATAGCGATCTATCATCCAATATCAATGTTGAATGTGATGGCCTCATCGCGAGCAAGCTCGCTCCCACAGTAGATTGTGGTCGTCGTCACAATTACGTTCACAATGGCTGAATGTGGGACAATGCCCACCACTTTTAGCCATACCCGAATCGACCTCGCCCATGAACGCCCCCCGCACACCAAAACCTGCGCGCCAAAAGCCAAAACCCGCGACCCCGGCCAAAGCCGTCGAACCGCGTGAGAAGGCCAGTCTGCACCCGCGCAATCGCCACCAGGGCCGTTACGACTTCCCGGCGCTGATCAAGACCACGCCTGAACTGGCGAAGTTCGTGATCATCAATCCCTATGGCAAGGAAAGCATCGACTTCGCCAGCCCCGACGCGGTGCGGGTGTTCAACCGCGCGCTGCTCAAGTCGTTCTACGGCATTGCCCATTGGGACATCCCGGCCGATTACCTGTGCCCACCAGTACCGGGGCGCGCCGACTATGTGCACTTCCTCGCGGACCTGCTGGCCAGCGTCAACGACGGCGAAATCCCACGCGGGGCGCCAGTCAAGGTGCTCGATATCGGCATGGGCGCCAACTGCGTCTATCCGTTGATCGGCTACAGCGACTACCGCTGGCACTTCCTCGGCTCGGAAATCGACCCGACGGCCGTGGCCGCCGCCAAAGCCATCGTGCAGTCCAACGGGTTGAACAAAGCCATTCAGTTGCGCCAGCAAAGCAATCCCAAGCACATTTTGCTGGGCCTGCTCGAACCCGGCGAACGCTTTGACCTGACCATGTGCAATCCGCCGTTCCACGCCTCGATGGACGAGGCTACCAAGGGCAGCGAGCGTAAATGGCGTGCACTGGGCCGCGCCGACCCAAAACGCAAACTGCCGGTGCTGAACTTTGGCGGTCAATCGGCAGAACTGTGGTGTGAAGGCGGCGAAGCACGGTTTGTGACGCAACTGATCGCCGAGAGCGCGCATTTTCAACACAAAGTGCTTTGGTTCAGCACCCTGGTCTCGAAAGCCTCAAACCTGCCTGCCATCCAGACGGCACTGAAAAAGGCCGGCGTACTGGAAAGCCAGGTTGTGGAAATGTCTCAGGGGCAGAAGCAAAGCCGCTTCGTCGCCTGGACCTTCCAGACCAAATCCGAGCAACAGGTCTGGCGCGAACGCTGGGTTCGCAAAAGCTGAGCAACTGTGGGAGCGAGCCTGCTCGCGATTGCGGTAGCACATCCAACATCAAAGTGACTGAAGCACCGCTATCGCGAGCAGGCTCGCTCCCACATTGGTTTAGAGGTGTTGCAGGTCAATCGCTGAATGGCAGACACAAAAAAACCGTGCCCGGGTTGTCCCGGCGCACGGTTTTTTTTTACTGCGGTCTTACTTGTTAACAGCGTCAGTCAGGCCTTTAGCCACGACCAGCTTGATAACTTTCTTGGCAGCGATTTCGATGGCAGCGCCAGTCGAAGGGTTGCGGCCGGTACGGGCAGGACGCTCGGTCACTTTCAGCTTACCGATACCTGGCAGAGTGATTTCGCCGCCGTTTTCCAGTTGATCAGCAACGATTTGGCCCAGTTGGTCCAGAGCGTTACGCGCGGTGGTTTTTGGCGCGTCGATAGCTTCAGCGATATCGGCGATCAGTTGGTCTTTAGTAAGAGCCATGTGGTGTTCCTTCCCTATCAAATTCATATGGATTGCAGAGTGCAGTGTCAGCCATCGAGCCCGATCTTCTGGATCTGGCACCCTCGGCTACAACACCGACGGGTCGGGGTTATAGATGCCGAAATCAGGGTTTGGTTCGACCTGACAAATGCTGAATGCACGCTTAACGCAGTGACTTCGCGTAAGACGGGGCAAAACTAGCACAGAGACGGGGAAATATCCGCCTCTACCTACCCATTTGGTCAGCTTTATTGCTCTAAATCCGGAAAAAAGCGCATAAGCCCGGTCTGACACGCCTCGAACACCCTTCAAGCACCGCCAAAACCAGCAGGTGCGGTACACTGGGCACTTTTTCGGGGAGCACGCCCTCCTCCCTTCAATCAGCCGAGAAGCCCATGCCGATCCGTCATTGCATCGTCCACCTGATCGACAAAAAACCCGACGGCACACCTGCAGTTCTCCACGCCCGCGACTCGGAACTTGCAGAGTCCACGGCCATCGAGAACATGCTCGCCGACCTCAACGAGAGCTATAACGCCAAACAAGGCAAGGCCTGGGGTTTGTTCCATGCCGAGTCCGGCGCGCATCCGTTCAGCGGCTGGCTGAAGGAATACCTGGACGGTGGCAAGGATTTCACGGCGTTCAGCCGCATTGCAGTGGAACACCTGCAAAAGCTGATGGAAGAGTCCAACCTGTCGACCGGCGGCCACGTGCTGTTCGCGCACTATCAGCAAGGCATGACGGACTACCTGGCCATCGCCCTGCTGCACCACAGCGAAGGCGTGGCGGTGACCGATCAACTGGACGTGACCCCGTCCCGACACCTGGATCTGGGCCAACTGCACCTGGCGGCGCGGATCAACGTTTCCGAGTGGCAGAACAACAAGCAGTCCAAGCAGTACATCTCGTTCATCAAAGGCAAGAACGGTAAAAAGGTTTCGGAGTATTTCCGCGACTTTATCGGCTGCCAGGAAGGCGTCGACGGCCCGGGCGAAACCCGCACTCTGCTCAAGGCGTTCAGTGATTTCGTCGAAAGCGAAGACCTGCCGGAAGAATCCGCCCGCGAAAAAACCAAGACTCTGGTCGACTACGCCAGCAGCCAGGCCAAGCTCGGCGAACCCATGGGCCTGGAAGAGCTGTCGGAGCTGATCGACGAAGAACGCCCGAAAGCCTTCTACGATCACATCCGCAACAAGGACTACGGCCTATCGCCAGAGATTCCGGCGGACAAACGCACCCTGAACCAGTTCCGCCGCTTCACCGGCCGCGCCGAAGGCCTGTCCATCAGCTTTGAAGCGCACCTGCTGGGCTCGAAGATCGAATACGACGAAGAAGCCGGCACGCTGATCATCAAGGGCCTGCCGACCCAGCTGACCGATCAGCTGAAGCGCCGTAACTGATGCTTAACGGTGTACTGAAGAAATTCCTGCTGATCCTGCTGGTGGTCGTGGTCTACCAGAACTGGGGCAAGATCGAGCGGGTGTTCAATCCTTCGCAAGTGGTGTCCGAGCAGACCCAGGCCAACGCCAGGGTCGTGCTCTACGCCACCGACTGGTGTGGCTACTGCAAGGCAATCCGGCGCTTTCTCGATCAGAAGGGCATTCCTTACCGCGAGTTCGATATCGAGAAAGATGCCGACGCGCGCAAGGCCTATGAAGCGCTCGGCGGACGGGGGATTCCAATGCTGGACGTGAACGGCACATTGATTCGCGGCTATGAGCCAGACGAGATTCTCGCCGCACTGAAATAACTACTGTGGGAGCGAGCTTGCTCGCGATAGCGGTGTGTCAGCCACATTAATGTTGAATGTGCCGCCGCCATCGCGAGCAAGCTCGCTCCCACATTTGTACGTCAATGTTTTTCGATGCGAAAACCAAACCGCGGGAAGTGCACATGCACCAGCCCGCCGCGCTCGTCTTCACGACGCAGGATCAGTTCCTCGCGTCCCGCAAACAGCAACTCGCCCGCGACCGGATCAACGCCATAATCAATCGCGGCAATGACCACTTGCTGGCCGGCCTTGAAGCCGTTTGGCTCATCGAATTGTTCGTCCGGCAAGGCCGCAGGCGTTGAGTGACGCGCAACCTGCAGCGCCTCTTCAGAGGTCATTTCGCTGAACGCGCCATGCCCGAAACCCATAACTCGCGACAACCAGGCTGACACCGCCGGATAAACATCGACCAACGGTGAAGTCACCGGCGTGCCCTTGAGGAACCACAACGGGTGGGCCATGGCGAAATCGGCAATCGAAGGCTCACCAAACAGGTAGTCACCGTCCTCGCGTTCTAATTGCTGCTCAAGCCGCGCCATGATCGTCGGCCACTGATGCTTGGCCTGCTCGGCCGACAACCGCGTGGCGCTGCCACCGCTGAACAGCCCGGCACGGTCAGCAACAAAAGCCTTGATCGCTTCTGGAGACAACTTGGCAAAACGCGCCGCCACCGACTCAGGCTGAAACACCAGGCTCACCGCGTGCTGAAATACTACCGAGTCGGCCCAGGCGGCGAAGGTCGCACTGACCATCTCCTGACCTTCCGGGAATAGCGCAGGCGAAGCCTTTTCCTGCTCCAGACGCCGGGCAATCAGCGCCGTGTCGCAGTAGATATCAGCGCCAATCTGCAACACGGGGGTCTTGCGATAGCCACCGGTCAGTGCGGTCAGATCAGGTTTCGGCATCACTGGCGAGATCTTCACCGAACGCCAGGACAGGCCTTTGAAACCGAGCAACAGCCGGGTCTTTTCCGCGAAAGGGGAAGTCGGGTAATGATGAAGAATCAACTCTGACATGCTGGACCCGCCGCTGGTATTAGGAGCCAGCAGCTTAGCGCGCAATCGATTTGCAGCCTACCCATCTGCCTGATGGGCACTTATCAGTCAGATTGATAAGCCCGCGGTGGCGCTCGCCACCAGACATTCCTTGGCGCTTTTCTTGAGTTTTTTGATCAAACGCTCCTGACGCAACGCTTCGCTTTTGTCGCGACAGGCTTCGGTGTAGACCAGCGCCACAGCCGGGCTCGAGAGGAAGAAACGCGCACCTTTGCCGCTCTGGTGAGTGGCGAAACGCCTGACGGGATCATCGCTGATCCCGCAGTACAACGAACCGTTAGCCGCGCGAACGAGGTACACGAACCAGGGTTTGCTCTGCGCTGGAGGGGTTGCAGGTTCGCTGACGGAGACTTCGTTCAGAGTGTTCACGTGACGATCAAGGCTTGTAGGAAACAAGCCGCGATCTTATCAGCGACTGGCCTGAAATGCCTTCAGCCCCTTCAAGGCCTGCGCGCGTACAGCGTTGCCCACCAACGGTGTCCACCCCAGCAACAGACCTTTGAAACCCAACGCCTGACGCGACCAGCGCCACAGATCGAAATGGTCGTGGTGCTCGCAGATCTTGCCGTCACGGAAAACAAAACGCGCCTGGATATCGTTGACTACCGTATTGCCGGTCTGGCTGAACAGGTAGGTCGCCACCCAGTGGGCACCGCCCGTGCGCTCGTCGGCGCGGACGTTATCGAAGGTCAGGGAAAAGTCTTTGGCACGAGTCGTGAGCATGCGCCACATGTCGCCGGCATCGCGCCCACGCAGTTCGCCGAACGCCGGATCACTGAACACCACGTCCTCGGTGTAGCAGGCGCTCATGGCCTCGGCATCCAGCCGCTGAAAAGCTTGATAGAACTCAGTGATCAATGCGCTGTTGGCATCACTCATGGACAGGCTCCCTGCATTTGCAAAAATGGCTGCGAAAGATGCCTGCACGATAGTCTGCCAACGTCGGGAAAACCACCGGCATTCGCACCAGGAATACCGGTAGTGCGCTGGCTTCAGACGCGTTCGCTTGCGACCTGTACGTACAGCGAACGACCGGCACCGAGACCGGCGATGATCGCGCCGAGGCCAATGACCCCGAAGATCCAGCCCAGTGCGGTCCAGCCGCCTGTCCAGTCATGCACCAGACCGACTGCGAACGGGCCCATGGAGGCCAGCGTATAACCGAACCCCTGGGCCATGCTCGACAGGTTGGCCGCCACATGGGCATCGCGCGAACGCAGCACGATCAGGGTCAGCGCCAGGCTGAACGTACCGCCCTGCCCCAGCCCAAGCAGAATCGCCCAGCCCCACAGGCCTTCGATCGGTGCATAGAGGCAGCCGAACAGACCGCCAAGGGTCAGGAGCATGACGACGACGATCGCCAACCGCTGATCCTTGCCGCGCGTCGCCAGCCACGGTGCCGCCAGCGAGCTGGCTAACTGGATGATCACCGAACCGGACAGCACCAGCCCGGCCTGGGTCGGGGTCAGGCCACGGCCGATCAGGATCGACGGCAACCAACCAAAGACGATGTAGGCCAGCGAGGATTGCAGGCCCATGTACAGGGTTACTTGCCAGGCCAGCGGATCACGCAACAGACCGCGAACCCGATACGCCACGTTGTGCGCACCATGTTTCTGACCAACCTGTGGCAACCAGAACACTGCGGCGACCAACGCTGGCAGTACCCAGAAGCCCAGACCGAGCGTCCAGCTTTCGTCGAAATGCTGACTCAAGGGCACTGTCGCGCCGGCCGCCATGGCCGCGCCCAGGCACAGGGCCATGGTGTAAACGCCGGTCATGGTGCCCGCGTGTTTGGCAAAATCACGTTTGACGATGCCCGGCAACAATACGCCGATCACGCCAATGCTGGCGCCGGCCAGAATGCTGCCGGCAAACAGGCCGATCTCACCGAACGAACTGCGCAGAATAATCCCGCCGGCCAACGCCAGCAAAATCCCCAGCACCACTCGCTCGGCACCAAAACGCCGCGCCAGTAGCGGGGCCAGCGGGGCGAACAGCCCAAGGCAAAGCACCGGTAAGGTGGTGAGCAAACCGGCCTGGGCCGCCGACAGCCCGAGACTTTTGGACACATCGCTGAGCAATGGCGCCATGCTCGACAGCGCCGGACGCAGGTTCAGCGCTACCAGAATCAGCCCCAGCAACAATAACCACGGGCGACGTAAAACCGGATGGCTTTGCTGAACCTGTTCGTCATCGGCCTCGGCATCGATCAACAACTCTTCGAGCTCTGCCGTGCGTTTGGGTAGTGTCGTGTTGCTGGGGCTCGCCTGCTGGCTGGACATGGGGTTCTCGGTTTCAAGGTTCATTGATCAACTGCCGGGAAATGGCTTTGGCCCGCTCCGGGTCGCGCTGCTCGACGGCATCGAGCAATTCGATATGCAGGTCGAACACCTCTTGACGTCTGGGGCTGATGTTGAGGGTCTGGCGCAGTTGCGCGCCGATGATGCTGGAGAAATAGCGATACAACTCGCTGAGGGTCGGATTGTGCGCGGCATCGACCAAACGCCGGTGGAACACCAGGTCACAGGCGATGTAGCTGTCGAGGTCGCCGTGGTAGTGACGGCCACTCACGCCCAGCGCTTCACGCAGTGCGATGAGGTCTTCATCGGTACGGCGTAATGCCGCCAATCCGATGGCCTCGACTTCCAGAATGTGTCGGGTCTCACGTGCCTGCTCGTGGGAGCAGCGGGACAAGGCTTTCATCGTGTCGAGCGGATCGACCACCGCCCGAAGGTAACTGCCGTCACCCTGACGAATCTCGATCAGGCCTGAAAACGCCAACACCCGCATGGCTTCGCGCACGGTATTGCGGCTAATGCCCAGTTCGGTCGCCAGTTCAGGCTCTGTGGGCAGTCGTTGGCCGACGGTCCAGATGCCGTTGTTAATACGCAGGCGCAACTGTTCAAGGGCCTGATCGACCAGAGAACGCTTCACCAATGGAGATATGTCTGTCATTGAATTCGCCCTTTCATCCAATCATAGGATGAATTTTCTGACATGTTAGTCAGCTTCGTCTGAGAGGACAACCACCTAGGGTTAGGAGGCAGGAAAGGGAGCTGGATTTTCGATTGTTAAAATTACCCTTTGAGGGTAATTTATATTTCAAGGTGCAAGGTGTCTTATGGAAAAGAACACACCTCATTACGACCTGTCGGTGGTCAAGGCGGAGGTAGTAAGGCTAGGTTCCAAAGCGTTTACCGGTAGCGCACGGGAAGGAGGCCGAAGGCTCGATTTGAGTCTTGCCCAAATGCAGCAAATCGTCTGCGCCCTGGAGCAGAGGATGTTCTACAAATCCATGACAACTTACACGAACTATCAGGTCTGGCAGGACGTCTACCACGCAAGAATTCGTGATACGGAGATTTACCTCAAGGTGACCTACCGCCCAGGCGGTGGTCCGCCGGTAATCTCCTTCAAGGAGAGAGACACATGAAAACACAGCAATGCTTCAGCTGCGGTGCCCAGGACGGGATGCAGCATTTCGACGGGCGAAGCTTCACCATCGACTTCAGACAGTTGACCCGTCAAGTGCACGATATTTCCGGATGGGAGTGCCAGGCCTGTAGTGAAATCGAATTCGATGACGGCAGTGCAGAACGTTATTCCGAGGCTAGTGATCAATTGCTCGAGGACTCCCGGCAGCTCATGGCAGCCGAGATGAAACGCATTCGCCGCAAACTGCACCTTACGCAAAAGGAGGCAGTGAAATTACTGTCGGGCGGCGGGCACAATGCCTTTTCCCGCTACGAGCGTGGCGAACTCGCACCGCCTCAGCCGTTGTTCATGCTGATGCGTTTGCTTGATCGGCATCCTCATTTGATGGCCGAGGTGCATGCCCTGAGCGAGGGTGCCGATTTAAAGCAGTTGTTGATTACACGTTACCCGGAACAAGAAACAGTTCTGGCCTCCTGATCCCGAACATCAGGCAAAAATAAACCCGGAACAGGTCCGGGTTTATTTCACTGCCTGGCTTCGATCAATGCAGGATCTGGCTCAGGAACAGTTTGGTGCGTTCGTTCTGTGGGTTGTCGAAGAAGTCGTTCGGCGCAGCCTGTTCGACGATTTCGCCCTTGTCCATGAAGATCACGCGGTTCGCCACGGTCCGGGCGAAGCCCATTTCGTGGGTGACGCAGAGCATGGTCATGCCGTCTTCGGCCAGGCCGATCATGGTGTCCAGAACCTCTTTCACCATCTCTGGGTCGAGTGCCGAGGTCGGTTCGTCGAACAGCATGATTTTCGGCTTCATGCACAGCGCACGGGCAATCGCCACACGCTGTTGCTGACCGCCGGACAGTTGCCCCGGAAACTTGTGCGCCTGCTCTGGAATGCGCACGCGCTCCAGGTAATGCATGGCAATTTCTTCCGCCTTGCGCTTGGGCATCTTGCGCACCCACATCGGTGCCAGCGTGCAGTTCTGCAGGATGGTCAGGTGCGGGAACAGGTTGAAGTGCTGGAACACCATGCCGACTTCGCGACGAATCGCCTCGATCTGTTTCAGGTCATTGGTCAGCTCCACGCCATCGACCACGATGCGGCCCTGCTGGTGCTCTTCCAGACGGTTGAGGCAGCGAATGGTGGTCGACTTGCCGGAACCCGACGGACCGCACAAAACGATACGCTCGCCCTGCTTGACGTTCAGGTTGATGTCTTTCAATACGTGGAACTGGCCGTACCACTTGTTCACGCCCTGCATCTGAATAATGCCTTCAGGGCTCACAGGCTGTTTGATCGCTTCACTCATAAACTACGCTCCTAACGCTTGTGGCCTGTGTCCAGCTTGCGTTCCAAATGCATGGAATAGCGGGACATACCAAAACAGAAAATCCAGAACACCAGGGCCGCGAACACATAGCCTTCGGTAGCCATGCCCAACCATTTCGGGTCGGCGGCGGCTTGCTTGACGCTGTTGAGCAAGTCGAACAGGCCGATGATGATCACCAGGCTCGTGTCCTTGAACAGCGCAATGAAGGTGTTGACGATGCCCGGAATCACCAGCTTCAGGGCTTGCGGCAGAATCACCAGGCCCATGCTGCGCCAGTAACCGAGGCCCATCGCTGCTGCGGCTTCGTACTGACCTTTGGGAATCGCTTGCAGACCACCGCGCACCACTTCGGCCACGTAAGCCGACTGGAACAGGATCACCCCGATCAAGGCCCGCAGCAGCTTGTCGAAGTTCATGCCTTCAGGCAGGAACAACGGCAGCATCACCGACGACATGAACAGCACCGTGATCAACGGCACGCCGCGCCAGAACTCGATGAAGGTCACACAGACCACGCGAATCGCCGGCATGTTCGAGCGTCGGCCCAGCGCCAGCATGATCCCCAGCGGCAACGCGCCGACGATACCGACGGTGGCGATCACCAGGGTCAGCATCAGGCCGCCCCATTGACTGGTCGCAACGTTGGTCAGGCCAAACATGTCACCGTGCAGCAAGATGTAGGTAATGATCGGATAGAGCACCAGAAAGCTCAGGCCGTAAACCGCTTTGCGCTGAAAACGCGAGATGAACAGCGGTGCGATACCGATCACTGCCAGACACACGCTCAGGTCGACGCGCCAGCGCAGTTCAGGCGGGTAATACCCGTACATGAACTGGCCGAAACGCTGTTGAATGAACACCCAGCAAGCGCCTTCCTTGGTGCAGTCGGCGCGCGTGGTGCCCACCCAGTTGGCATCAAGAATCGCCCAGTGCAGGATCGGCGGCACCACCAGGTAAATCAGGTAGAACGCGAACAGCGTGAGCAACGTGTTGATCCAACTGGAGAACATGTGCTCGCGCATCCACGCCACGACACCGATGCGGATGCCGGGTGGTGGCAGGTCGGGTTTGAAAATATGAGTCGTCATGCGCGTTTCCTCACCGCTCGATCAGCGCAATGCGCTTGTTGTACCAGTTCATCAGCAGGGAAATGCTGATACTGATCGCCAGGTACACGCTCATGGTGATGGCAATTACTTCGATGGCTTGCCCGGTCTGGTTCAACACCGTGCCGGCAAACAACGAAACCATTTCCGGGTAACCGATACCGGCCGCCAGCGAGGAGTTCTTCGCCAGGTTCAGGTATTGGCTGGTCAGCGGCGGAATGATCACCCGCAGGGCTTGCGGGATGATGACCTTGCGCAGGGTCGGACCATTGCGCAGCCCCAGCGAACGCGCCGCTTCGGTCTGACCGTGGCTGACCGAGTTGATCCCGGAACGCACGATCTCGGCGATGAACGCCGCGGTGTACACCGTCAGGGCCAGGGTCAGGGCCAGCAGTTCCGGGATCAGCACCCAGCCACCGACGAAGTTGAAGCCTTGCAGCTTCGGCAATTCCCAATGCAGTGGCGCACCGAAGATCAGTGCGCACAAGGCTGGAATCACCAGAAACAGCGCCAGGCCGGTCCAGAACTTGTGGAAGGGTACGCCGGTCGCTTCGAAGCGCTTGTTGGCCCAGCGGCACATCAGCACGATGGCGACGATAGCCACCACGAGGCTGATCACAAACGCCCAGAACCCGCTGGCCATCTGTGCGGCCGGCATGTTCAGGCCACGGCTGCTGACAAAGAAGGTATCGGCGAAGTTATGGCTGTTGCGCGGCCCTGGCATGGTCAGGAACACCGCGAAATACCAGAACAGGATTTGCAGCAACGGCGGAATGTTGCGGAAAGTCTCAACGTAAACTGTCGCCAGCTTGTTGATGATCCAGTTCTTCGACAGTCGTGCCACGCCAACGATGAACCCCAGAATCGTCGCCAGGATCACGCCGATAAAGGTCACCAGCAAGGTGTTGAGCAAGCCGATGACAAACACCCGGGCATAGCTGTCCGATTCGGTGTAGTCGATCAGGTGTTGCGCGATGCCGAACCCGGCGCTGCGCTCAAGAAAGCTGAAACCGGAGGTAATGCCCCGGTGTTGCAGGTTGGTTTGAGTGTTGTTGAACAGGTACCAACCCATCGAGATCACCGCGACAATCGTGATGATCTGAAACAGCCACGCACGCACTCGCGGATCGCTGAGGCTGAGCCTCTGCTTTGGTGCGCCGATTGAATTTTGCATGAAGTGCCCCAGAAATAATGGAACAGAACATCACCCGGCGGTTGGCCCGCCGGGTGATAGAACCATCAGCGCACTGGTGGTGCGTATTGAATGCCGCCGTTGGTCCACAGGGCGTTCAGGCCACGGTCGATTTCCAGCGGAGTGCTCTTGCCGAGGTTTTTCTCGAAGACTTCGCCGTAGTTACCGACTTGCTTGACGATTTTTACCACCCAGTCTTTCGGCAGTTTCAGATCTTTGCCGTACTCGCCGTCAGTGCCCAGCAGACGGGCGACGTCCGGGTTCTTGGTCGATTTGGCTTCAGCCTCGACGTTTTTCGAAGTGACACCGGCTTCTTCGGCGTTGAGCATTGCGTAGCCAACCCAACGAACGATCGCCAGCCACTCATCGTCACCGTTACGCACGACCGGCCCCAGAGGCTCTTTGGAGATGGTTTCCGGCAGAACCACGTAATCTTTAGGCGAGGCCAGTTTGCTGCGCTGTGCATACAACTGGGACTTGTCGGAGGTCAGTACGTCGCAACGACCGGATTCCAGCGACTTGGCGCTTTCATCGGAGGTGTCGAAGGTAATCGGGGTGTACTTCAGGCCGTTGGCCCGGAAGTAGTCGGACACGTTCAGCTCGGTGGTGGTACCGGCTTGAATACAAATGGTCGCGCCATCCAGTTCCTTGGCACTCTTCACGCCCAGCTTGCTGTTGGCCAGGAAACCTACGCCGTCGTAATAGGTGATGAAGCCAGGAAACTTCAGGCCCATGCCCGCGTCACGCGAACTGGTCATGGTGGAGTTACGCGACAACATGTCGATTTCGCCGGATTGAAGAGCAGTGAAGCGCTCCTTGGCGTTCAACTGGCTGAACTTGACCTTGGTCGCGTCACCGAATACAGCAGCGGCCACAGCGCGGCAGTAGTCAGCATCGATACCGACGATCTTGCCGGTAGAGTCCGGAACCGAGAAACCCGGCAAGCCGTCGCTCACGCCGCACTGCACGAAGCCTTTCTTCTGCACAGCATCCAGGGTTGCACCCGCCTGAGCGAACCCACTGACACCGAGAACTGCGGCCGCAGTCACGACTGCCAGGGTGGATTTCAACATCTTCATTCAAACCTCCAGTTTTGCTCTTGTTGTGTCGGAGCTTGAGTCCTGCCGCACCCTTATGAGGCACTGTTGACCCGTGTTGGCTTTTTGTTGGGTCAAGCGGCGTAAGACCTTAGCTATGAGTCTAGTAGGAGAAAATCCACATCATGGAAAACTCACTTCTCACCAATCGGCCGAACGGGCTGTAGCCCTTTCACGTTCGCGAAGCCCGTAGCGGCCACTGGCGAACATCCATCACCGGATTCTTTGCTATCCCACAGCCAGCAGTACACTGATAGTGTTACCGCCAGACGCAGGATTACTTGCACCGGTTTTTCCATAGCAAAGCCCGTACCAGACTGGCTGCTAAAGCGATTCAGCGACCAGTCAAGAGAAAAACTTTCATTCTTGCGACATATTCTTAACTGACAGACCAGCCGTGCACTTTGAGCTCGCACTCAAAGAAAGCGAACGCACAACATTGGAGCAAACATGACCCAGCCCCTTATTCTTCAGCCCGGCAAGCCTGTTGACGCCTGCGTGATCTGGCTGCACGGCCTGGGCGCCGACCGCTACGACTTCTTGCCGGTGGCCGAAGCCCTGCAGGAAAACCTGTTGACCACCCGCTTCGTCCTGCCCCAGGCACCGACCCGCGCAGTGACCATCAATGGTGGTTACGAGATGCCGAGCTGGTACGACATCAAGGCCATGAGCCCCGCCCGCAGCATCAATCACGAAGAACTGGAGGTGTCGGCCCAAACCGTCATAACGCTGATCGAAGAGCAGCGCGCCAGCGGAATAGACGCCTCGCGGATTTTCCTTGCGGGTTTTTCCCAGGGCGGCGCAGTGGTGCTGCACAGCGCTTTCCTGAAATGGCAGGGACCGCTGGGTGGCGTACTGGCCCTTTCCACTTATGCACCGACGTTCAGCGATGAACTGGAACTTTCAGCCAGCCAACAGCGGATTCCAGTGCTGTGCCTGCATGGTCAATACGACGATGTTGTACAGAACGCCATGGGACGCAGCGCGTACGAGCATTTGAAGACCCGTGGTGTCACCGTGACATGGCAGGAATACCCAATGGGTCACGAAGTGTTACCTGAAGAAATTCGCGATATCAGCGTCTGGCTCGCGGACCGCTTGCGCTAATACAGAAACTTCCTGTAGCTGTATGACCAACACACTACGCCGCGCCCGTTTCTTGCATTACACTGGCCGGCGTACATTCCTTAACCAATTGATGAGATGACCGTGCTCAAAGCACTCAAGAAAATGTTCGGTAAAAGCGAGGCTGAGCAGCTCGCGCCCAGCTCCAGCGCACCTTCCCACACACCCGGCAACCGCACCGACGGTCATCAGTCTGGCCGGACCGCAGCTGTCGCGGCACCGAAACATACGCCCGCGAACACTCCGGCCACCGAGCCTGTTGCCGAACCTGTTACACAGCAACCGCGCAGCGAGACGCCAAAACCTGCGCAACCGCGCCGCGAACGCGCGCCGAAACCTCCTGTCGTCGCCTGGAAACTCGAAGATTTCGCCGTCGAACCTCAGGAAGGCAAAACCCGTTTTCATGATTTCAAGCTAGCCCCGGAGCTGATGCACGCCATCCAGGACCTGGGTTTCCCGTACTGCACGCCGATCCAGGCGCAGGTATTGGGTTTCACCCTTGCCGGCAAAGACGCCATCGGTCGCGCCCAGACCGGCACCGGCAAAACCGCCGCGTTCCTGATCTCGATCATCACTCAACTGCTGCAAACCCCACCGCCGAAAGAGCGCTACATGGGCGAGCCACGGGCGCTGATCATTGCACCGACCCGCGAACTGGTGGTGCAGATCGCCAAGGACGCAGCAGACCTGACCAAGTACACCGGCCTCAACGTCATGACCTTTGTTGGCGGCATGGACTTCGACAAGCAACTCAAACACCTCGAAGCTCGCCATTGCGACATCCTCGTGGCTACCCCGGGCCGTCTGCTGGACTTCAACCAGCGCGGCGACGTGCACCTGGACATGGTCGAAGTGATGGTGCTCGACGAAGCTGACCGGATGCTCGACATGGGTTTCATCCCACAAGTGCGTCAGATCATTCGCCAAACCCCACCGAAAAACGAACGTCAGACCCTGCTGTTCTCCGCGACCTTCACTGAAGACGTGATGAACCTGGCCAAGCAATGGACCACCGACCCGTCGATCGTAGAGATCGAAGTCGCGAACGTGGCCAGCGAAAACGTCGAACAGCACATCTACGCCGTTGCCGGTGCCGATAAATACAAGCTGCTCTACAACCTGGTGACCGACAACGGTTGGGAACGGGTGATGGTCTTCGCCAACCGCAAGGACGAAGTGCGGCGCATCGAAGAACGCCTGGTGCGTGATGGCGTCAACGCGGCCCAACTGTCGGGTGACGTTCCGCAGCACAAGCGCATCAAGACCCTGGAAGGTTTCCGCGAAGGCAAGATCCGCGTCCTCGTGGCCACCGATGTCGCCGGTCGCGGGATTCACATCGACGGCATCAGCCACGTGATCAACTTCACTCTGCCGGAAGTCCCGGACGACTACGTCCACCGCATTGGTCGTACCGGTCGTGCCGGCGCCGATGGCGTGTCCATCAGCTTCGCCGGTGAAGACGACTCCTACCAGCTACCGTCCATCGAGGCGTTGCTGGGTCGCAAGATCAGTTGCGAAACCCCGCCGACCCATCTGCTGCGCCCGGTAGAGCGCAAACGCCCGTAAGGTCGTGTCGTAACAAAAGAAGCGCAGCCGGCAACGGACTGCGCTTTTTTTACGCCTGGATATTGCCAAACAGAACAATAAGTCCACAATGGACAAATTAGTTTACTTGCGAATCCACGGAGCATCTGCATGTCCAGCACACCTTATGTGATCGCCAAACCCCAGGCCCGCGAACTGCTTGATCAAGTCGACGTGCCGAAGATCCTGCGCAAGCTGTTCCGCGATCTGGCTGCTGGCCAGGCCGTGCAGCCAGCGCAGCAACTGGTGGAGTTTCCACAAGGCGCTGGCGACTTCATCAACTACCTCGGGGTGTTGGCCGAAGATGGTGTGTACGGGGTGAAAACCTCGCCCTACATCGTGCGCAAGGAAGGTCCGCTGGTGACCGCCTGGACGCTGCTGATGTCGATGCAAACCGGCCAACCGTTGCTGCTCTGCGATGCTGGTGAACTGACCACCGCGCGCACCGCCGCGACCACTGCCGTCGCGATTGATGCCCTTGCCCTGCCGAACGCCACGCGCCTGGCAATCATCGGTAGCGGCCCGGTCGCCCAGGCTCATCTGCATTACGCGAAGAATGTACGGGACTGGCAAAGCATCAGCCTTTATTCGCCGAATCTGGCGAGCCGGGATCCGCAAATGCTCGCGCAACTCTCGGCCATCGACTCGCGCCTGAAGGTGCGAGACAGCCGCGAAGAAGCAACCCTGGACGCCGATGTGATCATGCTGTGCACCTCGTCTGCAGGACCTGTGATCGACCCGCGGACATTGAGCAAACCGACGCTGATCACTTCCATCAGCACCAACGCAGTGCGTGCCCACGAGGTGCCGCCTGCAACGCTGAGTGAAATGCAGGTCTATTGCGACTATCGCCTGACCACGCCAGGTTCTGCCGGCGAAATGCTGATCGCCAGTGAACAACACGGCTGGGACAAAAACTCGATTGCCGGCGACCTGGCCGAACTGCTGAGCGAACAGGCGCCACCTCCGGCTTATGATCGCCATGTGTTCTTCCGTTCCATCGGTCTGGGCCTGGAAGACATTGCCCTGGCCAATGCCGTCTACCAACTGCTGAAGTGACACCACGCCCCCCTGTAGGAGCTGCCGAAGGTTTGGGCCGCATTCGGACGATCTTTTGACCTTGCCTCTAAAAAGATCGCAGCCTCGTTCCACTCGGCAGCTCCTACAGGGGCATCTATACCATTGGCATTTACGCCCATCAGGAGACGTTCATGACCCAGGCAGACTTCATCATCATCGGCGGTGGCATAGCCGGTGCTTCCACCGGTTTTTGGCTGTCGCAACACGGTCGGGTGATCGTGCTCGAACGCGAATCCCACCCGGCCTACCATTCCACCGGGCGTTCGGCCGCGTTGTACACCGCCGCTTACGGTACGCCGCAAGTGCGCGCACTGACCCAGGCCAGCCGGGACTTCTTCGATGCACCGCCGGCCGGATTCTGCGAACACCCGCTGCTGACCCCGCGCGGCGAGATGACGGTCGACTTCACCGGTGATCCGGACGAGCTGAACAACCAATACCTGAGCGCCAAGGCGACCGTGCCACAGATGCAACGGCTCAGCGCCGACGAAGCCTGTGCACGAATTCCAATTCTGCGCCGCGAGAAAGTTCATGGCGCGATCTATGACCCCACCGCCACGGACATCGACACTGACGCCCTGCATCAAGGCTACCTGCGCGGGATCCGCCGCAACCAGGGCGAAGTGCACACCGACAGCGAAGTCCTGAGCCTGAAGCGCGATGCCGACAATCTCTGGCAAGTGAAAACCGCCCAGCAGACCTTCAGCGCACCGATCATCATCAATGCCGCCGGCGCCTGGGCCGACCAACTCGGCGAGATGGCCGGCGCCAAGCCTCTGGGGCTGGTCCCCAAGCGTCGCGCAGCCTTCATCTTCGCAGGTCCCGAAGGGGTGGATATCCACGACTGGCCGATGCTGGTCAGCCTCGACGAATCGTTCTACATGAAGCCCGATGCCGGAATGTTCCTCGGTTCGCCGGCCAATGCCGACCCCGTCGAGCCGCATGACGTGCAGCCAGAAGAGCTGGACATTGCCATGGGTATCTACCAGATCGAAGAAGCCACCACCCTGACCATCCGCCGACCGACCCGTACCTGGGCCGGCTTACGCAGTTTTGTCAGCGACGGCGATCTGATCAGCGGATTCGACCCGCAGGTGCCGGGGCTGTTCTGGGTGGCCGCGCAGGGGGGTTACGGCATTCAAACCTCACCCGCCATGGGTCAGGCCAGTGCCGCGCTGGTTCGCGGTGACGCCTTGCCGGAACGACTCAGCCGCTTTGGCCTCAGCGCCGCAATGCTCTCCCCTTCCCGCCTCGGCTGAACCTGCCGCCAAGGTGACGTCTGACCTCGATTACGGCAAACTCCCAGCGCCCCTTTCTCTATGGGGCGCTGATTGCCTGGAGCAACACCGATGACCCCACCTCTTCAAGATCCTGCACTGGATAACTTCCGGGCGATCGCCGACGCCATTGCCACGCTGTTTTTCCCCCACGCCGAGGTGGTGCTGCACGACCTGCGCACGCAGAAAATCGACTACATCGCCAACAACATTTCCAAGCGCGAAGTCGGTGACGATGCCGCGCTGGAGGACATGCTCAGCGAAGAAGTCAGCGAGCGGAACATCGGCCCGTACGAAAAGCTCAACTGGGATGGGCAAAAGATCCGCAGTCTCAGCAGCGTACTGCGCGACAGCGATGGCCATCCGATTGCCGTGCTGTGCATCAACCTGAATATTTCGCTGTTTGAAAACGCCAAGGCGGCGCTGGATCTGTTCCTCTCACCGAGCAAGCTGATCCCGCAACCCGATGCGCTGTTTCGCGACGACTGGCAAGAGCGCATCAACACCTTTCTGCATAACTGGCTGCGAGAGCGGCAACTGGGTCTGAATATGCTGACCCGCGAGCACAAACGCGAGCTGGTGCTGGCGTTGCACGCCGAAGGCGCCTTCAAGGGTAAAAGCGCCTCCAACTATGTGGCCAATGTGCTGAACATGGGACGGGCGACGGTGTACAAGCATTTGAAAGAGCTGAAAGGCTGAAACCTGACCTGAGAGGTGTGTTGGCTGGTAGGGCCTCATCGCGAGCAAGCTCGCTCCCACAATGGACCTGTGTTCGCAGGACTAATGTGGGAGCGAGCTTGCTCGCGATGGCTATCAATCAATCGCCGTAGATATCCGACTTGAAGTACTTGGCTTCAATCTTCTGGTATTCGCCATTGGCGCGAATACCGTCAATAGCATTGTTCAGCTCGGTGACCAATTCAGTGTTGCCCTTGCGCACCGCAATCCCTGCACCTTCGCCCACGTATTTCGGATCCTTGAGCTCCGGCCCGACAAAGGCGTAGCCCTTGCCGCGAGGTATCGACAGGAAGTCACTCAGCGGAATGGTATCGGCGAAAATGCCATCCAGACGCCCGGCTGCCAGGTCCATGTAGATCTCTTCATTGTTGCCGTAACGTGCCACCTTGATGCCCTTGGGCTCGAAGACCTCCGTGGCGTAACGGTCCGTGGTGGTTGCCCGTTGCACACCAATGGTCTTGCCCTTGAGGCTTGCGTACTGGTCATCAACTACCGCGCCGTCCTTCATCACCAGCCGCGATGAAGTGAAGTAGTACTTATGGGTGAAGTCCACCGACTTTTTACGATCTTCGTTGATGGTCATGGACGACAACGCTGCGTCGATTTTCTTCACCTTGAGGGAGGGAATCAGACCATCGAACTCGCCCTCGACCCACTCGCACTTGACCTTCATCTGCGCGCACAGCGCGTTACCGATGTCATAGTCGAAACCGGTGATTTTTCCATCCGCGGTCTTGGAGGCAAACGGCGGATACGCCGCTTCGATACCTATACGCAGGGTTTTCTCGGCGGCAAACAGACTGCTGCACGCCAACAGGCTCAGGGCCAGGCCACCGATCAGGGGGAGCTTCTTCATGTTCGTTTTCTCGCGGGTTGTTGTTGGTTTGGCAAGACAGAAGAAAGTGAAACGGGAAACGTCTTTTTTGTACTTATAATTCCATACTGGACTTTTATGTATTTCCCGTCAATCAGGCGCGCGCAGTTCTTTCAGCCTCTGGTCGGGAGGTGAATCTGGAGGAAATTCGGTGTTGTTGATGGCCCTATCGCGAGCAGGCTCGCTCCCACAGTGAATCTTCGTCGTACACAAAATTTGTGTCTGATGGAGATCAACTGTGGGAGCGAGCCTGCTCGCGATAGCGGACTGACAGCCAACAAAGAAACAGCAGGCTACTGACTACTTCCAGCGATCCGCCGCCGCGTGATCACTGTCACGCCCTTCCACCCAACGCGGGCCGTCGCTGGTGTTTTCCTTTTTCCAGAACGGTGCACGGGTTTTCAGGTAGTCCATGACAAAGGCGCAGGCGTCGAATGCCGCCTGGCGGTGGGCACTCGCGGCACCGACAAAGACGATGGGCTCGCCCGGCTCCAGAGCGCCGATGCGGTGCAGCACTTCCAGCTTGAGCAGCGGCCAGCGCTGTTCGGCCTCAATGGCGATTTTGCCGAGGGCTTTTTCAGTCATGCCCGGGTAGTGCTCAAGAAACATCCCGGCCACATCGAGTCCATCGTTGAAGTCGCGAACATAACCGACAAAACTCACCACTGCGCCAATGCCGACGTTCGCCGAATGCATTGCATTGACTTCAGCACCCGGATCGAACGCCGTGGACTGCACACGAATCGCCATCTCAGCCTCCAGTAACGGTGGGGAAAAACGCCACTTCATCACCATCGACGAGTGGCTCGTCGAGCTGGCACAAGTCTTCATTACGCGCGCACATCAGGTTCTGCTCGCTCAGCACCTCGGCACCCTCGCGTTGCGCCAACAACAAACGCACATCGTCGACCGTGGCGAAATCGCCTTCGACACTCAACGAATCAACGCCCAGCGCCTCGCGGTAACGGGCAAAGAATTTCACCGTCAGCTTCATTGATCAGCCACCTGATAATGCCCGCTCTTGCCGCCAAGCTTCTCCAGCAGGCGTACGGTTTCGATGACCATGCCACGGTCCACGGCCTTGCACATGTCGTAGATCGTCAATGCGGCGACACTGGCAGCGGTCAGTGCTTCCATTTCCACCCCGGTTTGCCCGGACAGCTTGCAACGGGCGACGATGCGCACCGCATCGAGGCCTTCGGCACTGAGCTCGACCTTGACGCTGGTGAGCATCAACGGATGGCACAGCGGGATCAAATCGGAAGTTTTCTTCGCCGCCTGAATGCCGGCAATGCGCGCCACAGCGAATACATCACCTTTGGGGTGACCACCGCTGACGATCATCTGCAGGGTTTCAGGGAGCATACGCACAAGCGCTTCGGCCGTGGCCTCACGGAACGTCACGGCTTTTTCGGTGACGTCGACCATATTGGCGCGACCTTGGGAATCGAGATGAGTCAGCACAGCCTTACTCCTGATCAGGAGCAGCGATTGTAAACCCGTGGGTCAATTTTTCGCGAGTTTGATTGCAAGACCACCATAAATCAATGTGGGAGCGAGCTTGCTCGCGATTGCAGCCTGACATTCAGCAATGATATTGACCGACACGCCGCTATCGCGAGCAAGCTCGCTCCCACAGGATTATTCGTCGGACATAAAAAACCGGGTGCCCTGAAAGGCACCCGGTTCTGGTGGGACAGGTTACAAATGAGATTCGGCGTATTCGGCCAGAATCGAACGCGGCACCCCTTGCAGGGTGATGTGCACACCGTTGGGGAAATCCTTGAAGCGTTCAGTCAGGTAAGTCAGCCCGGAACTGGTCGCGGACAGGTAAGGGGTGTCGATCTGCGCCAGGTTGCCCAGGCACACCACTTTGGAACCGGCGCCGGCACGGGTGATGATGGTTTTCATCTGGTGCGGGGTGAGGTTCTGGCATTCGTCGATCAGGATCAGGCTCTGCTGGAAGCTGCGGCCCCGGATGTAGTTGAGGGATTTGAACTGCAACGGCACTTTGCTGAGGATGTAGTCGACGCTGCCATGGGTGCTTTCGTCATCCATGTGCAAGGCTTCGAGGTTATCGGTAATGGCGCCCAGCCAAGGCTCCATTTTTTCTGCTTCGGTGCCCGGCAGGAAACCGATTTCCTGGTCCAGCCCCTGCACGCTACGGGTCGCGATAATGCGCCGGTAGCGCTTGCTGACCATGGTCTGCTCGATCGCCGCCGCCAGTGCCAGAATGGTTTTACCCGAGCCCGCAGCACCCGACAGATTGACCAGGTGGATGTCCGGGTCGAGCAAGGCGTACAGCGCCAGGCTCTGATAGATGTCGCGTGGTTTCAGGCCCCAGGCTTCCTGGTGCAAGAGGGGTTCCTGATGCAGGTCGAGAATCAGCAGCTTGTCGACCTGGATTTCCTTGATCCAGCCGACAAAGCCCTGCTCGTCGATGATGAATTCGTTGATATGCACGGCCGGCAGGTTGTCGATCAGTTGCACCTGGTGCCAGGTGCGGCCATGGTCCTGACGGGTTTCGACCTTACTGACACGGTCCCAGAACGAGCCGGTCATGTTGTGATAACCATTGGGCAGCAACGACACGTCATCAACCAACTGGTCGGTGCTGTAGTCCTCGGCCGCAATCCCGCAAGCCCGGGCCTTGAGGCGCATGTTGATGTCTTTGGTCACCAGCACCACTCGCAGATCCTTGTCACGCGCGTGCAGGTCGATCAACTGGTTGATGATGATGTTGTCGTTCAGGTGCTCGGGCAGAATGATGTTCGGCTCGGTGCGCTTGCTCATCAGAATCGACAGCAAACCCTTGGGCCCGCTTTTTCCGCGCTGGATAGGTACACCCAGTTCAACGTCTTCGGGAGAGGCGTCGCCCAGGGTCTTGTCGATCAGGCGAATGGCCTGACGGCATTCGGCCGCAACACTGTGAGGGCCGCTCTTGAGCTTGTCCAGCTCTTCAAGGACGGTCATCGGGATGGCAACGTGGTGTTCTTCGAAGTTCAGGAGCGCGTTTGGATCGTGGATCAATACGTTGGTATCGAGTACATAAAGGATTGGCTGGTTGGAGGGGCTACGTCCGTGATCATCCATACTCGGTCACCTGTGTGGGAGCCAGTCGACGCAATACCATGACAGTGTTGCGCCTCGAAGTGGCCACCGAATTCACCTGCCGTACTCAAATGAACTGCACGACTCAAGTGAACTGCACACAAGGGGGGTCTTGGAAGACGCCACCTGTGTTGCAGGTTTCGGCGGTCTGTCTTCGTAATACTCCAAAACCTGTGACAGAAAAAAGCACTTTGACGCTTTTTTGAAGTTTATTTTTCAGAGTGACGAAAAGCCCTTGGCGCGCCGACCCGGCACCGTTAAAGTCGGAAGTCCGCCTGCATCGAAATCCCTCTCAAAATCACCTCTGCCCAAATGTTTCCGGCTTTTTTTGGGGAAGGGCGCGTTTCAACGAAAAGCGGACTGACAATCCTCCCAGCCGATCCCGCTTTGCGCGGTTTGCGTCAACAACCAGGGCATTGCCGTTTTCACCGCGTCTTGTTTAACGTTAAAATTGATCACCCCGTGACGCCACAACAGCATCAATGTCAGCACCCGCTGCGCGCTCTGCTCAGCCGTGAGCTGGCGACTGCCGTCCGCCGGGTCGATATCCCACAGCGCGACCTGCAACCCTTGAGTCTTGAAGAAACCCTGCGCATCGGCGCGACGCTGACCGTTGGGCGGGCGGAACAGCGGCACGAAGTTCTCCGGCAGTTTGTTCTTCACCAGTTCGACACTGCGCGTGACCGAGTACTGCCAATCCTGCCAATGGCTGTGGGAACGAAATTCCCAGCCCTGCACGCCGATGCACTGCTTTGAGTACAACGCTTGCAGCTCGGCCACCGAATGTTGTGCCAGGCGGTTCTGGATGTCACTGCCCAGCACAAAGAAGGTCCCGCTCAGGTTCGACTTGCGCAGGTACTCGGTCAGCCAGGCGGTGTGGTCCGGCGCGATGTTGGCGGCACTGTCGAAGCTCAGCACAAACAGCCGATCATTCAGCTCATCGCCGTTGCGCTCATAGTCGCCGAACAGTTCGACTTCGCTGCTGGTCTGCGGAAACAACGCAGCCTTGCGCAATTGTTCGTCCAGATAGCGCTCGTGAAAACGCCGGCTCGGCTCGGCCCAGCGGGTGTAATACGAGTCTTCGCCGAGCTGGAACTTGCCGGCCTGCTCTCGCAGGGTGTCCATGTCTTCGACCAGAAAACAGAAGGAGGCATCCTGGTCACAGCTCTGCTGGGCGAAGTTATAGTTGGCGAGCAGGCGCAACCACATGTGCGCGCGCAGTTTGTTGATCGAATCGAGGTTGATCATGCGCAAGCCCAGGCGCTGCTTCAAAGCGCCTTCGTCCAGCGCCTCACTGACGAGCAAGGCTCGGGCGAAGGTGAGGATTTCTGCGCGTGACGCGACATCGAACAGGGTCGGGCTGCCCAGTTGTTCAGGCCAGGTGCTGCGATCCAGGGTGGCGAGATCGTTGGGCGCGGCATAGGCACTCACGCTGAACAACCAGGCCGAAAAAAGTAAAGCGATACGCAAAGGGATGTCTCCATAACAAAACCCGCGCGGCACTATAGCTGATCCAGACCGGATTCCCGCAGTGGCACCGACCTACTGTGGGAGCGAGCTTGCTCGCGATGGCATCACCTCGGTTTTGTCGATAAACCGAGTTGCCTGCATCGCGAGCAAGCTCGCTCCCACAAAAAGCTCACACACAGGTTTTGCAGATAACCACCGATCACCTATGGCCTTGATAGGTGGAGTCAAACCGTCCAACCCCCTAGAATCCCCGCACGATTAAAGGAGACGACTTCATGCTGATGGTGATTTCCCCCGCCAAGACCCTCGATTACGAAACACCGCCGGCCACCCAGCGTTTCACTCAACCGCAGTACCTGGACCATTCCCAGGAGCTGATCCTGCAACTGCGCGAGCTGAGCCCGGCACAGATCAGCGAGTTGATGCACGTTTCCGACAAGATCGGTGGCCTCAACGCCGCACGCTTTGGCAGCTGGACCCCGGCATTCACGCCGGCCAACGCCAAGCAGGCGCTGCTGGCGTTCAAGGGTGACGTGTACACCGGCATGAATGCCCAGACCTTCAGCGAAGCCGATTTCGATTACGCCCAACAGCACTTGCGCATGCTCTCGGGCCTCTACGGCCTGCTGCGCCCGCTGGACCTGATGCAGCCGTATCGGCTGGAGATGGGCACCAAACTGGCCAATGCCCGTGGCAAGGACCTGTACGCCTTCTGGGGCACGCAAATCAGCGAATGGCTGAACGAAGCCCTGGCCGACCAAGGCGATGACGTGCTGCTCAACCTGGCCTCCAACGAGTACTTCTCGGCGGTCAAACGTAGCGCCTTGAACGCCCGGATCATCAACACCGAGTTCAAGGACCTGAAGAACGGCCAGTACAAGATCATCAGTTTCTACGCGAAGAAAGCCCGCGGGATGATGAGCCGTTTCGTGATCCAGGAACGCATCAACGACCCGGCCGCGCTCAAGCAATTTGACGTGCAGGGTTACCGCTACAGCGCTGAACAGTCGAAACCCGATAACCTGGTTTTCCTGCGCGACCACGCCCCCGAATAAAGCATCACGATGGCGCACGACATTGATCTATGTACGTGCGCCGAAACGTGATCGTCCCTGCCTTTCCCTTGCCCGATTCGTCATTTTTATGACGCCAAAAACACGCCACTCCAATTTATGAAATTTCTTTCACTCGACAAGCGTGAAATTTTTCAGTAGTGGCACGCATTTTTTTCAAGCGTAGTGGCAAAAAACCATTCACGGTAATTAACTCCCCATTAATAAAGGCCGAAACGGCAAGTGCTATCAATATGAGAGCAGTGCCATCTTTCGCACTATTTCAATAAATTTAAAAAATCGGGATCGGCGGCCATGAACTATCTGAACCTACACCGCTCATACCACCGGTAACGATTATCTTTGAGCGTGTACGAGATAACTTACGCAGAGTGCCGCCCCTATCGCCAAGTTGTCATATTCAACTTTGCTTTCAGGCCACTTATTTGGATTAACAGGAGATAACGCACCATTACTATCCCCTACAAGGCCAAGGCTGCCCCCCTGTAAACGTGCTCACCTGAGCACCTGAGTGCTTGATATTGCTGGCTTTATGCCAATTTTCAAGTACCACCAACATTTTGCACCACGGTATTCAAAAGAAATGCCGGCTGCAGTTCAGGGCACGCCTTCACCCTCAGGCCAAGTTTCGCACACCTTGAGTGCACTTATTTAGACACTCGGAATTGAGTATGCCTGCACACGGTATTGTGGCGCCTGCCATCCACACTTCCGAGTGCACTTCGACCGCTGAACACTATTAACTTCACCCCTTTAATGGCGTGATAAATACAGAGGTAAATGCGATGCGCATCAGTATATTTGGTTTGGGTTACGTCGGCGCAGTCTGTGCCGGTTGCCTGTCTGCACGGGGCCATGAAGTGGTTGGCGTGGACATTTCCAAAGACAAGATCGACCTGATCAATGCAGGTAAATCACCGATCGTTGAACCGGGTCTGGGCGAACTGCTGACCCAGGGCATTCAGACCGGTCGTCTGCGCGGCACTACCAACTTCGCAGAAGCCATTCGTGACACCGACCTGTCGATGATCTGCGTCGGTACGCCGAGCAAGAAAAACGGCGATCTGGAACTCAATTACATCGAATCGGTGTGCCGTGAGATCGGCTTTGTCCTGCGTGACAAAACCACCCGTCACACCATCGTGGTACGCAGCACGGTGTTGCCGGGCACCGTGAAGAACGTGGTGATCCCGATTCTCGAAGACTGCTCGGGCAAAAAGGCCGGCGTCGACTTCGGCGTTGCCGTTAACCCTGAGTTCCTGCGTGAAAGCACCGCGATCAAGGACTACGACCTGCCACCGATGACCGTCATCGGCGAGTTCGACAAAGCCAGCGGTGACGTTCTGCAATCGCTGTACGAAGAACTCGACGCACCGATCATCCGCAAGGACATCGAAGTCGCCGAGATGATCAAGTACACCTGCAACGTCTGGCATGCGACCAAAGTGACCTTCGCCAACGAGATCGGCAACATCGCCAAAGCGGTCGGCGTCGATGGTCGCGAAGTGATGGAAGTGGTCTGCCAGGACAAAACCCTCAACCTGTCCCAGTACTACATGCGCCCGGGCTTCGCGTTTGGCGGCTCATGCCTGCCAAAAGACGTGCGCGCCCTGACCTATCGCGCCAGCTCCCTGGACATCGAAGCACCGCTGCTCAACTCGCTGATGCGCAGTAACGAATCCCAGGTACAGAACGCCTTCGACATCGTTGAAAGCCACGACAAACGCAAAGTCGCCCTGCTTGGCCTGAGCTTCAAGGCTGGAACCGATGACCTGCGCGAAAGCCCGCTGGTGGAGTTGGCGGAAATGCTGATCGGCAAGGGTTACGACCTGAGCATCTACGACAGCAACGTCGAATACGCCCGCGTCCACGGTGCGAACAAGGATTACATCGAGTCGAAGATTCCTCACGTCTCGTCCTTGCTCAACTCGGACTTCGACTCGGTGATCAACAACTCCGACGTGATCATCCTCGGCAACCGTGACGAGAAGTTCCGCGCCCTGGCCGAGACCGCGCCGCACGGCAAGCAAGTGGTCGACCTGGTCGGGTTCATGTCCAAAGCCACCAGCGTCAGTGGCCGGACCGAAGGTATCTGCTGGTAAAGCAGCCATAAGCGGCAAGCTTCAAGCGGCAAGTTAAAAGCTCTTCACTTGCAGCTTGAAGCTTGAAGCTCATAACTGACTTTAGGATTCCGATTATGCACAGGCTAAAGCACGGCCTACTTCAGGCCGCCGGTTGGCTGTTTTACCTCAGTGTGTTGATGGGCATCGCCATGGCGTTGCCTGTCACCACCTTCGACCCGCAGTCCAAGGACTTCATTTTCCTGATTGGCGTCGTCGGTATCTGGCGCTATTCGATGGGTGCCACGCACTTTTTGCGCGGCATGCTGTTTCTCTACGTGGTCTACCCGCACCTGCGGCGCAAAGTGCGCAAGCTCGGCAAGGCGGCGGACCCGTCCCACGTCTTTTTGATGGTCACCAGTTTTCGTATCGACGCGCTGACCACCGCCCAGGTCTACAGCTCGGTGATTCGCGAGGCCATCGAGTGCGAACTCCCGGCCACCTTGGTCTGCTCGATCGTGGAAATGTCCGATGAGCTGCTGGTGAAAAGCCTCTGGGCCAAAATGAACCCGCCGGACCGGGTCAAGCTCGACTTCGTGCGCATCCCCGGCACCGGCAAACGCGATGGCCTGGCTTTCGGTTTTCGCGCCATCTCTCGCCACCTGCCAGACGACCGTGCAGTCGTGGCGGTGATCGATGGCGACACCGTGCTCGCCAAAGGCGTAGTGCGTAAAACCGTGCCGTGGTTCCAGCTGTTCGGCAACGTCGGCGGCCTGACCACCAACGAATTTTGCGAAGTGCGCGGCGGTTACATCATGAGCGAATGGCACAAGCTGCGCTTCGCCCAGCGCCACATCAACATGTGCTCGATGGCCCTGTCCAAGCGCGTGCTGACCATGACCGGACGCATGTCGGTGTTTCGCGCCTCCGTAGTCACCAACCCGGACTTCATCGCCGACGTCGAAAGCGACTCGCTGCAACACTGGCGCCTGGGCCGTTTCAAGTTTCTCACTGGCGACGACAAGTCCAGCTGGTTCAGCCTGATGCGCCTGGGTTACGACACCTTCTACGTGCCGGACGCTGCGATCAACACCGTTGAACACCCACCGGAAAAGAGCTTCATCAAGGCCAGCCGCAAACTGATGTTCCGCTGGTACGGCAACAACCTGCGGCAGAACTCCCGGGCGCTGGGCCTGGGCATGAAACGCCTGGGTCTGTTCACCTCGGTGGTGCTGTTCGACCAGCGCGTGTCGATGTGGACCTCGCTGCTCGGCCTGACCGTGGCGCTGATCGCCAGCTTCAAATACGGCACCGCGTTCATCCTGGTGTATCTGCTGTGGATCGGCATTACCCGCCTGATCCTGACCCTGCTGCTCTCCTGCTCGGGACACAAGATCGGCCCGGCCTACCCGGCGATTCTTTATTACAACCAGATCGTTGGCGCGCTGGTGAAGATCTACGTGTTCTTCCGCCTCGACCAACAGTCCTGGACCCGTCAGGACACCAAATTGACCCGTGATCTGGCCAGCTTTCAACGTTGGTTCAACACCTGGTCGTCTCGGACCATGACCTTCTCCGCCGGCAGCATTTTCGTCGCCGCGCTGCTGTTGATGGTCTGACCTGCCTTGCCTGAATTAACGAGGAAATACCCCCCTATGAATACCGCCGCGAACATCAACGTAGTGCATGAATCCGAAGCCCAACGCCAACACGCCCGGGTGAAAATTCCGGCCAAGCTGCGCTTCTTCGGACCCGACCGTACGCCAGTGGAAGCTCGGCTCATCGACCTGTCCGCCGGCGGCCTGAGCTTCAATGCCGGGCAGATACCGCTCAAGGTCGGCGACGTGCACAAGGGCCGGCTGCAATTCCTGATCGACAACCTCGGCCTGGCCATGGACGTCGAGATGCAGATTCGCTCGTTCGACCGCCAGACCGGCCGCACCGGTTGCCAGTTCCAGAACCTCGAACCGCAGGACATCTCGACCCTGCGCCACCTGATCACTTCGCACCTGTCCGGTGACATCGTGACCATGGGCGATGTGTTGGCGACCCTGCAACGGGACAACTTCACCAAGGCACGCAAGGTCAAGGACGGTGGCCATGGCATGAGCGCTTTCGGGCGCTTGCGGGCAGTGACCTTCAGCCTGGGGATTTTCATCGTCGGCCTCGCCGCGTTCGGTTTCGTTTTCAAATCGGTGTACGGCATGTACTTCGTCAGCCACGCCCAGGCCGGTCTGGTCAGCGTTTCAGGCATGAACGTCACCATGCCCCGCGATGGCACCGTACAAAGCCTGATCAAAACCGATGGTGTTGCCGCCAAGGGCGCGCCACTGGCGACGTTCAGCACCAGCATGCTCGACGTGCTCAAAGGGCATCTGGACGAAAATCAGTTACAGCCGGCCAAGGTTGAAGAACTGTTCGGCAAGCAGATGACCGGCACCCTCACCTCGCCCTGCGAATGCACTGTGGCTCAACAAATGGTCGCCGACGGTCAGTACGCCAGCAAAGGCGACGTGATCTTCAAACTGGTGCCGCAGGGTAGCCAGGCCAACGTCGAAGCGCGCTTCTCCTATCGCCAGTTCGGTGATGTTCGTCCGGGTACGAAAGTAAGCTTCCAGATCGCCGGCGAAGACACCAAGCGCACCGGCACCATCGTCAGCAGCACCAGCCTGAAAAGCGAAGACCTGTCGTCCGACATCCGCGTGCAGATCAAGCCTGACGCACCGCTGGACAGCCGCTTCGCCGGTCGCCCGGTGGAAGTCAGCAGCGACCGCGGCCCATCCGTGAACTGGCTGATCGACAAAGCCATGGCCGCCGGACTTTAAGCGGAGGACATGCCTGTGACCACTCCACCTATCCTCAAAGCACCGCAAAACCTGTGGGAGCGAGCCTGCTCGCGATGGGATCACTGCGGGGCCTCAGACGAACCGCGTCAGCCGCATCGCGAGCAAGCTCGCTCCCACAGGGGTTTGGCGCTCTGCTCGTTGGCGTTGGCGGTGAGCCTGGCCGGTTGCGCAGGCCTGCCCGACCAGCGTCTGGCCAATGAAGCCCTGAAGCGTGGCGACACCACGCTCGCGCAGCAGAACTACAAACAACTGGCCGACCTGGGATACAGCGAAGCGCAGGTCGGTCTGGCCGATATTCAGGTGGTAAGCCGCGACCCGGCGCAGATCAAAGCCGCCGAAGCCACTTACCGTGCCGCCGCCGATACCTCGCCACGAGCACAAGCACGCCTGGGTCGTTTGCTGGTGGCCAAACCGGGCTCGACCGAAGCCGAGCAACACGAGGCTGAAGACCTGTTGAAGAAAGCCTTTGCCAATCACGAGGGCGGCACGCTGATCCCGTTGGCCATGCTGTACCTGCAATATCCCCACAGCTTCCCGAACATCAACGCCCAGCAGCAGATCAGCCAGTGGCGCGCCGCCGGTTACCCGGAAGCCGGTCTGGCCCAGGTGCTGCTGTATCGCACGCAAGGCACTTACGACCAGCATCTGGATGACGTCGAACGCATCTGCAAAGCCTCGCTGAACACCACCGACATCTGCTATGTCGAGTTGGCCACGGTCTATCAGAAACGTGCCCAGCCGGAACAGCAGGCCCAACTGCTCAAGCAACTGCACGCCGGCTACAGCGTCGGCAAAGTGTCCGCCCAACGCATGGACAGCGTGGCCCGCGTACTCGGCGACGCCAGCCTTGGCAAACCGGACGAAAAAACCGCGCAAGCCATGCTCGAGCAAATCGCCCCCGGCTACCCGGCGTCCTGGGTCAGCCTGGCGCAGTTGCTCTACGACTTCCCCGAGTTGGGTGACGTCGACAAGATGATGGAATACCTGAACAACGGCCGCGCCGCCGATCAGCCGCGCGCCGAACTGTTGCTGGGCAAGCTCTACTACGAAGGCAAGTGGGTGCCGGCCGACGCCAAGGTCGCCGAACAACACTTCCAGAAAGCCGTGGGCAAGGAAGTCGCCGCCGATTACTACCTCGGCCAGATCTACCGTCGTGGCTATCTGGGCAAGGTCTATTCGCAAAAAGCCCTGGACCACTTGCTGACCGCTGCGCGCAACGGCCAGAACAGCGCCGACTTCGCCATCGCCCAGTTGTTTTCCCAAGGCAAGGGCACCCAGCCCAACCCGCTCAACGCCTATGTCTTCAGCCAGTTGGCCAAGACACAAAACACCCCGCAAGCCACTGAGCTGGCGCAAACACTCGAAACCCAATTGCCGCCTGCGCAGCTGGCCGAGGCCCAACGCCTGTTGAAACAGGAACAGGCCGTACGCGGCACCGTGAGCCACAGCACGCTGCAAGTTGAGGCCCTGCAAGAAAAAGACGGCGAGGAATCCCTATGAAGCTCAATCCATTCGTTCAAGCCGGAATCGGCCTGACCTTCGCCCTGTTGTGGTCCTGCCCGACATTGGCCGCGATGACCGACACCAAGAACTACGGCCTGGAAGTGAAAGTCACTGGCCAGTCCGAAGACGACAGCGACCTTGGCACCAAGCCCGGCGGCGACGTCAATGGTGTGGGCCTGGACCTGCGCCCATGGGTTTACGGTGAAAGCGGCAGCTGGAGTGCCTACGCCATGGGTCAGGCCGTGACCGCGACCGACATCATCGAAACCGACACCTTGCAGTCCGATACGCAAGGCGCTCAGAGCAGCGGCAACAACGGCCGCCAAAGCAAGAAAAACTACCTGGCGATGCGTGAGTTCTGGATCGGTTACAGCGGCCTCACACCCTACCCCGGCGAGCAACTGAAGCTCGGTCGCCAACGCCTGCGCAACGACGACGGTCAATGGCGCGACACCAACATCGAAGCGTTGAACTGGACCTTCGACACCACCCTGCTGCGGGCCAACGTCGGCGTCGCCGAACGCTTCAGCGAGTACCGCACCGACCTCACCGAACTAGCGCCCAAGGACAAGGATCGTCTGCACGTCTTCGGCGATATCGCGACCCAATGGACGCCCGGTCAGTGGGTCGGCGTGCGTGCTCATCACACCCATGATGACGGCAAGCTCGATTACCCGTCACCCGGCGAAACGCCCGACTCACTCGCCAAGAAACAGAACGGCGACCTGAGCTGGCTCGGCGTGGAAGCCAACAGCGACGCCTACAACTGGCGCAACACCAACACCGTCAATTACTGGGCCAGCGTCACCGGCATGAGCGGTAACCGTGACACCGTCAACCCGTTGAACGCCGACGGCAGCCGCCCGATCGACGCCTCGAAAAATGGCGACGTCAGCGGCTGGGCTACGGACCTGGGCGTGCGTCTGCGCCTCGATCCGCAATGGCAAGTCGGTGCGGCCTACGCCCGTGCCAGCGCTGACTACGAGCAAAACGGTTTGCAAAGCAACCGCTCGAACTACACCGGTACGCGCTCGCGGGTTCACCGTTTCGGCGAGGCCTTCCGTGGCGAAATGAACAACATGCAAAGCGCCAGCCTGTTCGGTTCCTGGATGCTGCAAGACGATTACGACGCCAGCCTGGTCTACCACAAGTTCTGGCGCGTCGACGGCAACAAGCCGGTCGGTAGCAACGGCATAAACGCGGTGGAAAACAACTTCGACGACGTCACCGGCGCGCTGTTGTCCAGCACCTCGTTGCCACTGGTAGACGGCAAGACCGACCTAGGCCAGGAAATGGATCTGGTGGTCACCAAGTACTTCAAGCAAGGCCTGTTGCCGGCCGGCCTGAGTCAGTCGATCGACGAACCTTCGGCGCTGGTGCGCTTTCGTGGCGGTGTGTTCAAGCCGGGCGATGCCTACGGCAAACAGGTCGACTCGTACATGCACCGTGCGTTCATCGACGTGATCTGGCGCTTCTGATGCGAGCCGCCAAGGGAGTGCCCCAGATGAACAACCCAGCGTTCAAAGGCTCGCTCAGCCTGCTGGTCGGCGCGATGCTGCTGACAAGCTCAGCGGTGTTCGCCAACGTTGAGCCGGCAGCACCGGTCCCGAAAGGGCAGCCGGTGACCGTGGCCAAAGGACTGCAACAGGCCAAGACCTACACCGTCAGCAGCGCGCCGACCGCATCACTGGAACTGGCGGCACCAAAACTGCCCGACCTGTCCGGCTACACCGTGCAAGCCGTCGCGGCGAAGATCGTGCGCAGCAAGGCCGGCAAAGTCAGCGTGCGCCGGATGATGCAGGAAGACGCCTTGAAGGACTTCATCGGCGGCGATAACAAGATGGCTGAATGGGTGGTGCGTCAACACGGCATTCCTCAGGCGATCTTCATCGACGACGGTTACGTCAACCTCAAGGACCTGATCCAGAAGCTGCCCAAGCAATACTTCAGCGAGACTTCACCCGGCGTATTCCTCGCCAGGCTGCCAATCGTGGTCGGGCAAAAAGGCATCCTCGAAATCGACAAACAGACCCAGGAATTGCGCCTGTCCGAAGAGGCCGGTTCGTTCCTGATCAACGACGGTCAGTTGTTTGTGCGTGACAGCAAAATCACTGGCTGGCGCGAGAAGGACAACGGCCCGGCGACCTTTCGCTCGCCCAAGGATTTCCGCCCGTTCCTGCTGGCCTGGGGCGGCACGCAGACCTACATCGTCAACAGTAAGCTGGCCAGTTTCGGTTACTCCAACAGTAAGTCCTACGGGGTGAGTATTTCCCAGTACACGCCGAACATGGCCAAGGTGCTCAAGCGTCCGGAACCGACCGGCTGGATCATCGGTTCCGAGTTCTCGGACATGTGGTACGGCTTCTACTGCTATGAAACCCGCGACTTTGTGGTCAAGGGCAATACCTACCGCGACAACATCGTCTACGGCATCGACCCCCACGACCGTTCCCACGGACTGATCATCGCCGACAACACCGTCCATGGAACGAAGAAGAAACACGGCATCATCATTTCCCGCGAAGTGAACGACAGCTTCATCTTCAACAACCGCAGTTACGACAACCACCTCTCGGGGCTGGTGATCGACCGTAACAGCGTCAACAACCTGATCGCCTACAACGAGATTTACCGCAACCACACCGACGGCATCACCCTCTACGAGAGTGCCGACAACCTGTTGTGGGGCAACAAGGTGATCAGCAACCAGCGCCACGGCATCCGTATTCGTAACAGCGTGAACATTCGCCTCTACGAAAACGTCGCCATGAACAACGGCCTGACCGGGGTCTACGGGCACATCAAGGACCTGAGCGACACCGACCGCGACATCAAGCTCGACCCCTTCGATGCTGAAGTGTCGCTGATCGTCGTCGGTGGCGAACTGGCGGCCAATGGCAGCGGACCGTTGTCCATCGACTCGCCATTGAGCGTCGAGTTGTACCGGGTGTCGATGCTCGCCCCGACCAAATCCAGTGGCATCAGCTTCTCGGGAATCCTTGGCGAACGCCAGGATGAAATCCTCGACCTGCTGGTGCGCCAACAGAAAGCCGTGCTGATCGACCCCGTCGAACGCCAGACCGAAATGCGCGACTGAGGATGACTTTCATGAAGCCCCATTTGATCAAACTGTTCAGCCTCGCCGGCCTGGCTGCCGCGATGTCTGCCGCCAGCGGCGGAGCGAGTGCAGACGACGCCAAGGCGCCGAATTTTAGCGCCGAGCCGTGCTGCAACCTGTGCCCGCAAGCCCTCGACGCGAAGAATTACACTACGCGTTATCAGCAAAACTTCACCACCCTGGTGCAAGCGCAAGGCGACTGGTTGTTCCGCACCCAGGAAGACCTGCGCACCGAGTTCAACACCACGCCCGAGGGCTATCGGCGCCTCAAGCAACTGCACGACGCCTTCAAGAGCAAAGGTGTCGAACTGGTGGTGGTGTATCAGCCGACCCGTGGTCTGGTGAACCGCAACAAGCTCAACCCGCAAGAGAAAGCCGCGTTCGACTACGACAAGGCGCTGAAAAATTACCAGAGCATGCTCGGGCGTTTTGCCGAAATGGGTTACGTAGTTCCGGACCTGTCGCCGCTGACCAACGAAGCGCTGCCAGACACCCTGCCCGCCCACGATTTCTACTTCCGTGGCGACCAGCACTGGACGCCTTACGGTGCCCAGCGCACGGCAAAAATCGTCGCCGAAAAGGTCAGGCAACTCCCGGCCTTCGCCGGTATTCCCAAGCGCGAATTCGAGACCAAAAGGTCCGGGCGCATGGGCAAGACCGGCACCCTGCACAACATGGCCGGGCAACTCTGCGGCACCAGTTACGCGATCCAGTACATGGACCAGTTCACCACTGAACCCAAAGGTGAAGCGGCAGACGGCGACCTGTTCGGCGATTCCGGCAACCCGGAAATTACCCTGGTCGGCACCAGCCACAGTGGCAAGAACTACAACTTCGCCGGGTTCCTCGAAGAGGCCATCGGCGCCGACATTCTCAACGTCGCCTTCCCCGGCGGCGGCCTGGAAGGTTCGATGCTGCAGTACCTGGGCAGTGAAGACTTCCAGAAGAAGCCGCCGAAAATCCTCATCTGGGAATTCTCGCCGCTCTATCGCCTCGACCAACAAACCATCTACCGCCAGATGATGGCGCTGCTCGATAACGGCTGCGAAGGCAAAGATCCGCAGATGTCCGGCAGCATCACGCTGAAGCCGGGCAAAAACGAGTTGATGGTCAACAGCAAGAACATCGACCTGCGCAACAGCGGTCATCAGGTCGACATCCGTTTCGCCGATCCGTCGGTGAAAACCCTGCAAGCCACCCTCTGGTACATGAACGGTCGCCACGAAGACATCAAGATCGACAAACCACACACCTCCGATACCGACGGGCGTTTCGCCTTTGAATTGCGCACCGATGAAGACTGGGCCACGCAGAACCTGCTGGCCGTCGAAATCCAGGGCCCGGAAGCGGGTGCTGCGCCACAAAAAGTCGAAGCGAAAATCTGCAAACGCAACGTATTCCCGGGCGCTGAGCAACGTACCGCTCAGGTCGGGCAATGAGGTCTGTCATGCGAAATTCGAAACTGAAAACCCTGCTTGCACCCACGCTCTTGAGCCTGGCGATGTTCGCCGGGGCGACCCAGGCCGCCGCGCCGCTGCGCCCGCCGCAGGGTTATTTTGCACCTGTGGATAAGTTCAAGACTGGTGACGGCAGCGAAGGCTGCGATGCAATGCCGACGCCGTACACCGGCGCCCTGCAATTTCGCAGTAAATACGAAGGCTCCGACAAGGCGCGGTCGACCCTGAACGTCGCGTCGGAAAAAGCCTTTCGCGACACCACGTCTGACATCACCACACTCGAACGCGGTACCAGCAAACGGGTGATGCAGTTCATGCGCGACGGTCGTCCGGAACAACTGGAGTGCACGCTCAACTGGCTCACCGCCTGGGCCAAGGCCGACGCACTGATGTCCAGGGACTTCAACCACACCGGCAAGTCAATGCGCAAATGGGCGCTGGGCAGTATGGCCTCGGCCTATATCCGCCTGAAGTTCTCCGACTCCCATCCGCTGGCGACGTATCAGCAGGAAGCACAAGTGATCGAGGCCTGGTTCAGCAAGATGGCCGATCAGGTGGTCAGCGACTGGGACAACCTGCCGCTCGAGCAAACCAACAACCATTCGTACTGGGCCGCCTGGTCGGTGATGGCGACGTCGGTCGCAACCAACCGCCGCGACCTGTTCGACTGGGCCGTGAAGGAATACAAGCTCGGCGCCAATCAGGTCGACGCTCAGGGCTTCTTGCCCAACGAACTCAAGCGTCAGCAACGGGCGCTGGCCTATCACAACTATGCCCTGCCACCGCTGGCGATGATCGCCAGTTTCGCTCAGGTCAACGGTGTGGACCTGCGCCAGGAAAACAACGGCGCGCTGAAACGCCTCGGCGACCGGGTGCTCGCCGGGGTGAAAGACCCGCAAACGTTCGAGCAGAAGAACGGCAAGGAACAGGACATGACCGACCTGAAAGTCGACTCGAAATTCGCCTGGCTCGAACCCTTCTGCACGCTCTACACCTGCCCGCCGGATGTGCTGGAACGCAAGCATGCGATGCAGCCGTTCAAGAGCTTTCGGCTCGGAGGCGACCTGACCAAGGTCTATGACCCGTCGCATGAAAAGGGCAACAAAGGCAACTGAGTTGTCGCTGATCGTTCCCACGCTCCTGCGTGGGAATGCAGCCCGTGACGCTCCGCGTCACATGCCGAAGCGGACGCAGAGCGTCCAGTGAGGCATTCCCACGCAGAGCGTGGGAACGATCGTCACTCTTCGGTTTTTCACGGGGGGTTTGGGGGGGCCGTTGGCCCTTGACTGTTGGTTAAACAAGGAGAGATCAGGATGGTGTTTTCATCCAATGTGTTCCTGTTTTTGTTCTTGCCGATCTTTCTCGGCTTGTACTACTTGAGCGGGCAACGCTATCGCAACCTGCTGCTGCTGATCGCCAGCTATGTGTTTTATGCCTGGTGGCGCGTGGACTTCCTGGCGCTGTTCGCCGGCGTCACGTTGTGGAACTACTGGATCGGCCTGAAAGTCGGCGCCGCCGGCGTGCGGACCCAACCGGCCCAGCGCTGGCTGCTGCTCGGCGTGGCGGTGGACTTGTGCATCCTCGGCTACTTCAAGTACGCCAACTTCGGCGTCGACAGCCTCAACGCGATCATGTCCTCCATGGGCCTGTCGCCGTTCATCCTGACCCATGTGCTGTTGCCGATCGGTATCTCGTTCTACATCTTCGAGTCCATCAGCTACATCATCGACGTCTACCGTGGCGACACCCCGGCGACCCGTAACCTGATCGACTTCGCGGCGTTCGTGGCGATCTTCCCGCACCTGATTGCCGGCCCCGTGCTGCGCTTTCGCGACCTCGCCGATCAGTTCAACAACCGCACCCACACCCTCGACAAATTCTCCGAGGGCGCGACGCGGTTCATGCAGGGTTTCATCAAGAAGGTGTTCATCGCCGACACCCTGGCAGTGGTCGCCGACCATTGTTTCGCCCTGCAAAACCCGACCACGGGCGATGCCTGGCTCGGCGCGCTGGCGTATACCGCGCAGCTGTATTTCGACTTCTCCGGCTACAGCGACATGGCCATCGGCCTGGGCTTGATGATGGGTTTCCGCTTCATGGAAAACTTCAAGCAGCCGTACATCAGCCAGTCGATCACCGAGTTCTGGCGCCGCTGGCATATCAGCCTTTCGACCTGGCTGCGTGACTACCTCTACATCACCTTGGGCGGTAACCGCAAAGGCACGCTGATCACCTACCGCAACCTGTTCCTGACCATGCTGCTCGGTGGCCTGTGGCACGGCGCCAACATTACCTACATCGTCTGGGGCGCCTGGCACGGCATGTGGCTGGCGATTGAAAAAGCCATCGGCCTGAACACCTCGCCACGCAGTTTCAACCCTATCCGCTGGGCGCTGACCTTTCTGCTGGTGGTGATGGGCTGGGTGATTTTCCGCGCAGAAAATCTGCACGTTGCCGGCCGCATGTACGGCGCGATGTTCAGCTTCAGCGAGTGGTCGCTGTCGGAACTCAACCGCGCCAGCCTCACCGGTCTGCAAGTCGCGACCCTGGTGGTGGCCTACGCCACGCTGGCGTTCTTCGGCCTGCGGGACTTTTACCGCAATCGGCCTGCGGTTCGGATCGACGCCACGGTGAACAACCCTGCCGGCGGCGACGCCCAGGTGTTGGCGGCCAGTTGGGTCGCGGACTGGCCGCGTTATGCCATGCGCGCACTGGTGCTGCTGCTGTTCATCGCTTCGATCCTGAAACTCTCGGCGCAAAGCTTCTCGCCGTTCCTTTACTTCCAGTTCTGAGGGATCTGACCATGACCCGCTCATTACGCATGTTCTACATCGCCCTGTTCCTGGTGACCCTGTTGGTCCTGGGCCTGTGGTCAGTGCGCAGCTTCTTTGGCTTCAACACCAATGCCGACGCGACGGTGCTCAACGGTCGCTGGAGCAAGGCCGTGGAAACCCACTACGACGAGCATTTCCCGATCAAACGCCTGGGCACCAATCTCTGGGCCGCGCTGGATTTCAAGCTGTTCAACGAAGGTCGTCCGGGCGTGGTGCTTGGTCGCGATCAATGGTTGTACAGCGATGAAGAATTCAATCCGGTGGTCAACGAAGAGCTGAACCTGCAAGGCAACTACGCGCTGGTCGAAGGCGTGCGCCAAATCTTGAAAGCCAAGGGTGTGCAGCTGGTGATGGCGATAGTCCCGGCCAAGACTCGTCTGTACCCGGAACACCTGGGTGAAGTGAAGCCGGCGCGCATCCACGCCGACCTCTACAAGGATTTCCACGCCCGTGTCGCCGCCGACAAAATCCTCGCGCCCGACCTGCTCGGCCCGCTGCAAAAAGCCAAACAGAACGGACAGCAAGTGTTCCTGCGCACCGACACGCACTGGACGCCTGAAGGCGCACAAATCGCTGCCGAGCAACTGGCCAAGACCATCGCCGACAAAACCCCGCTCAGCGGCCAGCCGCAGCGCTTTGTCACTGAGGCAGCGGAAGAAGTCAGCCACAAGGGCGACCTGAGACTGTTCCTGCCGCTGGACCCGCTGTTCGAAAACCTGATGCCGGCACCGGAGCCCTTGCGCAAGCGCAACACCCACGCGGCTGAGAACCAGCCTGCCGGTGACGACGCCCTGTTCGCCGACAACGAAGTGCCGGTGGCGCTGATCGGCACCAGCTACAGCGCCAACCCGAACTGGAACTTCGTCGGCGCGCTCAAGCAAGCGCTGCACAGCGACGTGGTCAATTACGCCGAAGACGGCCATGGCCCGATCCTGCCGATGCTCGGCTACCTGAAAAGCGATGCCTTCAAGAACAGCCCGCCACAGGTGCTGATCTGGGAGTTTCCTGAACGTTATCTGCCTGTGAACAACGAAATCGGCGACGCCGACCCACAGTGGGTCGCAGAGCTCAAACAAGCCGGTGCGCGCCAACAGAACGTTGTAATCAATACCCCTAAATCCGAGACGCCCGACCGGGCGCAAAACTGAAAGAGAGGTACACCATGACTTTCACTACTAATCCTCGTCGTCTCGCCAAGACTTTTGCACTGGTTGCCGGCGTCAGCCTGCTATCGATGCAGGCGTTCGCCGGTGGCGACGCGGCGCTCTACGGCCCAGTCGCCCCGAAAGGTTCGACCTTCGTGCGGATCTACAACGCCAGCAACGCCGAAGTCAGCGCCAGCGTCGGCAGCACCGCTATCAGCGATGTCGCGCCACTGGCCAGCAGTGACTTCAGCTTCATGCCCGGTGGCGACTACAGCGCCAAGGTCGGCAGCCAGAGCGTGCCGCTGAAACTCGCCGCCGACCACTATTACACCCTGGTCAACAACGCCAGCGGCCAGCCGCAGTTGATCGAAGAACCGCCGTTCAAGAACAAGCAGAAATCCCTGGTCCGCGTGCAGAACCTCAGCGACAAGGCTCTGACCCTGAAGACCGCCGACGGCAAGACCGAAGTGGTCCAGGCCGTCGCGGCCAAGAGCCGTGGCGAGCGTGAAATCAACCCGGTGAAAGTCAGCCTGGCGTTGTTCGATGGCGAAAAGAAAGTCAGCGACGTGAAACCGGTCGCCCTGGAGCGCGGTGAAGCAGCAGTGCTCTACGTCACCGGCAACGGCAGCAGCCTGTCGCCAGTCTGGGTCAAGCGCCCGGTCTCAACGCGCTAATTAACTTTCCAGATTGACGCATTCCCTGTGGGAGCGAGCCTGCTCGCGATTGCGGTCTGACATCCAACATCAATGTCGACTGGCATTCAGTCATCGCGAGCAAGCTCGCTCCCACAATGAACCGAGGCGTCGATTCGGATGCGGAATAAAAACAAGAGTGAAACGACAAAACGCAGTAGCTCTAACCCAATCGATTTTGAAGGAGTAACACCATGATTCCAGTGATCTTGTCAGGTGGTAGCGGCTCACGTCTTTGGCCGCTTTCGCGCAAGCAGTTCCCCAAGCAATTCCTCGCCCTGACCGGCGAACAAACACTGTTCCAGCAAACCCTCGAACGCCTGGTGTTCGACGGCATGGACAGCCCGATCGTGGTCTGCAACAAGGACCACCGCTTCATCGTCAACGAGCAACTGAGCACCCGTAAGCTGGAAGCCCAGCGCATCCTCATGGAACCCTTCGGCCGTAACACCGCGCCGGCGGTGGCCATGACCGCGATGATGCTGGTCAACGAAGGTCGCGACGAACTGATGCTGGTGCTGCCGGCCGACCACGTACTGGAAGACCAGAAAGCCCTGCAACGCGCCCTGGCCCTGGCCACCGTGGCCGCCGAGCGCGGTGAAATGGTGCTGTTCGGCGTGCCGGCGACCAAACCGGAAACCGGTTACGGCTACATCAAATCCACCGACGATGCCTTGCTGCCCGAAGGCGTCAGCCGGGTTTCGCACTTCGTCGAAAAACCCGACGTGAAACGCGCCACCGAGTTCGTCGAGGCCGGCGGTTACTTCTGGAACAGCGGCATGTTCCTGTTCCGCGCCAGCCGCTTCCTCGAAGAGCTGAAAAAGCATGATCCGGACATTTACGACACCTGCCTGCTGACCCTGGAACGCAGCGAACAGGACGCCGACACCATCACCCTCGACGAAGCTACCTTCGCCTGCTGCCCGGACAATTCCATCGACTACGCAGTGATGGAAAAAACCCGACGCGCCTGCGTGGTGCCACTGTCCGCTGGCTGGAGCGATGTCGGTTGCTGGTCGTCGCTGTGGGACGTGCATGAAAAAGACGCCAACGGCAACGTCACTAAAGGCGATGTGGTGATCCAGGACAGCCGCAACTGCATGATCCACGGCAACGGCAAACTGGTGTCGGTGATTGGCCTTGAGAACATCGTGGTGGTCGAAACCAAGGACGCCATGATGATCGCCCACAAGGACAAGGTCCAAGGCGTCAAGCAGATGGTCAACACCCTCAACGAACAGGGCCGCAGCGAAACCCAGAACCACTGCGAGGTCTATCGTCCGTGGGGTTCCTACGACTCGGTGGACATGGGCGGGCGCTTCCAGGTCAAGCACATCTCGGTCAAACCAGGCGCATGCCTGTCGTTGCAGATGCACCACCACCGCGCCGAACACTGGATCGTGGTCAGCGGCACTGCCGAAGTCACCTGTGACGAAAACGTGTTCCTGCTCTGTGAAAACCAGTCGACCTACATCCCGATCGCCTCGGTTCATCGCCTGCGCAACCCGGGCAAGATCCCGCTGGAAATCATCGAAGTGCAATCGGGTAGTTATTTGGGTGAGGACGATATTGAGCGGTTTGAGGATATTTATGGTCGGTCTACGCCGATTGAGCGGGGGGTGTCAGTGAAGAGCATTGCGCAGTGATTGATCGCTAAAACAAGAAGCCCCCGTCCAGCTCGCTGCGTTCCCTATCCGCAGTGGGTTGGGTGGGGGCTTTTTAATTCCCAGGTCTTTGCAGGAGCCGATTAGAGCTGTGGCGGCTCTCAGCCATGGTCAATCACATCTACGCTTAGGTAGGATGACTCTCCCCTGCCCGAGGTTTCGCTTCATGTTCATTGGCGTCCTGCTGGTCATTACCTGGCTGATCCTCTTGCTGCGCTACCCCGCCAAAGCCTTGCCGGTCTCATTGGCGGCTGCAATCGGGCTGGGGTTGGTCGCGACGTGGGTCATGTGGCTGGATAACCGCGAGGTCAAGCAACTGGCGCGGCTGGAGTTGCGCATCACCTACGCACCGGAACACTGCCCGGCCGATCGCCCGCTGCTGCTGAAGCTGAACAACGGCAACGATGTGCCGCTGACCGAGTTGCGCTGGCGGATCGCTGCCTACGCGCCGGGCGATACGGTCAATCTGGCCGACAATCAATACGCCGCACCGCGCTACCGTGGCCCCGGCGAATTGCAGGCCGGCGCCGATTGGGAAGACTGCTTGCCGATGCCGCCGCTGCGTCCTGGCTATCGCCCGCAAACCCTGGAGTTTCGCGCCGAGCGTTTGCAGGGTAGTTTCTCTGACTGAGCCTTCACTTCCCCCGCTTATTGCACAAGGACCGCGCCATGCCCATCGCGTTAATCACTGGTTGTTCCAGCGGGATCGGCCGCGCTCTGGCTGACGCCTTCAAAGGCGCCGGTTTCGAGGTCCTGGCCACCGCGCGCAAGGCTGAGGACGTGGCGATACTCGCGGCGGCCGGGTTCACCGCGGTGCAACTGGACGTCAACGATGAACCGGCACTCGAGCAATTGAGCGAGCGGATCAACCAGCAACACGGCGGCCTCGACGTACTGATCAACAATGCCGGTTACGGTGCCATGGGGCCGTTGCTCGACGGCGGTGTCGCGGCGATGCAGCGCCAGTTTGAAACCAACGTGTTCGCCATCGTCGGCGTCACCCGTGCGTTGTTTCCAGTACTGCGCCGCAGCAAAGGTCTGGTGGTGAACATCGGTAGCGTCTCCGGGGTTTTAGTCACGCCGTTCGCCGGCGCCTACTGCGCCTCGAAAGCCGCGGTACATGCCTTGAGCGACGCGCTGCGCATGGAACTGGCGCCGTTCGGCATTCGGGTGATGGAAGTCCAGCCCGGCGCCATCGCCTCCAGTTTCGCCAGGAACGCAGGCGTTGAAGCCGAACTGCTGATCAGCGAAAAATCACCCTGGTGGCCATTGCGCGAAGGTATTCGCGCTCGGGCCAAGGCTTCTCAAGACAATCCGACCCCGGCGAGCCAGTTTGCCGGCGATCTGCTCAAGGCCGTGCAGAAAAGCAAACCGCCGCGTTTGCTGCGGCTGGGCAATGGCAGCCGGGCGTTGCCGCTGCTGGCAACCCTGCTGCCTGGTGGATTGCTCGATGTCATCCTGAAAAAGAAGTTTGGTCTGAGAACTGAACTCTAGGTTCTTCCCCGTCCTGCGGTGTTCGCTTGTGTAATCAACGCCGCCACAGGACAGTAGAAACAAACACAAACACTCATTTAAACACCCTCCCTAGCCAAGTAACGAGCACATCTATAACGTGTTCATCAGCCCATTAAAACATGAGCCAAAAACAAGTTAACCTCTAATAAAAATCAAATTGGATAAAGGCAATAATATGGACGTTATTACACACAATCAATTCACCTTTGAACTACCCGGCGAACGCGATCCAAACTTCGGCGACGACGGTGTTATTACCCTGTTCAAACTTCAACACGAACTTGACCTCGACCGCCATGTCAAGGGAATCAACGTACTGGCAGACGACAAGATTCTGGTCGGCGCATGGCTGGCCCGTAACTTGAAAGGGCTTTATGGCCTGGCACGCTTCAACCCTGATGGCAGCGTCGATACCTCCTTCGCCGACAACGGTCTGGTGTACGGCAACTTCGCTGATGGCTTCGACTCTGCGGGCGGCAAGCTTGCCGTGCAGGCGGACGGGCACATCCTGATGCTGGGCTGGTCGCGAGAGGTCGATGTTTACAGCCCAAAACGTCTGGTGATTGCTCGTTTCGACGAGGACGGCGTGATTGACCAAAGCTTCGGTCGCCAAGGTTACGTCTTGATCGACAACAACGCTTTCGGCGACCTGGTGAGTGACTCTGGCAACCTGAAAATACTCGAAGGCGGAAAAATCCTTATTAGCGCAACTTATCTCTACGGTGGTATTTCTACCGGTGTGGTAATGCGCATTAATACCCATGGCGAGCTGGATGAAAGTTTCAACAAAACAGGACGACTGGAGATCAAACACCCGTCCATCAGCACTACGTTCGTGAATGCACTACTGGTCCGAGCCGACAACACTTTCCTGGTCGCTGGCGGTGCACAATCAACGTCTGAAACACTGGGTTATATCGCCCGCTATTCTTGCACGGGCGAACTTGACAATGACTTCGGCGACAAAAAAACGCCCGGTTTCTCAACCCTGACAATATCGAATGGGACGGTGATTATTCATGATCTGATCGATACGGGCGACGACCAGGTCATCGGCATTGGCCAGGCCAGCACGGCTCACAGAAACTGGGGGCTGCTACTGGGTCTCGGGTCTGCCGGCGATCCGCACCCGGCGTTCAATGATGGCCGACCGGTGTTGACATTGTTCGACCCTGAGCACGGCAACGAATGGGTCTGCGGCCAACAACAGGCCGATGGCAAAATCGTCACCGCCGGTGGTTCCCGGCGCCTCTACACCGCACGCTATCAGGCCAATGGTTTGATTGATCGCAGCTTCGGCCCATACGGCAGTATTCAGGAAGATACGCCGCTGGTGACCACCCCGGCGCTGCTTCAGATGCAGGCCAGCGGACGAATTCTGCTGGCGGGCAATACGCTGGGGTTGGGCGGGGCGCTCGGTCATATTTACGGCTATCAGGGCTGACTCCGCCTGCCCTGCCAAAGCACTCTGACCACACACCTCGCCATGCCTGGGATTGATCACGAAAAAAACAACATGTCTACTGTCAGAGATGACAGTAGACGGCCTACAGCCAAAGTCCTCACAGTGTGGCTACTGATCGCTTCGAGTACCGATACTCGGAAATCACTACCAAGAGAAAAAGCCATGAGCGCCTATCGCTATAAAGGGGGAAGCCGCGACGAAGCCTGGGGTCCCTACAAGAACGGATTAGTTACCTTTGGTGTACTTGGAAACGGAGGACTGTCCTACCCACGGCCTCTCGCCGGGGCCATTCTTCTGGCCGATGGCAAGCTTATGGTGACTTCGACAGTGGAGGGAACGGATGATCTGATTCCTATGTTCGTCATGGCTCGTCTGACCGAAACAGGCGAACTGGACCCTCTGTTCGGCAAAAGCGGTCTGATCACCGGGCAGTTCGCGCCTGGATTCAATGCTGGCGGGGGCAAATTGGCGTCGACCCGCGACGGGCGAATCTATATGGCCGGCTGGACAATATCCCCGGAGACACACTCCACGCACGTGGCGATCCTGTGCGTCGACCCGCAAGGTAAACGGATCGAAGATTTCGGTGTTGATGGGCAGGTGATCGTCGATCACTCAACCGACGACTATTATCCGGGAGATCCCTGCTTCATCCAGGCCCTGCCAGATGGCAGCCTGATTGTCGGGACCAACTATGAGATTGGAGGGAATCGGGTCAAGACAGCGGTCCTGTTCAAATATGACGCCAAAGGCAATCCCGTAAACAGCTTCGGCACCAAAGGTCGGGTTGATATAAAGCTGGCGGACCGGACTCAACCGACATCGTTGAACGACTGCTGCATTTTGAACAACGGACGCATTCTGGTGGCCGGTTCCGCTCGGCTACCGGGAAGGCCCCAGATGCATGGGCTGCTGGCAATGCTCAATGAAAACGGCTCACCTAACCTGCTATTCGGGGATAGACAAACGCCCTCGATGCTGCTGATCAGCCGCAGGATCGCCGACACGCAATTCAATGCGCTGACCGAACGCGCACCCAACCGATTTTTGGCGGCTGGCGCCATTGGTGAATCCAGGCAGGGCCTGTCTTCAGGGCTATTGTTTGGCTTCGATGACTTTGGTCAACCTGACGATGCATTCAATCACGGAGATGTCCTTGATAAAAACTTGCGACCTGACGCAGTCAACAGTTGGGAGAGCGTGTATGTCGACAGCACCTCTACCATCATGGTCGCGGGCGGGGTAGAAGGCGGTTATATCGCCGCGTACCGACTGGATGGGAGCCTTGATCCAGACTTCGGTAGTGGCGGCTACATTGAAGAGCCTAACGCCAGCCAGTCAGCGCCCTTCCTGCTGACGCCCTATCAAACGGGCAAGATTCTCTACTGCTTGAACGGCATAGGCATCTTTGGGAACCTGGGGCATCTGTATCGCTACCACCGATAGAGAGACGGATTTATTTATCGATTCGGATCGAGCAGCCACATGGGCTGTTACCGATTCTCGCCTAAGGAAAAAACCCACATGACGGACTATCGCGAATACTTCAACGAAGTGACCCAGACCCTCGTCGACATTGAGCAATGGTTTTCCGGCACCGGCGATAAAGGCGTGCTGACGCAGTTGCTGGCGCGTTTCTCGCCGCAGTTTTCGATGATCGTGCCCGGCGGCAATGCCCTGGATTATCCGGGTTTGAGCGAGCTGTTCGATAAACTCGGTGGCGCCCGCCCAGGCTTGCGAATCGGCCTGAGCGAACTGCGTGGAATTGACCAACATGCAGGTGGCGCTACCGTCAGCTACCGCGAACTGCAATCCGATGCGAGCGGCGTGCTGAACGATCGGCGCGCGACGGCGGTGATTGAAAAGCTGCCATCAGGCGCGTTGCTGTGGCGGCATTTGCATGAGACGTATTGCCAAGCCTGAACAAGATCGCAGCCTGCGGCAGCTCCTACGGGGGCCGGGCGAACACCGGCTTGTGTAGGAGCTGCCGAAGGCTGCGATCCTTTGATCTTGAGAGAAAGGACGTTTATGTCGCGTAGGTTTTTGAAGGACAATGCCCCACGCTTCCGAGGACGGTTCCGACACGTTTTGACGGTTGCGCTGGGTGATGGAGGACGGATAACCTTTTCGGGTCGCTGCCAATCAGCGATCGGGTGTGGTAGCCCGGATATCTCATAGGAGTGACTCAACCTATTGGAGCATCACCATGTCTAAAGCCACCCCCAATCCCACTGAAACCGACAGCACCTCCCCCTACGCCTCCCTCGATTCAAAAGAACTCCACGCCGCCGCGCACCGTGCGCTCGACCATTACCTGGTGTTGCCAGAGACCAAGGCCTTGTTAGCCGACCGACGTCCCGGCTGCATTTTCGTCATCGCCCCCGACGTCGCCTCTGAAACCCTGCTGGCCCATGCCTGCGAGACGCTCGCCTCGGTGAATGTCATGGCCAGCGATCTGGCGTTTGAGCTTGAAGGGCCCAAGCGCAATACCGCGCTGGGGATTCAGCAGATGATCTCGCTGGCTGAGTTGGCGGTGAATCGGGCACTGGACCACCTCGATCCACCGGATTCGCCGGAGTAGGAGCCAAGGCGTTAATCGTTCATAACGGGCAAGCCTTGATACCAGTCAATTAGGGCACGCAACCTGTGGGAGCGAGCTTGCTCGCGATAGCGGTGTAACAGTAAACATTGATGCCGAATGTAAAACCGTCATCGCGAGCAAGCTCGCTCCCACACTAGATCTTCAGCGAATACACGATATGTGTACGAAAGAGGTCAACTGTGGGAGCGGGCTTGCTCGCGAAGCAGGCGACTCGGTCTAGCAGTTACTCCCCGCCCGCCTGCTTCACCACCACCGTACAAGTAATCCCCGCCGCCAGCAGCACCCCATCCGGCACTTCATCAATGTGAATCCGCACCGGCACTCGTTGGGCCAAACGCACCCAGTTGAAGGTCGGATTCACGTCGGCGATCAGCTCGCGGCTTTCCGGGTTGTCGCGGTCGTAGATGCCACGCGAAATACTTTCGACATGGCCCTTGAGCACTTCGCCGCTCATCAATTGCATGTCGGCCTTATCGCCAACCCTCACATGCGGCAGTTTGGTTTCTTCGAAGAAGCCGTAGACCCAGAACGAGTTCATGTCGACCACGGCCATTTTCGCTTCGCCGATGCGCGCATAGTCACCGCGATGGACGTTGAGGTTGGTGACATAACCGTCCACCGCTGCCAGCACTTTGGTGCGTTTGAGGTTCAACTCTGCCGCTTCCAGCTGCGCCTGGGCCTGTTGGTAATCGGCCAGCGCCGAGTCGGCGATGTTGCTGGCGTCGTCGCGGTTTTCCTTGGAGATCACCAGGTTGTCGAGATCAGCTCGGCGATGCGCGTTGACCTTGCGCATCTCCCAGGTGGCCTTGCGCGAAGCGACCAGCGACTGCGCCTGTTTCACCGCGATCTGGTAGTGCTCCGGGTCGATCTGCATCAGCAGGTCGCCCTTTTTCACCAACTGGTTGTCACGCACCGGCACGTCGATCACTTCTCCGGTGACGTCGGCCGCGACGTTGATGATGTCGGCGCGCACCCGGCCATCGCGAGTCCACGGAGTGTCCATGTAATGCACCCAGAGGGTCCGGCCGATCCACAGCGCGAGGGCCAGTACCAACAAGGTCGCGAGCAGACTGAAGAGCTTTTTCATCGAATCGGTCTCAAGGATAAACAGTCAGCGCGAGGGCGCCGAACAAACAGGTGAAGAGGCTTAGACGCAACAGCGCCGGGTGCCAGAAGAAGCGGTACAGATCAAACCCGGACAGAAACCGGTCGAGTGCCCAGGCCACTGCCGCAGCGATGAAAAACATCAGGGTCATGGTCGGCATGTACACGCCGTGGAAGGCGATTTCACGAGGCATGGTCAGGTCCTTGAGCGGCAGTGAGAGCCGCCAGCGGCGATTGCGGGTCGAGCAGCGAAGTGCGGATGAAATGCAGGTAGCTCTTCACCCGACGCAAGGCCGAGGTGTCGAAGTGCGGAGCGAAGGGTTCGTCGGTGGCCTGGACGCGGCTGATGGCGTGATCGACGGCAATCAGACTGCGTTCCAGATTGCTCTGGCTCGGTTGCAGAAACAGCCGCACCAACGAACGTCCCATCACCCGGATCGCCTGTCGCCATGGTTGAGATTCGGCATAGGCCGGGTGCACCGGGAGAATCGCCTGTTCCTTGCGCAACTCGATGATCGCGTGGCCGACTTCCAGCACCACGAACATCCAGCGCAGCAGATTGCGTTGCACCTGCGGTTGCCCGACGGCCAAGCCATACGCCTGGTGCACCAGATCGCGGGTGCTGCTTTCAAAATTCGATGCCAGCCCCTTGAGTTTGCCGCTGATGGCGAACACTACTTGCCCGCGCAAGTCCTGCTCCAGTCGCCGCCACAACCAGCGACTGTTGGGCGGCAGAATGATTGCCCCCGCCGCCGCGCACACCAACATGCCCATGACCATGGCGATGTAGTCGTTGATGAAGGTGTAAGGGTTGTAGACGGTCAGGTTGTCTGGCACTGAACCGGTGCTGAAAAAGATCAGCAAACCCAGGCCGACACCAGCGTACTGCGGCCGTGAGGTGAGGAATGAACCAAGCACGATCACCGGCGCCAGCATCACGCACAACAGTGGGAAGCCGTCGATCCACGGGAAGATGAAAAACATCTCGACGAAGCCGATCAGCGCCCCGAGCAACGTCCCGCAGGCCATCTGGAACGCCATGCGTTTGGGGTTTGGCGTGGCCGCCGAGAGACCGACGGTGGCGGCAGCGATCAAGGTCATGGTCGCGCCGCTCGGCCACGCGGTGGCGACCCAGTAACTGCCCAGCACAATCAGAATGAACGACGCCCGAATGCCCGCCGCGGCCGAGGCCAGCCAGTTGGTTTTCGGGGTGTAGGGTTCGTCCCATTGCTCGCGTTCGTGACGGTGCTCGGCCAATGAGGCGTGGGTCTGTGCATAACTGTGTACTTCGTCGACGAAGCGGTAGAGCAGCTCGTAGGCAGTGTGGAAATCCAGCTGCTCGGCGTCGCTCGGTTCGCTCTGCTGAAAGCTCGCCCGCAAGTTGCGTACCCGCGCCGGCAAGCCCTCTTTGTAGGCCGCCAATTGCGCCGCCAGACGCGCCGCATCGGCATGCGTCAGCGCACGCCCCGAGAAGCCATCGAGCAACTCGGCCAGGTCCTGCAAGCCCGGCTTGATTGCCGCCACCACATGATCAGCGCCGCTGCTGCGCAAGCGTTCGAGCAATTGGTGCAAGGCGTTGAAACGGGTGGTGATGCCCATGAACTCGCTGTTCAGCCGACTGAGCCGACCGTTGCGTCGACGCATGTGCGGGTCTTCGAACACGGTGACACTGCGCAAACCTTCCAGGCCCACGGCTTCGGCGATAAACCGCACATTGCCGGCTTCGAAAGCCTCGCGTTGGCTGCGCCCCCGCAAGCCATCGGTCACAAACAATGCGAACACCCCGAAGCGCTGATACAAGGCGTTGCGCATCGCGGCACTGGCGGTTTGCGGGAGGATCGCGGCGCTGACCAGGGTCGAGCAGAGAATCCCCAGGGAAATTTCCAGCACCCGCCAGACCGCCGCCATGAACGCGCCGTCCGGGTGCGCCAGCGCCGGCAGGCCGACCATCGCTGCGGTGTAACCGGCGAGCACAAAACCGTAAGCGCGGAAGTTGCGATAACGCGCGGCGCCGGCCGTGCAGATGCCGACCCAGATCGCCAGCGAACCGAGGAACAGTTCGGTGTTCTGTGCGAACAAGGCAATCAGCGCGACCATCACCGCCGAGCCAGCCAAGGTGCCAAGGAAGCGATAGAAACTCTTGGCGAACACCTGACCGCTCTGCGGCTGCATGACGATGAACACGGTGATCATCGCCGTGCGCGGTTGCGGCAGTTCCAGGCGCATGGCCAGCCAAAGGGTCAGGAACGCAGCGATCAGCACCTTGAAGATGTAGACCCAGGTCACGCCGTCACTGCGTGCCCAATCGAAAAAACCCCGGCGCCATTCAAGGGAATACAGCCAGCGCAGCAGTGCAGGCAAAAGAGTCATGAAATCCTGCTCAGTGGTCGAAAATTGTGCGGCGAGAACACGATCCCTGTGGGAGCGAGCAAGCTCGCTCCCACAGGTTTTGTGTTCAATTCACGATGCTCTCAAGAAGGGCCGGAGTTTTCGGTGCCCGAGTCTGGCCTTCTTTCGGCACGTCGTTACCCGCGCCGAGCCCGCCGCCAAGGGCGGTGACCAGTTCGGCATGGGCACTCAAACGCGCGGCCTGAACCTGTTGTTGCACTTGCTGCTGCTTGAACAACAGGCTCTGGGCATTCAGCACGTTGAGGTAATCGGTGAGCCCGCGCTGATAGGCGATCATCGCGATGTCGTAGGTTTTCTGCGCGGTGGCCACCGACTCGGCAGCAAAGGCTTGCTGCTTGTCCATGGACTCGCGGCGGATCAACTGGTCGGAGATGCTTTTGAGCGCATTGACCAGCGTCTGGTTGTACTTGGCCACGGCGATGTCATAGCCGGCCGAGGCTTCACCCAGTTCCGAGCGCAAACGCCCACCGTCGAAGATCGGCAAGGAGATCGCCGGCCCGACGTTGTAGTTGAGTTTCTTGCCGGAGAGGAACTCCAGCGCTCCACCGCCGGTGGCCATGTAACCGAGGTTACCGACCAGATCGACGTTGGGGTAGAAGCCGGCGTGCGCCACGTCGATCCCGCGCGCCTGGGCGGCCACTTGCCAGCGACTGGCGACCACGTCCGGGCGTTGGCCGAGCAATTGCGCTGGCAGCGCCGAAGGCAGTTTCAGCGCTGCGCCCAAAGACAGGGTTGGACGCTGCAAGCGTGCACCCTCCCCCGGACCTTTCCCAGCCAGTGCGGCCAGCTGGTTTCGGCTCAGGGCAATTTCTTCGTCCAGTGCATCCAGTTGCCGATGGGTTTCCGGCAGCGGGGTTTGTGCCTGGCTGACTTCGAAATGGGTGCCGATGCCGCCGTCCAGACGCTTTTGCGCGAGGTCGAGAATTTGCTGTTGCTGTTTGAGGGTCGCGGTCACGATGTCCCGTTGTGCGTAATGCAGCGACAACTGGATGTAGGCCCGCACCACGTTGTTCTGCAATTCGAGCTGAGCCATGCGCGCTTCGGCGGCGCTCATGTGCGCCATGTCGACGGCGCGTTCGGTGGCATTGCTTTCGCGGCCCCAAAGGTCGAGGGCATAGCTGAAGCCGAGGGCGGCGTTGTTGTCCCAGGTGGTGGTGTTGGCCAGCTCGCCCGGACCGTAGAATTGGTCGGTCGGCCAGTTATGGCGTTTGAGCGTGGACTGGCCATTGACCTGCAACGACTCGGCCGACTCGGCAACGCCGGCCATGGATTTGGCCTGACGCACGCGCGCGGCGGCCATGGCCATGCTCGGGCTGCCTTGCACGGCGAGGTCGACCCAGTGATTGAGTTGCGGGTCGCCATAGGCCTGCCACCACTGCGCGGTGGGCCAGTGAGCGTCCTTGGTGGCACTCTGGATCGCCTCGTCGGTGGCCAATGTATTGGCATCGAATGCCTTGCCCTGTGGGGCAATACCTCCGGTTCCGATGCAGCCGCTGATGGCTAACGATAAAGCCCAAACACTGAGAGTCTTCAGCTCTCTGCTGATGCGACGCGGCACTGCTGCAAATTCCTGAGGTGGGGGGATAGGCACGAAATATTGGGGAACGGACACCGCCCCCCTGTGGGAGCGAGCTTGCTCGCGATAGCGGTGGGTCAGGCAACATCAATGCTGGCCGTGATGGCCCCATCGCGAGCAAGCTCGCTCCCACAGGTTTGATGTTCCGGCGGTGGCGGCAATTCTAGGGGTGGGCCTGAGCGGCGATAAGCCGGGAATCCTGTGAATCTTTGTTACCGTTCACGAGATAATCCCTTGGTCAGGGTCACAGAATTCCGTAACTTCGTGTCACAATTTGTCATCGCACCCGAGAGCACCCCATGGACACTTTGCAAAACATGCGCGCCTTCAGCTGTGTCGCCGAAGCCGGCAGCTTCACTGCCGCTGCCGTGCAGCTGGATACCACGACGGCCAACGTCTCGCGCGCGGTCTCCAACCTGGAAGCCCACCTGCAAACCCGTTTGCTCAACCGCACCACCCGTCGCATCGCCCTGACCGAGGCCGGTAAACGTTATTTGCTGCGCTGCGAGCAGATCCTCGCCTATGTCGAGGAAGCCGAAGCCGAGGCCAGCGACGCCCATGCGCGCCCGGCCGGGCAGCTCAAGGTGCACACCATGACCGGGATCGGTCAGCACTTCGTGATCGATGCCATCGCCCGCTATCGCAAGTCCCATCCGGACGTGACCTTCGACCTGACCATGGCCAACCGCGTGCCTGATTTGCTGGACGAGGGCTACGACGTGTCCATCGTGCTCGCCAGCGAACTGCCGGACTCGGGTTTTGTCTCGCAACGGCTGGGCATCACTTACAGCATCGTCTGCGCGTCACCCGCTTATGTAAAAGCCAACGGCTGCGCGCAGAAGCCCAGCGACCTGCTGAATCACGCCTGCCTGCGCCTGGTCAGCCCGGTGATTCCGCTGGAGAAGTGGGTGTTCGACGGCCCGGAAGGCCAGGAAATGGTCACCATCAACAGCTCGCCGTTTCTGGTGAACTCCGCCGACGCGATGAAAACCGCGATCATCAGCGGCATGGGCATTGGTGTGCTGCCGGTCTACGCCGCCATCGAGAGTCTGCGCAACGGTAGCCTGGTGCGAGTCATGCCCAACTACCGCTCGCAAGAGCTGAACCTGTACGCCATCTACCCGTCGCGCCAGTACCTGGATGCGAAGATCAAGACCTGGGTCGAGTACTTGCGCGGGTCGCTGCCGGAGATTCTGGCGGCGCATCAGGCGGAACTGACGGCGTATGAGTTGAGTGGCACTTTGAATGGGGCCAGGTTGGCCAATTAAAAAGATCGCAGCCTGCGGATGTACACCCTGTAGGAGCTGCCGCAGGCTGCGATCTTTTCCGCCTCGCAAAAAACCCTCCAGGAATGTTAGCGTGCCTGGCATTCTCCTCCGCCTGACGAGCCTTCCTGCGATGAAAAAGACCGTACTTGCCTTCAGCCGTGTCTCGCCCGAAATGGTCGAGTCCCTGCAACAAGACTTCGATGTAATCGTGCCCAATCCCAAGCTGGGCGACATCAATGCTCAGTTCAACGAAGCCCTGCCCCACGCCCACGGGTTGATCGGCGTCGGTCGCAAGCTCGGTCGCGCACAACTGGAAAACGCCAGCAAACTCGAAGTGGTGTCCAGCGTCTCGGTCGGCTACGACAACTATGACCTGGCCTACTTCAACGAACGCGGGATCATGCTCACCAACACCCCGGACGTGCTCACCGAAAGCACCGCCGACCTGGCCTTCGCCTTGCTGATGAGCAGCGCCCGGCGTGTCGCCGAGCTGGACGCCTGGACCAAGGCCGGGCAATGGCAGGCCACCGTCGGCGCACCGCTGTTTGGTTGCGACGTGCATGGCAAAACCCTGGGCATCGTCGGCATGGGCAACATCGGTGCGGCGATCGCACGACGCGGTCGTCTGGGCTTCAATATGCCGATTCTGTACAGCGGCAACAGCCGCAAGGCTAACCTTGAACAGGAACTCGGCGCACAGTTTCGCAGCCTTGATCAGTTGCTGGCCGAAGCCGACTTCGTCTGCCTGGTGGTGCCACTCAGCGACAAGACCCGGCACTTGATCAGCCATCGCGAGCTGGCGCTGATGAAGCCCAGCGCGATTCTGGTGAATATTTCCCGTGGCCCGGTGATCGATGAACCGGCGCTGATCGAGGCCTTGCAGAACAACCGGATCCGCGGGGCGGGGCTGGATGTCTACGAGAAGGAACCGTTGGCCGAGTCGCCGCTGTTCCAGCTGAAGAACGCCGTGACCTTGCCGCACATCGGCTCGGCCACCCATGAAACCCGCGAAGCCATGGCCAACCGCGCCTTGGCCAACCTGCGCAGCGCCTTGCTGGGTGAACGGCCGCGGGATCTGGTCAATCCGCAGGTGTGGAAGGGCTGATCGACAGACAGGTACGTCGTTTAAGGCGTGCCTGTTGTTTTAAACTTATGGATAAACACAACAGCGCACACCGACAACACCATTAATAAAAACAGTCAGGCCTGACACTTCGCTTGCGATCAGTCAGCACAACTTACCTGCGACACAACTTGCAATTCAGTCCGGCGCCCTACACTTTTTTTTGCGTTATACACTCATGCCCCTACCCCTGCGAATGGCAGGAACCGGAAATAGAGAGTACGCACCATGATAAATTTCACCACGGCCTGCCTGATCAGGCGCAGTAAGTTGGCCCTGGTTTTAATGGCCGGAGGGTTTGGCCTGCTGGTTGTATTCAGCAATTTGACTGACTACGTCTCCAACTACGAATTCGTCGGACATATCCTCAGCATGGACACGACCCGCCCCAACGACGCCCTGCGCTATCGCGCCATTACCTCCCCCATGCTGCACCATAGAATCTACTGGATGATCATTACCCTGGAGACGACCTACACCGCCTGTTGTTTATTGGGGGCCTTTCAGCTTTACAAAAAACTCCATGCATCACGCAAGGAATTCCACGAGGCAAAAAAATACGGAATTGTCGGTTTGATGATCGGCATTTTCGTGTATTACTTTTGCATACAGGTTATCGCTAATGAATGGTTCAACATGGACACTTCCGCAGAGTGGAATGCCATGGCATGGACCAGAAGCATTATCGGCTACATGATGACGGCGCTTATCTTTCTGGTATTGAAAACCGATCACTGACAAACGCCGACTTCATTAACCTGACGGTATAAAATGTACCTTTCCCGATCACGCCAACTTGCCACTGCCCGCCATCACCCGCGCCTTGGGTTTGCGAAACACCAACACGTTACCCAGCATCACGAGTACCAACCCGGCCAATGCGGGAGCCGTCCATTGGTAGCCTTCGGCAAAGGCCGACACGTTCAACGCCACCACCGGAAACAGCACGGTGCAATACGCCGCACGTTCAGGGCCCATGCGCCCGACCAGGGTCAGGTAAGCGGTGAAGCCGATGACCGAACCCGGAATCACCAGATACAACAACGAGCCGATGTAACGAGTATTCCATTCAATGTCGAAGGGAATGCCTTTGAACAGGCAGTACATCGACAGCATCGCGGCGCCATAGGCCATGCCCCAGGCGTTGGTGGTCAGCGGCTTGAGGCCGGCTTTCTGTTGCAGGCTCGAGAGCATGTTGCCAGCCGAGAAGCACAGCGTACCAAGCAGCGCCAGAGCAAGGCCAAGCAGGGTTTGCGGGCTGGCGGTATGGCCGACCAGTTCCGGCCAGAACAACAAGCCCAGCCCGATCAACCCCAGCGCGCCGCCCATCAGTACATTGCGCGCAACTTTCTGACCGAAGAACACTCGCGCATTCAGCGCATTCCACAGCGTGGCGGTGGAGAACACCACGGCGACCAGACCACTGGGGATCCACTGACTGGCGGTGAGGAAGCACATGAAATTGATGCAGAACAGGCACAGCCCCTGGGCCAGGCAGATCAGATGACCGCGCCGGTTCATCACTTGCAGGCGGCGACTGAGCAGTAACATCACGAACAGCACCAGCGATGCCAGGCCGAAGCGATAAACGATCGACACCGGAATCGCCACCACCCCCAGTTGCAGTTTCAAGGCGATCCAGGTGGTGCCCCAGATCAGCACGGTCAGCAGGTATAACGAGAGATTCATGACGGCAACTCCTGAAGATGACCTTCAGTCTGTGCCCGAGGCAGGCCGTGCACTTGCATAAACTTGCGCTTTTGTCAGGCGACAGGCTGGCAGCGTCGAGGCGACGGAGTAGGATGCAAGGCGTTGGAGAGAGCCGATCATGCCCGCACTGGAAACCCTGCAAGTTTTTCAAGCCCTCAACCGCTCGCCGAATGCTCGCCTTGAGCACAGCGCCGAGCTCGGTGACGGCATGGCTGCAGCCCTGTGGAGCAACCATCACGACGCCCAGGACTATGAAGCGCCGGGTCATCACACCCTCTCCTGCTACATCGCCGGAGGCACCGGGACCTTTCGCCGCGAGCAGCCCGGCACCAAGGGCGGCCCGGACAAACTCTGCATCCTGCCCGCCGAGCACCAGTCGGCCTGGGTGATCAACGGTGAAATCCGCCTGGCCCACTTGTACTTCAGCCCCGAACAATTTGCCCTCGGCTGCGTCACCTTGCTCGACCGTGAGCCTCGCGAGCTGCAATTGCAGGAAAGCACCTTTCTCGAAGACCCGGTGCAGGCCCGGCGTTTCCGTCAGTTGATTGAATTGAACTGGGATGAACCCGGCGAACGCCTGCTGACCAGCAGCCTGGCGCATGAAATGCTCAGCCACACCTTGCTCAGCCAGGTCGGCCTGCGCCAGGGATTGCGTCTCAAGGGTGGGCTGGCCGCCCATCAACGCCGGCAATTGGTCGAGTACATCGACCAGCAATTGGCCGAGCCGATCAGCCTCGGGCAGTTGGCCGGTCTGTGCGCGTTGTCGGAGTACCACTTTGCGCGGATGTTTCGCGAGAGCTTCGGCCTGCCGCCGCATCAATACCTGTTGGCCCGTCGCCTGACTCATGCGCGGCATTTACTGCGCAGCACTTCGCAACCGCTTGGTGAGATTGCGCTGGCCTGCGGTTTTGCCAGCGCCAGTCATTTCACCAACCGCTTTCGTCAGGCCATGAAGGGCACGCCCGGCGAATATCGTCAGGCGTTTTTGCGTTAACCGCCCTCACACAACGCCCATCCTACGGGGCCATCGTGGTTATCGAGAAGGTGTTGGCGTGAAACAGCGGATCCGGCTTGGGCTCAGCCTTGCTCGGCGCAGGCAGGGTGAAGTCCATCGCTGGCAGATAAACCTTTTTGCTCAACGGATCGAAGGCCATGTTGTAGGCCATTGGCAAGGTGCTGACGCTGGCCTGCGCCTGGTAATGATCGGCATCGAGTTGCTTGACGATGCTCAGGCTGGCATCGACCCCGCTGGGGATCAACAATCGCCGGTTGTCCGCGTCATAGGCCAGGGCGTTGACGTCACGGGTGATCGGCAAGCTCGCCTTCAGCGCACCGCTCTGAAGATCGGCGACGACCAGTTGCGGTTTTTCGCCTCGGCACGCGATGAACAAACGCCCGCGTTCGGCATCCTGAGCCAGGGCACTGGGGCGCGAGCAGCCTTCGAACTGCCAGGTATCGAGGACTTCAAAACTGCTCGCCGAGAAACGTACGACCTTGCCCTCATCACGCATCGGCAGGAAGAAACTGCCGTCGTCCTTGACCAGCAACGGGTCGATTTTCTTCACGTCCAGCTCATGCGCGGCGCTGATGCGCTCTTGCTTCGGATCGAACACGAACAAAGTCGAACGATCAGCACGCCGGCCGCTGACAATGATCACCTGACCCGTGCGCGGTTCATACACCGCGCTGTTGAGGTTGCTCTGGGCCACCGGGATACGCTTGAGCATTTTGAGTGTGGATAACTCGACCACGCCCAGGCTGCCGTCGGTGTTGAGCACAAACACCCGGTTCAACGTCGGCACGAACACCACGCCGTTGGCGCCCGTTGAGCCGTCGATGGTTTTCAGCAGACGTTGCTGGTCGACATCGAACACGCTCAGGCCGTTTTCCCGGCGGGCCAGAAACAGATAAGGCCGCGTCGGGTCGAGGGCGACAAAACCCCAGCTGTCTCCCGAGCCGGGCAAGCTCACCTGCTGCTCGTGATGGTAGACCCGAGCATCCGGTGCCGGCGTGGCAAACGCCGCGCCGCTGAAGGCCAACGCCAACATGGCAATCTTCAAGTTTTTCATCAGAACTCCAGGGTGCTGGACAACGACACCTGACGCGAATCGCCCATCGACACAAAGAACCGGCTGACGGCCGAGGTGTAGTAAGTGCGGTCGAAGAGGTTTTTCACGTTGAGCTGGAACTTGACCTTTTGCCCGTCGAGTTTGGTGTCGTAGGTAGCGAAAGCGTCGGCTACGGTGTAGCCCGGCAGGTCGAAGTCGTTCACCGCGTTACCGGCCCGTTCGCCGACATAACGCGCGCCCGCGCCCACCCGCAACTGGTCGCCACCGACGATGGTGCCGAAGTCATAGACCGCCGACAGCGAGCCGGTGTTTTTCGCCACGTTTTGCAGTCGTTTGCCTTTGTAGTCCGGGTCTTCGGTGACCTCGGCGTCGGTGTAGGCGTAGCTGCCGATCATGCTCCAGCGGTCGCTCAACTGACCGGTCAGGTCCATTTCCAGGCCACGGGAACGCACTTCGCCGGCCGCGCTGTACGTAGTGACCAGCGGGTTCTCGGAGTTGGCCACCAGCACGTTGCGTTTCTTGATGTCGAACAGCGCGATGTTGCCGGTCACCCGGCCCGGGATGTCGAGCTTGGCCCCCAGTTCCCAGGACTTGGCTTCTTCCGGTGCAATGCCGCCATCGAGCACGATCGTGCTGCCACTCAGCGGAGCAATGGTCGAGTTCGGTTTGAAGGACTCGGTGTAGCTGCCGTAGAACGACAGTTCATCGGTGTAGCGATACACCAGACCGGCGCGCGGCACCCACTTCAGGCCGCTGCTGTCGGTGTTGGCCTTGAACGGGCGGCCCTTGCCGGCGTACTGGTCGTACTCCTGGAAACGTCCACCGGCCACCAGAATCCACTGGTCGTTCAGGTGGATCGAGTCCTGCAAAAAGACCGAATCGCTGCGCAGCAAATCAGTCTGATCGCTGTCCGCTGCGCTGACCGTGGTGCCTGCCACCTCACGACCGTAGACCGGGTCCAGATAACTGAAGGACGGGAACAGGCTCTTCTGACGAATCAGGTCGGCACGGTAAATCTTGCGGTATTCGTCATCCACGCCGAACACCAGATCGTGTTGCATACCGGCCACATCGACCTTTCCTTCGAGGCTGGCGGTGGTGAAACGGTCGGTGGTCAGAGCGCCCTGCGTGCCGTCCATGCTGCGGGTCAGCGTGCCTTTTTTCGGGTCGATGGCGGTGATCCGAACCTGGCTGGCGTCGTAGGTTTCGCGGTTCCAGCTGTAACCGAAGTGGGCTTTCCAGTTGTCGTTGAGCTCGTGATCGGCTTCGAAATGGTACAGGTCCGAACGGCCTTCCATGTTGTTGAAGGGCTCATCGAGACGGCGACCACGCGGAATGTCCAACGGGTGATTAGTGCGTGGGTCGATGGCCGTGCCACGGTCGAACGGGGCAAGGAATTCGCGGTGCTCGTAGGCGAACAGCAGCTTGGTGCTCTCGCCGAACCAGGCCAGGGACGGCGCGATCAACGTCTCGCGATGCGTGCCGAAGTTGCGCCAGTAGTCTTCATCTTCGTGGTCCAGCACCATTCGATAAGCCAGGCCGGAATCGCCCAGCGCACCCGTGCTGTCGAGGCTGCCGCCGCTGCCGTTCTTACCATTGCCATAGCTCGAACCACGCACGGTCAAGGCGTTGTATTGCTGCAATTCGGGCTTCTTGCTGACCAAGTTCACCACGCCGCCCGGATCCTGAATGCCGTAGAGCAACGAGGCCGGCCCCTTAAGGACTTCGACCCGATCCACCGAGGCGCTCAGGCCACGGCCCTGCACCAGCGGCATGCCGTCGCGCATGATCGAGCCGTTGCGGTTGTCGCCGAAACCGCGAGTCATCACCGAATCCTGAGTACTGCCCAAGGTGTTGCCTTGGGTGATGCCGCTGACATTGGCCAGCGCATCGTCCAGATTACGCGGCACCTGGTCACGCAGCACCTGGGCCGGGATCACGTTGATGGTCTGGGGGATTTCCTGGAGCGAGGCCGAGGAACGTGCCACTGAGGTGGTGGACGGTGGCTGATAGCTCATCGGTTGCTCAACCGCCGAGGTGATGGTGGTCGCCCCGAGGTTCAGGGCGCCTTCGGTGGGTTGTGGTTCAAGGGCCAGGGTGTGGGCGTCGGTCTGGCGAAAGGTGAAACCGGACTTGCTCAACAAGCGCTGCATGGCTTGCTCGGCGCTCATCTCGCCATTGATGGCCGGTGCGCTGAGACCGTACGGCGCCTCATCGGTGTAAACCACGCTGATGCCGGTGACCCGGCTGAAGTCGCTCAAGGCCTGGGGCAAGGGTTTGGCGCCGATGCTGAAGCTGAACAACGCGCTGTGTTGCTCACTGGACTGCGCAGCGCACGCCACGCTCAACGGCAACAAGGCCAACGCCGAAACGGCCAGCGCAGAAGCGCCAAACCACTGTTTAACCGAACCGCCTGCCACCGATTTTGCCCTGGACTTCATTGCTCGTGACCTGTGTGTAGAAACGCTACGGATGCGAATGAATCGCACTTTCACCACTACACGGATGTCACTCGGGTTTACCTCACACCTTTTTTGAAATTATTTGCATTGCCCCCGCCCGCGATGATGTGTGGGCGGTGATGCGTGGCCGGGGTCAGCGCGCTATTTCACCTTCACGATGCGCCCTGCACTTTGCGTCGAACCAACGGGTTGGCCTTTTTGATCCATGCGGTGCAGGTAGTCGATCAGGCTATCCAGGTCCGTCACTTGCAAATCCCTACGGTTGATTCCCTGTTTGAAAAGACTGAAGCGATCGCCACCGTCGGCCAGGAAGCCGTTCAGCACCAGGCGATAATTGCGCTCGGGCTGCACCGGCTTACCGTTGAGGCGAACACTGCCGGGGATCACCCGACTGTCCAGCGGGCGCGTGGAATCCCAGCGATAGCTGAAGCCTTTGGAGACTTGCAGCACATTCACGTCGCCTTCTGCTTTCCATTGCTGATTGAGCAACTGTTCAAGTTGCCGACCCTTCAGATCGAAGGCAATCAAGGTGTTGTTGAACGGCTGCACCGTCGCCACCTGCCCATAGTTCAGGCGTTTGAGACCTGGCTCCAGGGCCAGGTCGCCACGAATACCACCGTTGTTCATGAAGGCGATCTGCGCCCCATGTGCAGCGCCAGCCGCCAGTTGGGCATCGGCGATCAAGTCACCCAACGGCGTCTCCCCCGCCGCATTGGCACGTCGAGTGATCGGTGAAGCCGCAATGGCGCCGACGGGTTTGAGCAGCACGTTATTGCTGCGTGCTTCGACTTCCCGCTGCAGGGCGAGCATCTGCGGATCGGCTGGATACTGCGCCGGATCAGCGAGCAAGTTGGCCGCTTGAATGCGCGTGACCCGATGCTGACCGGGGGTCACATCAAGCGTCAGATGGGTCATCAGATGCCCATAGGAACTGCCCTGAGTCACCAGCAGAGAACCGACCTTGCACAGATAACCCTTATGGGAATGCCCGGTGATCAACACATCGACTGCCGGATCAAGACGCTTGGCCACATCGACGATATCGCCGCTCAGCTGGCTGCAGTCCTGTTTGTCGTAGGGTTCGGGGGTTGAGCCGCCCTGATGCACCACCGCGACAATCGCATTGACGCCCTGGCGGTTGAGCTCGGGAATCAGCCGATTGATCGACTCAGCTTCGTCCTCGGTACGCAAACCCTGCATGCCCTTGACGCTGACCACTGACGCCACATCGCGCAGGACCGCGCCGACAAAAGCGATTTTCTGGCCTTTGACCTCTTCGATGCGGTACGGCGGCAACAGGGTTTTGCCGGTATCGGTGTCGATTAGGTTCGCCGCCAGATAGGGGAAACCGCTGCCGGGATAGCTGGCGCGAAACTGGCAGGCCTTGGTCGGACGAATGGATTCGCAGCCGCCATTGAGCTGACGCAGGAACTCCGCCTTGCCGTTGTCCAGTTCATGATTGCCGATGGCGCTGAGTTTCATGTCCATGTGCCGCAACGCTTCGAGCGTCGGTTCGTCAGCCCACATCGCCGACAGCGGCGGACTGCCGCCCACCAGGTCACCGGCACCGATGAACAGCAACTGTGGGTCGTCCTTGCGCAGTTGCGTCAGCATTCCGCCGAGGGTCGCAATGCCCCCGGCCTTGAGCATGCGCACACCGTCAGCGGCCGTGCTGTCACGAACCGAATACGGGTTGGCCTGCAAGTAACCGTGCAGGTCGTTGATCGCCACGATGTTCACGGCAACCGGTTGGGCTGGCGGCTGAACATGGGCGCAACCGCCCAGCGCGGCGACAGCCAGGGCGACTGCACTGAGCAGCCTTGGCAGAGAGAGGCGTGACATGAGTTCATCCTTGTTCGCTAATCATTATCTGTAGAAGTGTGGCGGTCAGGCCGGATGCAGTTGGCCGTGTATCGCTTGCGGTACTTCAACCACCTTGAGCGTAGTTCCCATACCGGCACGCAGCAGGAGGATTTTCAGATGGTCGGTAATACGCTCGACCCGGTCCTGAAAGTGGTTGTGGAAAATCATGCTGCCCAACGCGACGGCGATCCCCAGCGCCGTGGCATACAACGCCGTACCAATGCCTTTGGAGACTTCGCCCGGGTCCGAAACACCGGTCTCGGCCAATGCCTTGAAGGTGTCGATGATCCCCAGAATCGTCCCCAGCAGACCCAGTAATGGCGCTGCGGTAACCACAGTTTCGAGCAGCCACAAACCGTGCATCAGTTTGCTGCGGGTAGAAATGTAGATCGACTCGCTGAGGTCTTCCAGATCCTTGTGCGTCGCCAGCCCTTGTTTATGCGCAAACAGCGTTTCGAGCATTTCCAGTGGCAGGCTGTTGCGTTGGCGCAACGCGGCGGGCAGGTCCTCGACGGCGTGCATGGTTGGGTTGAGCACCGTTTCCAGTTTTTTCGCCTGACGCAGGCTGAAGCTGAAGTAAATTCCGCGTTCGACGGCGATGAAAGCGGCAATCGCAGCCGCGCCGTACAGGGTGTAGAAGGTGAGGTCGTGCAGAAGATTCATGTCCATCGGTAATCCCTCGGGTCAGAACGAATTCAGCGAAATCAGAAAGCCGCTTCCAGCGAAACCACGGCCGTGCGTTCTTCGCCGACGTTGTAGTACGCGGTACTCGGGGCCAGGCCATTGGTGGGTTGCGAGTTGAACGACACGGTGCGCACCGAGGACAGGTATTCCTTGTCGAACACGTTGAGCATCGAGAATCGCAGGGTCGCGGATTTGAACACCTTCTTGTCCACCGGCAGGTACACGCCGGCATTCAGGTCGACCACGGTGCGCCCGGAAATCTTCTCGTCGTTGGTCAAATCGCCGTAGTAACTGCCCACGTACTTGCCCGCGACGTTGCCGTAGAAGCGGCTGTCGTCATAACCCAGGCTCAGGTTGAACATGTTCTGCGGCACGTTGGCCAGTTGCTTGCCGGAGGTCGGCAGCAACACGCCCTTGTTCTTGAAATCGTCCTGCTGCTCGGAGCGGGTGTAGGTGTACGAGGCGTAATAGTTGAAGTTGTGCGGCAGCAAACCGCTCCACTCCAGCTCCAGGCCTTTGTTGGTCACTTCACCGACGTTGGCCACGACAAAGTCGCCATTGAGGTCGGTGGTCGACAGTTGCCGATCCTTGAAAGTGATGTAGAACAGGCTCGCGCTGAGCGCCATGGCCTCTTCGCTGTAGCGCCAGCCCAGCTCCTGGTTCCAGCTCAACTCGGGTTTCAGGCTGATGGAATCGCCCTTGTTGTACAGCACGAAGTTGGGCGGGGTGCGCATGTTGCGGGTGACGTTATAGAACGTCTGGTTGCGCGCATCGATCTGGTACTTGGCGCTGAAGCTGGGCAGGAACTCGTGGTAGCGGGCGTCTTTCTTTTCCGGCTTGTCGGTCAGACTGCCAAGGTTTTCGCCATCACGCTCGACATACTGGTAAGCCAGTGCACCCGTCAAGGTCAGGTCTGGCGTGGCGAGCCAGGTGTCCTGAATCCACAGTTTTTGCGCCGGGGTCACGGTGTATTGATGGCGGCCCTGAACGGTCTTGCCGTTTCGGTCGACCAATTGATTGGATGCGCCATAGTCGCCCCATATATCCACCGGACTGCCGCCGGGATCGATCGCGATGAACGGCTGGGTCTGGCGCTGTCGAGCGCGCTCGTACCAGTAGCCGACGTCCAGGCTGTGCTCATCGTTGATGTCCCACTTCAGCTTGCTGGTCATGCCGGGGCGCCAGGTCTCGGTCCAGGACGGTCGGTAGTAGGTATTGGCGCCCAGTCCCGTGAGGTCAAAGTTGCCGGCCTTGTCCGAGGTGCTGGAGAGTGCCGTGGAGGTCTGGCCGCTGTAGCTGCCGCCGCTGGACCAGACGTAATACGGGTTGAACGTCAGGCTCAGGTCATCGCGCAGTTGAAAGCGCTGGGTGATCGAAGACGTTACGTTTTCGAAGGGGTTGCGGTTGAGCTTGAAGGACTGCAACACCTGGCCGGCCTTGTTGTAGACGGTGTTTTCGGCGTAGTCCAGACGTCGCCCCTGGTTCTCGAACTGCGCTTTACTAAGGGTGTTGTAGTTGTAGTTTTCCTGCCGGTTGTATTTGACGATGGCGTTGGTCGAGTTGCCATTGCCGTCATCGAACAAGGTGTTCCACTCCACCTTGTCAGCCAGCAGCGAACCCTTGCCCCGCCACTTGTCGCCCTCGGTATGCGACGCCGAAACCCAGGTCTTGAAGCCGCCCAGATCACCGGTGTTGATCCGCGCGAAGGTCTTGTGCAGGTTGTTTGAACCCAGGGACTGTTTGACGAAGACGCCGGGATCCTTCTGCGGACGAATCGTCACCAGACCGATATTGCCGCCACTCGAGCCGATGTGCGGGCCATCAGCCTCGGAGGAGCCCTGAGTGACGAAGACTTCGGCGAGGTTTTCCGGATCGCCCAGCAGGTTCGGGTAAATGTTGTAGTCACCCGAATCATTGATCGGGAACCCGTCGGAAGAAACGCCGACCTGATCGGAGTTCATCCCGCGCATGGTGAAGTTGGTGCCGCTCAGACCGCTGGCATCGGTGCTGGAAACGTTGATCCCCGGGGTGTACTTGAGTTTGTCCAGGGCGTTGGCGGTGGGCGCCATTTCGTCCATGGCTTCTTTGGACACGGTGGAACGCGACTTGGCACTTTCTTCCTTGATCATATGGCCGTTGCCCAGGGTTTGTTTGCCGGTCACATTCACCGCGCCGACATCTACCGAGTCATCAGCCAGTACCAACGGCGCAAAGCCGCCCAGGCCCGAGGCTAAAAGCAGGGCATAGAGTTTATTGATCTTCACGGGTAATCCCTTACATACATCTATCTGTTAGTGGATGGCGGGTTATTCCAGGTTGTAGCTAAACGTCGCGGTAAACCGCTGTTTGTCTTTGCCGGAAAACGCATCGGAGGGGAATGGCGACACTTTCTCAACCCGACGCAAACTGGTTTGCGCCGCCCGGTTGAGCAACATGTTCGGTGCCTTGCTTTCGATACCACTGTTCAACACGTTGCCGGCGCGGTCGACTTCCAGCCAGATCACCACATCGCCATGCGGGCGTTGCAGTGACGCTTCGCGGCTGCTGGGGTATTGCTTGTGCTTTTCCAGCTCCTTGCGCAGCGCGGTGGTGTACACACTTTCCAGCGCCGCATTGCTCGGTGCCGGGGCCGCTGTTGCAACGGTTGTGGCGGGTTTTGGTAGCGCTGCCGCAATCACTGGAGCCGGTGCCGGCGCAGCAGTTTTAGCCATGGTTGCGGGGGCGGCAGGCGCTGGCGTCTGCTTGACCATCACGGGTTTTGGCGCTGGCGGCCGGGGTTTGACCACGGGTTTGGGTTTAGGTGGTTCAATGACTACCGGCTCCACCACTTCGGGCTCGATCAGCGGCGCTTCGGGCTCCGGGGGTGGGGGCTCGGGCGTGGGTTCGAAAGCGGCCAGCAACTCGGCCGCGTCTATCAGCGCGATCTCGACCGTGCTGTCGTCATACACCGGTTTGATCTGCAAACTCTGCAACTGGCTGGTGTAGATCACGATAACCACCAGGCAAGCCGGCAGCAGGCCCGCGATCCATTGGCGAGCTCTATAAAGACTGAACATGGCGTCAGGTCTTGCGCGTGGCGATAGAAACGGAGGAGAAGCCATTGCCCTTGAGCAAATCCATCACCGACACCAGGCGTTTGACTTCAACGCCCTGATCACTGTTGATGATGATGACCAACTTCTCGGCGCTGTTATTCAGCACTTTAAGTTGTGCGAGCAAGGTACTTTCGTTGATGTCCTGACCGTCGAGTTGCAGACGCTCGTCGAGGCCGAGAGTAATGATGGCTTTGTTCTGCGGTTTGAGTTGTTGCGCCTGACTGGCGACCGGCAGTTGGGTCTTGATGCCCACGGCCGGAATCACGTTCAGGCTGATCAAGACGAAGAACACCAGCAGAAACATCATCACGTCGATCATCGGAATGATCTCGATGTGAGCTTTTTTCTTGTGGGTAACATCCCAACTGCGCATCGCACCTCTCCCTGTTATTCAATCATCTGAACGATGAAGCGCCCTCCGGCTGTTCCTGACCATTTGCTCAGGAATGCGAAGATCATCCTCGGGAGTTGTAACGTTTAGGTTACAGAACGGGGCCATTGAGATGACGATTGAATAATGCATCGTGAGGACTCGAACATCGCCCTCATCTTCAGCGCAGAATAATCACCCGTCCCAGCAGGCTGTGCTGCTCGAACCCCAACACCCCTTGCAGGGAATCGAGCACCGCTTGCGGGTCTTTGCTCGGAAAGCTGCCACTGATCCGTCGTGCGGCCAGGTCGTCGTTGAGCACGATGATCCGTCCCGGGTAATACCGACCGAGGTCTTTCACCACATCGGCCAAGGGTGACTTGTAGTAATTGAGCCAGCCCTGACGCCACGCCAGTTGCGCTTCACTGTCGACGGCGTGGAGTTTTGCCGCGGTGCCGGCGCCGTAGGCCACTTGCTGGCCGGCTGTCAGCACCTGCTGCTCGGCGCCCTTGGTCGGTGTCACGCCGACCCGTCCCGAGAGCACCGTCACCTGTGCGCCTGCTGGTTGCAATCGCACTTCAAACTGCGTGCCGAGTACCCGCGCCTCGCCCTTTCCGGCATCGACCATAAAGGGCTCGCCGGTATGGGTCACGCTGAAAAAGGCCGCACCGCGACGCAGCCGAACGTGCCGTTCTCCGTGGCTGAAATCCACGGCAATAGCGCTGTCGGCATCGAGGGTGACTTGGGAGTGGTCGGTCAGGGTCACGCTGCGCACTTCGCCCGGCGCCGAGACATAGTCCGCCCCTAAATCACCGAGCCAACGCGACGGTTGCCAACCGGCGCCTATCGAAACCATCAACAGCAAGCAGGCGGCCATGGCCAAGCCGCCAGACCAGCGCCGCACGCTGGAACGCCTGGAGCGGCGCATCGCATTGAGGTAACCCTGCAAGGCAAACGCCTCTTCCTCAGCCAGGGTGCGGGCCGGCACTTCGCTCAATTCCCAGACCACCTGCGCCCGGGCATAGGCTTCGGCATGCGCCGGATCGGCCTGCAGCCAACGGCTGAACGTGGCTTGATCGCCGCTGCTCGGCTGATCGTGCAACAGGCTCAGCCAGACCAGCGCGGCCTGCTCCTGAGCGGGCGTCGGAGTGACGCTGGCGGTGTGATTCACGGTGCTTTCCCTGGCGTGCGCGGTATCGGTTCTCGCAGACTGGCCTTGCAGGCTTCGAGGGCGCGCATCATATGTTTTTCCACGGCACTTTGGGAAAGCCCCATGGCCTTGGCGATTTCGGCGTACTTGCGCCCGTGAATGCGGTTGAGCAGAAAAATCTGCCGGGTACGTTCGGGCAAACCGCGCAACGCCGCCTCGACATGGCGCAGGTCATTGCCGGCTTCCAGCGCGGCTTGCGGCTCGATGCTGAGGGTGTGCTGCTGCTCGGGCAGCCAGCCTTCGTTGAGCCGGACCCGCGCGCCTTCGCTGCGCAGATGGTCGATGGCGATGTTGCCGGCGCAGCGCAGCAGGTAAGTGCTGAGTTCTTCGACTTGCACCAGCGGTCGGCGCCAGAAACGCAAAAACAGGTCCTGCACCAGATCGGCAGCCGTCGCCCGACAGCCCACTCGCCGACTGACCAACGCTTCCATTTGCGGACGCTGGGACAAAAACACCTGCAAAAAATACGCGCGACCGCCCGGGCTGTCGGTGCCGTCAACGTTCTGGGATTCGGGTGGCGTGGTGCTCATCAAAGGTCGACTCAACGTGGTCCATGCCCTGCGCAGGGTCAACGGTGCGCCAATATTAATGATAAATATTCTCATATGCAAAAGACTCGGATGAGAGAACGTTACTCAGTCGGCCTGCGCTGATTGCCGGATGCAGTGATCCGCCACTACAATGCGAACAATTCTTGTTCTCTAACGCATCTGAATGCTGTCGGAGTGGTCGCGTTGCAGCCATCCAATACCGTCGAAGTTCTCTATAACGCCCATCACAACTGGCTCACGGGCTGGTTGCGGCGCAGGCTCGGCTGCCCGCACAGCGCCGCCGACCTGGCGCAAGACACCTTCATCCGGGTGCTGAGCGCACGGGAAACACCGCAGATCATCGAGCCGCGGGCGTTCCTCACGACCATCGCCAAACGGGTGCTGTTCAACCATTACCGTCGTCAGGACCTGGAGCGCGCTTACCTTGAGGCGTTGGCCCAACTGCCGGAATTCGCGGTGCCGTCGGAAGAGGACAAAGCGATCATCCTGCAAACCCTGATGGAGCTCGACCAGTTGCTTGACGGCCTGCCGCGCCCGGTCAAACGCGCCTTCCTGCTGGCCCAGGTCGATGGCCTCAGCTATGGCGAGATCGCCTGCGAGCTGAGCATTTCCATCGCCACGGTCAAACGTCATTTGAACAAAGCCGCCCTGCGCTGCTACTTCGCCCTGTGAGCATCACCATGAACCCAGCCCCGAACAGCCAAGCGGAGTTCTCTTCGCAGGTGGCCGAACAAGCCGTGTACTGGCTGATCGAAATGCAGGAAGGCCCGTTCAGTCCGCGCCAGCAACAAGCCTGGCAACACTGGTTGAGCGCCCACAGCGAGCATCAACGGGCTTGGGAACATATTCAGCGGGTCAATCAGCGACTGCGCGGTTTGTCGTCGCCACTGGTTCATTCGACCCTCAATGCGCCGAAATCCGACAGCCGCCGTCAGGCACTCAAACTGCTGTTGATCCTCGGCGCCGGCTCGGCGGTTACCTGGGGTTTGCGTGAACACAATCCGCTGACACCGCTGCTGGCCGACTACCGCAGCCCGATTGGCCAACGCCGTCAATGGCAGCTCGACGACGGCAGCCAGTTGCAGCTCAACACCAACAGTTCGGTCGATGTGCGTTTCGATGCTCAGCAACGGTTGATTCGCTTGCTTGAAGGCGAAATCCTGCTGACCAGTGCCAAGGACCCTCGGCCGCTGCAACTGCTGACCGCCCAAGGCATGCTGCGTCCCAACGCTGCACGGCTGAACGTCCGGCAATTGCGCGAGCGCACTCAGGTGGCGGTGTTCGATGGCAGCGTCGAACTGACGTCCACCAGCGGTTCAACGTTGCTGGTAGAGAAAAACCAACAACTGAGTTTCAACGGCCATGGTTTGGACTCACCGCGTGCGCTGGACGCCAACAGCGGCGCCTGGGCCGACGGCATGCTTGTCGCAGCCCACATGCGCCTGGCAGATTTCCTCGATGAACTGGGCCGCTATCGCCGTGGCCAACTCAACTGCGATGCACAGGTCGCCGATCTGTTGATCTCCGGCAGTTATCCACTGGACGACAGCGAACGAATCCTCGACCTGCTGGAAATCAGCCTGCCAGTAACAGTGAAACGCTTTACCCGGTATTGGGTGACCGTCCAGGCACGTGTTTGAAAAGATCGCAGCCTTCGGTGGAATGTGTACCTGTAGGAGCTGCCGCAGGCTGCGATCTTTTGCTCTACGCAGAGCCACCCAAAAATATTTTCACGTTCAGTGAGCCGTTTTTCAGATCTGGCGTGACAGAGAAGGAAAGCCACCTTGATTTCCCTCTTCTCAGGATCGTCTTCATGCCCACCCGCCTTACTCCCCTCGCCCGCTCGCTGCGCCAACTTCTGTTGGGCGCAAGCCTGAGCTTCGGCGCCTTGCCGCTGGCTGTTGCTAGCGAAGCAAAGGCGTACCACATCGCTCCGACCTCGTTGGAAAGCGCACTCAACCAGTTTGGTCGTGAAGCGGGTGTGCTGATCTCGTTTGGTTCGCAGATCACCAGCGGCGTGCAAAGCCGTGGTCTGGAAGGTAGCTACAACACCGAAGCAGGCTTGCAGGCACTGCTCGAAGGCACTGGCCTGCAAGCACGGGCCGAAGGCAACAACGCGTTCAGCCTGCAACCGGCGGACGCTAACGCAACACCCGCCGCACTGGAGCTCGGCACGTCCAATGTGGTTGGCGACTGGCTGGGCGATGCTGCGCAGATCAATGTGTTCGAACATCCGGGCGCCCGCGATGTGGTCCGTCGTGACGAATTCGAACGCCAGGGAGCGACCCAGGCCCGCGATGTATTGAACCGCGTCCCCGGCGTCAACGCCCCGGAAAACAACGGCACCGGCAGCCATGACATGGCGCTGAACTTTGGCATCCGTGGCCTCAACCCACGGCTGGCATCGCGCTCGACCGTGTTGATGGACGGCGTCCCGGTGCCGTTCGCCCCTTATGGCCAGCCACAGTTGTCGTTTGCCCCGATCAGCATGGGCAACATGGACGCAGTGGATGTGGTGCGCGGTGGCGGCGCAGTGCGCTACGGCCCGCAGAACGTTGGCGGGATCGTCAACTTCGTGACCCGGGCGATCCCCGATGAGCCGACCGTCAAAGGCGGCGTGCAGACTGAAACCAGTCCGTCCTCCAGCCAGGACGGTTTCAAGACCACTGGCAATCTGCTGGCCGGCGGTACCGCCGACAATGGTTTGGGCGGGGCGATCCTCTATTCCGGCACCCGTGGCGGCGACTGGCGCGAACACAGCGACAGCGAAATCGACGACCTGATTCTCAAGGGCAAGTACCAGCTCGACGAGGCCAACAGCTTCAACGCCATGGCCCAGTATTACGAAGGCACGGCCGACATGCCCGGTGGTTTGAACGTCGCCGACTACAAGGCTGACCCGTATCAGTCGACCCGCCCGCACGATCAGTTCTGGGGCCGTCGGACGATGTTCAACGTCGGTTACCGCTATCAGGAAGACCGCCGCGAATTCACCGTCAACAGCTTCTTCACCAAAACCCTGCGCAGCGGTTATCTGGATCAGGGCAGCTTCCTCTCGCTCTCGCCGCGCGAGTATTGGGTACGTGGTGTGGAAACCCGGTTCGCCCAAGGTTTCGACCTCGGCGAAACCCGCCACGAAGTCGGCGTCGGCTACCGCTACCTCAACGAAGCCGGCCACGAACTACGCTACCGCACGCCGATCAGCGCCAACCAGCAACTGCCGAGCACCGACAGCCGCAATGACCGTGACACTCGGGGCGGCACCGAGGCCAATGCGTTTTTCGTCGATGACCGGATCGACATCGGCAAGTGGACCATTACTCCGGGCGTCCGCTACGAGATGATCGAGTCGCAACAGACCAACAACCTGACCAACGTTAAATACAAAGGCGACTACAACACCGCATTGCCGGCGTTGAACGTGCTGTATCACCTGACCGACAGCTGGAACCTCTACGCCAACACCGAAGGTTCATTCGGCAGCGTGCAGTACAGCCAGATGCCCAATCGCGTGACCAGCGGTGAAGTCAAACCGGAGAAAGCCCGGACCTGGGAACTCGGCACCCGCTACGACAATGGCAACCTGCGAGCCGAGATTGGCGCGTTTCTGATCAACTTCGACAACCAGTATGAAAGCAACCAGACCAACGATTCGGTGATTGCACGCGGCGAGACGCGGCATCAGGGGATCGAAACCAGCGTCAACTACGCGCTGGAAGGTTTGAACCCGGCGCTGGCCGGCTTCGATGTCTATGCCACCTACGCCTTCGTCGACGCGACCATCCGCGAAGACGGGCCGAACAAGGGCAATCGCGTACCGTTCTCCTCGCGCCACAAAGGCACGCTCGGCGTCGGCTACACCGAAGGCCCATGGAAGCTCAACCTGGACAGCAGTTACCAGAGTGACCAGTTCGCCGACAACGCCAACACCTCCAGGGAAAATGCCGCTGGCAACGTCGGCACCATCCCCGGCTACATGCTGTTCAGCAGCCGCGCCGCCTATGACTTCGGTCCACAACTGTCGGACCTGACCGTCGCCGTCGGGGTGAAGAATATTTTCAACCACCAGTACTTCACCCGCTCGTTCGACGACAACAACAAGGGCAAATACCTGGGCGAACCACGGACGGTGTACCTGCAGACCTCGGTGGCATTCTGATCACAGTGCACTGGCACCCGTAGCAGCTGCCAAAGGCTGCTACGGGTTGTGCGCCCTGCATAAACCAAAACGGGCCTGCAAATGCAGGCCCGTTTTCATTGGGGTGGTAAGGGTGTTTCAGCCGTCAGCTATTGAGCGCGGCCTGTTCGTTTTCGAGAAATTCTTCTTCAAGCAGCGCATCGGCATGCGCACCTGAGCTGATCGGCGTTACGCTGGCGCGTTTACCGCGCAATTTGCCGAACAGGTGTTCCAGCGCGTGTTCAAGCTTGGCGGCCGCCCCATCGATGGCCAGTTCCAGTGTCGCGGCTTTATGAGTAACGGAAACCGGTTGGTGGCCTTTAGGCCGCGCTTCAAGCTGGCAGCGCATGTCGTGTGGACCGGGTTTATCGCCGTTCTCGTCCCGCAGGTGGACTTCGACCCGTGTCAGGTCTTCTTCGTAACGTTCGAGCGTGCTCTCAATGGTAGTACGTACCCACTCCTCCAGTCGGATGCTGCTTTGAATATGGTTATCGCTGTTGACTTGGATTTGCATAGTTCATCCCTTATTTCAGCTAGCTCGCGAGAGGTCCGGTGCAGTGTTTGAAACCTGGGTGACCGTGACCTCTTGGTTACAGAGTTGGGCAGACGGAGAAACAATTCAACCCCTAAAAAAAGATAAATATTCATACGCAAAAAAAGCCGGACAACCGACAAAAGCGCTGTTAATGTCGGGAGTTGGGTAGCCCTGCAACGCCGCAACAAATCCTCACAATTGCCCCTCGCCCAACGGGTGCATTCCGCGAAAAATCTCCGCCTCTTCCACCAGCCAGTCATGCACCGCGCGCACGCCCGGATGGCTCAGCGCACCCGGCGAATACAGCAACACATAGCGTTTGTAATTGGGCACCGCGACGCCAAACGGCACGATCAGCGTGCCACGCTCCAGTTCATCGTTGAGCAAGGTCCGCCGGGCAATGGCCACGCCCATTCCGGCAATCGCCGCCTCGATGGTCAGGTGGTTGCGGTTGAAGGTATGCCCGCGCCGCACGTCGGCGCCGTCGAAGCCGATGGCGTTCAGGTAAAACTCCCATTCCGCGTATTCATAACTGCCGCGCCAGGCGGTGATGTCGTGCAACAACGGAAAATGCACCAGATCCGCCGGCCCATGCAGCGGTGGTCGGCCACGCAGCAGGCTCGGCGCGCAGACCGGGAAAATCTGCTCATCGAGCAAGGCTGTGGATAACAATCCCGGGTAGCTCCCGTCGTTCAGATCGATGGCCAGGTCGAAGTCACCTTCGTGCAGCGCCACGCTGCTGTCCTCGGCCACCAGCCGCAACTGGATATCCGGAAAGCGCTGCTGCAAACGCGGCAGGCGCGGCGTCAGCCATTTGCCGAGAAACGATGGGATTGAGCGCAAGCGCAGGATGCCGCTGATCATCCCCGCGTCCAGCCGGCGCAATTCCGCGTCGATGCTGCCATAGGCCTCGTTGACGGTGATCGCCAGGCGCTGGCCTTCGGCACTCAATTCGACACCCCGGGCGCGGCGGTGAAACAGGCGAAAACCCAAGCGTTCTTCCAACTGGCGAATTTGCTGGCTGACGGCGCCGGGGGTGATGTGCAGTTCTTCGGCACAGCGGGTGAACGACAAGTGGCGTGCCGCACAGGAAAACACATGCAGCCAGACGTAGGTCTGGGCATGAAATTGACGACTCATCGTTTAGTCCTACTAAAGCCTGTCTTAGGAAGTTTCGTTGGTCAGGGCTGACCGAGGTAGGCAGTATCGCCGACATTGCGCTCGTCCTACAAAAAATGGCAGCGATTCCTACTCCATTACTTGTAAGGCTTTAGCATGGCTATCAGTGTTTTCGATCTCTTCAAAGTCGGTATCGGCCCGTCCAGTTCCCACACCGTCGGCCCGATGCGCGCCGCCGCGACCTTCGCCCAAGCGTTGTTTGACCAGGGTTTGCTGGAGCAAGTCCGGCGTGTGGAAGTCCGTCTCTACGGCTCGCTTTCCGCCACCGGCGTCGGCCACGCCACCGATCGCGCCTGCGTCATGGGCCTGATGGGCGAATGGCCTGACAGCATCGACCCGAGCTGCATCGGTCCGCGAATCCAGCAGTTGCGTGAAAACGGCGAATTGTTGCTGGCCGGCCGCCTGAACATTGCCTTTGATTGGCAGCGCGACTTGCTGCTGCTCGACGAAAGCCTGCCCTACCACCCCAACGCCATGTCGCTGACAGCCTTTGACGAAAACGGCCAGCTATGGGAACAAACCTATTACTCGGTTGGCGGCGGTTTCATCGTTGAAGCGGCCGAAGCCGAGTCGGGCGTGCCGACGGCCAGCGACGTGGTGTTGCCGTACGACTTTTCCACCGCCGTCGAACTCCTGTCGCTGTGCAACCAGCACGGCCTGCGGGTTTCCGAGCTGATGATGGCCAACGAACGGGCCTGGCGCAGCGATGCGGAAATCCGTAAAGGCCTGCTGCATATCTGGTCGGTGATGCGTGAGTGCGTCGAACAAGGCTTGCGCCACGAAGGCATCCTGCCGGGTGGTCTGGATGTTCCGCGCCGCGCCGCGAAATTGCACCGCAGCCTGCTGGAAATCGGCAAACCGAACGTGATCAGCTCGACCCTCTCGGCGATGGAATGGGTCAACCTGTTCGCCCTCGCGGTCAACGAAGAAAACGCTGCCGGTGGACGCATGGTCACCGCACCGACCAACGGTGCGGCGGGAATCATTCCGGCGGTGCTGCATTACTACATGAAGTTCAACCCCGACGCGTCCGACGACGATGTCGTGGACTTCTTCCTCGCCGCCGCCTCAGTGGGCATCCTCTGCAAGAAAAACGCCTCGATCTCCGGCGCCGAAGTCGGCTGCCAGGGCGAAGTCGGCTCTGCCTGCGCCATGGCGGCTGCCGGGCTTGCCGACGTCTTGGGCGCGACGCCCGAGCAACTGGAAAACGCCGCCGAAATCGGCCTGGAACACAACCTCGGCCTGACCTGCGATCCGGTCGGCGGGCTGGTTCAGGTGCCGTGCATCGAGCGCAACGCGATTGCCGCCGTGAAGGCGATCAACGCCACGCAAATGGCCCTGCGCGGCGACGGCAAACACTTCATTTCCCTGGACCGGGTGATCCGCACCATGCGCGATACCGGCGCCGATATGCACGACAAATACAAAGAGACTTCACGGGGCGGCCTGGCTGTGAGCTGGGTGGAATGTTGATCGGGCTGATCGCACTGTCAGCGATCATCTACTCCGTCATGCCCTGAAACCGACCATGAATGAAAAAGGCGAGCCATTGAGCTCGCCTTTTTATTGGCCCAAAACAGGGCCGGCATGCCCCTTGCTTTGTCCGTAGGAGTAGAGGAGCAAACGTTACGGAGGATTGCCGGTGGTCTGGAAAAACGAACCAATCCTGATCACGGCCAGTCAACAACTGCACGATCCAATCAAGCGGTGACGCATTATGGATAACCCTTTTCAGCTAATTACCGACGCTTTTGCGCCGGATTATCAGATCAACCTGAGTATTCAGGGGCTCGATGGCAGCATCATGCTGACCCTTTCCAACGCCGGCCGAATCGTCGCCAAACGGATGATCAGCGCCGAACAACGCAATGACCCGCAACGCCTGAAACGGCTGGTGCAAAGTATTCAGTTTGGCATCGCTATCCAACAGGGTCAGTGCGCCATGGCGATCCTCGAAGCCATGACCGACGGCGACAACCTCAAGTTGCCACCGCCGTCACGCAAGGGTCAACGCCCCCTGCCGACAAGGTATTAAAGCTCGCCCTTCTCGACTTCCGGATGTTCGCCGGAGCCCGCACCGGTCTTGCGTTGCGGGTGTGCGATCTTCACCGACGGGAATTGCGAAGAGGCATAGCGCACCACCAGAATCGAAAACGCCAGCAGCAGAATCCCGCCGCACAGGTAAATGATCCCGATATCCGGCGGGTTGTGGTGCGACACGTTGGAGATCAGCAGGCGCGTCAGCGCGGTGATCGCCACGTAGATCAGAAAGCGTACCGGCATGTGGTTGGTCTTGAAGTAAATCCCGACCATCGCCCCCAGCTCGAGGTAGATGAACAGCAGCAAGATGTCATCGATCTTGATGTCACCTTCCTTGATCATCAGCAAAAACTCCGCCACCGCCGCCCAGGCGGTGACTGCGCCGATGGCGAACAGCGCCAGGTAATGGAACGTCTCAACGAACAGGTTGCCCAGCGATCCGGCCAGCTCATGGACGCTCTGGCGAAGCTTTTCAGCCCAATTGATATTCACGGTAGTTCTTTCCTTAGGTCGGCTCGACCGATGATGCGGGTTCGACGTGACGGTTGTTCTGCATGCAGAAAAAAGGCCAGCGGCATGGAATGAGATGGCGATCGGGTCCGACTGGACACTTCTGCAGAAGCGATCGGCGCTGCTGACAAACGCAGAAACCCGTCTACATTAAAAAGCCACTACCCAAAGCGCAGGGATTCGCTTATCCTTTTGGCTGTATATAAATACAGTAGTCGCAAAAGACAACTATCGTGAAGGCATGTGAGGTGGTGAATGGCCGTCGAAGTGGTATACCGCAGCAGCCGAGATCTGGAGCGCTTGTTCATGGATAAAGCCGAAGCTGACCGTCATGACAAAATGCTCGAACTGGCCGAATTGCTGGCTGAAGTGTTGCAAAAAGCGGTTCCGTCGCTGACCGAGCAACAGGTGGAAGAAGCCGGGATCTACATGGCGAAAAATCGCGATGTATTCGCCAAGGCATTCAAGAGCCAACCGGACGCTTTGTCCGAATTGCTCAACGTGCCTGCTGAAACCGTTGAAGCCGTTAAGCCCGTTGAGCCAACGGAATCAGCCGAGCCTGCCAAACCCGCAAAGCCCGCCAAGGCTGCCAAGTAAGCAACGCCCGAATTGAATAGGCCCTGAGTCACTGAGTCAGGGCCTTTTTCATGCCTGGATTTCAAGCGTCCGGTTGTTCCAATGCCTCGACCAACACCTTGAAGAACCGCGCCGCCTCACCGCCCGTCACTACCCGGTGATCGAAGGTCAGCGACAGCGGCAATATCGGGTGCACTACAACCTTGCCCTCCATCGCCACCGGCTCATCGCGAATGGCCCCAGCGGCCAGTATCGCCACTTGTGGCGGCACCACCACCGGGTTGGCGTAGCGCCCGAACAAGGTGCCGAAATTCGACAAGGTCAGGGTCGCGCCCATCATTTCCCTCGGCGGAATCGAACGCGCCTGCACGTCTACGCGCAAGCGGGTCACGCCTTCTTTCAAATCGGCTGACGTGCGATTGCCAACATCGCGCAACACCGGCACGAACAAACCGTCCGGGGTGTCGACAGCAATGCCCAGGTCCAATGTGCTGTGGTGTTTGATCGACAAGGTCTTGCCATCAAACCCGCTGTTGAGCACCGGCTCCACGGCACAGGCTGCCGCCATGGCTTTGGCGAGACGAATCAGTGGCTCACGCGCACTGCCCCAACGATGCAGATCGGCATCGGCGAAGATGGTCACCGGCACCACCTCGGCGTGGGACCTGGCCATGTTCAGCGCCATGCTGCGGCGCACTCCGCGCAGCTTCTCACCACCGAATTTGTCGCGCTCGGTCTGCGAAGCACTTTCGACGTCGCTACGGGTGATCAGCCCATCGGGGCCTGAACCGCTCAACCCACTCAGCTCGACGCCCAATTGCCGGGCCAGTTGCCGCACCGCCGGGGTGGCACGGGCACTCATGTGTTCGCGGGTCGAGGGTGCGGCGCCGACAAAAAACCGGTCGTCCTGACTGCCGCCACCCCCTTCAAGCCGGCCCACCACCGTGCCGGCATCCGACTCGCCTTCATACCCCAGTAACGGTTCGCCAACGTGCAGAATATCGCCTTCAGCGCCGTAGGTTTTCGCTACCACCCCGTCGTAGGGCGAGGGAATATCCACCAGAGCCTTGGCGGTTTCCACCGAGACCAGCAGTTGATCGGCCTTCACCGTATCGCCGACCTTGACGTGCCATTGGACGATTTCCGCTTCTTGCAGCCCTTCGCCCAGGTCGGGCAATTTGAAGTACTTCATCGCAGCCTCCCAAGCCTTAGAAGTGGTGCAGCAGCACGCTGTCGCAGGCGTGAAGGATGTCTTCGACGTTTGGCATGTACAGCAACTCTTGCCGATACAGCGGTGGCGGAATGTCCGGCGCGGTGACCCGCAGGATCGGCGCCTGCAAATCCAGCAATGCGCGTTCGTAGAGGCTGGCGGCGATTTCCGCGCCGACGCCACAGGTGCGTGGAGCTTCATGGACAATCACGCACCGACCGGTCTTGCGCACCGAGGCTTCCAGCGTGTCGAGGTCCAGCGGCTTGATACAGGCGACATCGATCACCTCGGCCGATATCCCCTGCGCGGCCAACACATCGGCCGCCTGCAAGGTTTCCATGACGCTGGCACCCCAGCTGATCAGGGTGATATCGCTGCCCTCACGCAAGGTGAAACAGCTGTCCAGCGGCAGGCGCTTGCCATCGTCGATCAACGGTTGCGGGTTCATCCGGTAGAGCCGCGTCGGTTCGAGGAACAGCACCGGGTCCGGGTCGTCGATGGCCGCCAGCAACAGGCCATAAGCCCGCGCCGGCGATGAAGGAATCACTACGCGCAGCCCCGGGATATGGGCAAACAGCGCCTCGGTGCTTTCGCTGTGATGTTCCGGCGCACGAATCCCCGCGCCCATCGGCGTGCGCAGCACCATCGGGCAAGTGATCCGCCCGCGCGTGCGGTTGCGCATGCGGCTGGCGTGGGACACCAGGTGCTCCATGGTGGCGTAGATGAACCCCATGAACTGGATTTCCAGCACCGGTTTCAAGCCTTGGGCCGCCATGCCAATTACCAGTCCACCGAGCATGGTTTCGGCCAGCGGCGTATCGATCACCCGCTTGAAGCCAAAGCTGTCGCGCAGCCCTTGCGTGGCGCGAAACACGCCACCGTTCACGCCGACGTCTTCACCGAGCACAATCACGTTTTCGTCCTCGCGCATGGCCCGGTGCATCGCCAGGTTGACCGCCTCCAGCAACGTGACTTTGCCGTTACTCATGGGCTGGCCCTCCCGCACGGCGCGCCGCCCGTTCGAGCAACCATTCGCGCTGTTCGGCCAGTGCGGCCGGCCACTGGGCATAAACGTGATCGATCACCGATTCGGCTGATTGCTGGCCGGCCGCGTCGAAGTTATCCACAGCGCCCTGCACCAGAGCCTGACACTCGGCGATCAACGCCTGTTCGCGCCCCTCGTCCCACACGCCCTGCCCGGCCAGAAAACGTTGCAAGCGCTTGACCGGCTCTTCAAGCCAGGCCTGTTTGACCTCATCCGCCGGGCGATAGCGGGTCGCATCGTCTGCGGTGGTGTGATCGCCGAGGCGATAACTCACACACTCCAGCAACACCGGACCTTTACCGTGACGCGCTCGTTCGAGGGCAATTTGCACCCGGTCATAGACCGCGAGTATGTCGTTGCCATCGACCTGCTCGCCGTGGAAACCGGCGCCTATGGCCTTCTGCGCCAGGGTCGGCGCGGCGCATTGAATGCGCCGTGGCACCGAAATCGCCCATTGATTGTTGTTGACCACGAACACCACCGGCAACTGCCAGGCACCCGCGACGTTCAAGGCTTCGAGGAAGTCGCCCTTGCTGGTGGCGCCATCGCCGCAGGTGGTCACGGCAACCCGGTGTTCACCGCGAATCTTGAACGCGCTGGCGACTCCGCACGCGTGCAGCGCCTGGGTGGCGATCGGCACACAGATCGGGAAGTCCTCGGCCGCCGACGGTTCGGCAAAGTCGCTGCCGCGCTCATCACCGCCCCAATACAGCAAAATCTCTTCCATGCGCACCCCGCGCATCAATTGCACGGCAGTGTCGCGGTAATACGGGATCAGCACGTCTTCAGGATGCATCAGGCTCCCGACCGCCACCCCGATCGCTTCCTGGCCGAGAGTGGGCGCGTAAGTACCGATGCGCCCGGTGCGTTGCAGGGCGACGGCTTTTTGATCGAAGAGTCGGGTCAGAACCATTTGCCGGTAGAGGCGGGTCAGCAGATTGAAGTCGTCGGCCCAAGCGGGAAGTTCACTCAATGCCTGGCCGTCGGGGGATAAATAGCGGGTGTAGGAAAGGTCGAGCTTGTTGAGCATCGCTTGGCTCCTGGCACGCGGGGTCAGCGTGCAGTTGTCGGGCCCGACGCTTGTGGCGCCGGGCTCAGGGAGCAAGTCGACCGGGTAAGGCCCTCACTCCTTCATCGGTACAACACTTTCTCCGCCAGCTCATCCGCGACCCGGGCCGGCGAGCGTTTTTCAGCCTGGGCATGGGCGAAGACTTCGGTCAGCCGCGAGCTGATTTTCGAGAGGTGCGCGGTGATGCTCGACAACGCCTCGCCACGGTGTTTGAGCGATACATAAATCAATCCGCCGGAATTGATCACGTAGTCCGGCGCATAAAGAATGCCGCGCTTCTCCAACTGGTCGGCAACGTGCAGGTTGGTTAGCTGGTTATTCGCCGACCCGGCCACCGCGGCGCAGCGCAATTGCGCAACGCTGTGGCTGTTGAGTACGCCGCCCAGCCCGCAAGGCGCGAGGATGTCGCACGGGGTGCTGAGTAGCGAATCGTTGGCAATCGGATGGGCGCCCAGTTGCTCCATCGCCAGTTGCACCTTGCCGGCGTCGATGTCGCTGACCAGCAATTCGGCCCCGGCGGCATGCAGTTGCTCGGCGAGGGAATAACCGACATTGCCCAACCCCTGGATCGCCACCCGCAGGCCTTCAAGGTTATCGCTGCCCAAGCGGGCCATGGCGGTGGCGCGGATACCGGTGAACACACCCATGGCGGCATGCGGCGCCGGATCGCCGGCGGCAGTGGTGCTGGTGACATGCTGGGTTGTCTGGGCAATGCAGTCCATGTCGGCAACCGAGGTGCCGCTGTCGATGGCCGTGATGTAACGACCGTCGAGCTGTTCGACAACGCGTCCGAAGGCCTCGAACAAGGCAGCGCGGTTTTCTACGTGAGGTGGGCGAATGATCACCGCCACCCCACCACCCTGCGCCAACCCGGCCAGCGCGGCCTTGTAACTCATGCCTTGCGCCAGGCGCACAGCATCCATCACGGCGCTTTCATCGTCGGGATAGGCAAGGTAACGGCAGCCACCGAGGGCTGGGCCCAAACGGCTGCAATGAATAGCAATGACCGCCTTCAACCCGGTCACCGGGTCAACGCTAAGGTGCAGCGATTCAAGGCGAGTGCTTTGCATGAGAGCGAACATCGTAGGGCTCCCGAATCACTTCTTGTAGTCGCCAGTATAGGCTTGCGGCTGAAAATTGCTGAAGCGCACCGGAATAAGCAAAGGGCGCTTTGCAACCTTAAAGACATAACCTGCAACACCCTGTGTACAGCACTGGACGAATGCCTGCGACGGGGCTAAAACGAGGCATCCGCCGGAGATTTTGATGAACCCGCGCCAAGCTTTTTTCGCCTGTCTGCAACGCTCGCCACCGGCGCTCTTCGAAGCGGCGCTGTGGATCGCTGCCGAGCACGATCCGGAGGTGAAGCCCGAGGTGCTGCTGGAGCAATTCAAGGATCTGCAACAACGGGTCAGCGCCGGTTTGCCGATGTTGCCGGTCAGCGAGTTGGCTCAACCATTGTTGCGGCGACTCAACGACATGGGCTATCAACAGGACGAATCCACCCCGCTACGTCCGCAGGCGGCGCTACTCAACAAGGTGCTGGAACGCCGACGCGGGCAACCGCTGGCACTCGGGTTGATTGCGCTGGAGTTGGCCCGACGCCTGGAGATTCCGATGGTCGGGGTCAATTTCCCCGGACATTTCCTGTTGAAAGTGCCGGGGGCCGATCATTTGCTCGACCCGTGTGGCGGTCGGCGGTTATACCCCAACGATTGCCGCGAGCTGCTGCTACGCCAGTACGGCCCGAACATGCCGCTCAACGCCGAGCATCTGCTCACGAGCGAACCGATCCACATGCTCCAGCGACTGTCGCGCAACTTGCGCCAGCTGCATTTGGCCAACGACGACAACATCGGCGCGCTGATCGACGCCGAGCGGGTACTGGAGCTCGGCAATGCCAGCACCAGCGACTACCTGGCCCGTGCCAGCCTCTATCAACGGCTGGACTGCCCCAACGCCGAGCGTTTCGACCTGGAGCACGCCTTGTTGCTCTGCGACGATCCGATCCAGCGAATTCGCCTGACCGAACGGCTGGGACATTTGCCGCCCAACCGTGTGGTGCACTGACAGCGCAATGGATTACCGGTCTTGGCAGCCGGGATCGCTGGTATAGTTTTGCCATACCCGCGAACCGAGCCGTTCATGACCTCATCCCCTGCTCCGATCCTCATCACGGGCGCCAGCCAGCGCGTCGGCCTGCATTGTGCCCAACGGTTGCTGGAAGAAGGTCACCGCGTGATCATCAGCTACCGCAGCGAACGCCCTGGCGTGCAAACCCTGCGCGACCTTGGCGCGACAGCACTGTTTGCCGACTTCTCCAGCGAGGCCGGGATTCTGGCGTTCATCGCGCAACTGAAAGCCCATACCCAAAGCCTGCGGGCGATTGTGCATAACGCCTCCGCATGGCTGGCCGAAACGCCTGACACCGAAGTGGCCGCCTTCACCCAGATGTTCAGCGTGCACATGCTTGCGCCCTATCTGATCAACCTGCATTGTGCCGACTTGCTGGAGCGCTCGACGCCTGCCGACATCGTGCATATCAGCGACGATGTCACGCGCAAGGGTAGCAGCAAGCACATCGCCTACTGCGCCAGCAAAGCCGGGCTCGACAGCCTGACCCTGTCCTTCGCCGCGAAATACGCTCCGAAAATCAAGGTCAACGGTATCGCTCCGGCCCTGCTACTGTTTAACCCCGACGACGACGCGGCATACCGCGCCAAGGCCCTGGCCAAATCCGCGCTGGGTATCGAGCCCGGCAGCGAGGTTGTCTACCAGAGCCTGCGCTATTTGCTGGACAACCCTTATGTCACCGGCACGACCCTGACCGTCAACGGCGGACGGCACGTCAAGTAAGCCGTCCCCCGCGAGGATGTTCCATGACCTTATTCCTGCCCCAGAACTCCCTGTCCCAGAGCTACCGCGAGATCCTTATCGGCGTTGGTGAAGACCCCGACCGCGAAGGTCTGCAAGACACCCCGATGCGGGCGGCCAAGGCCATGCAGTACCTGTGTCATGGTTACGAGCAGAGCGTCGACGAGATCGTCAATGGCGCGCTATTCGCCTCTGACAACGATGAAATGGTGATCGTCGACGACATTGAGCTCTACTCGCTCTGCGAACATCACATGCTGCCCTTCATCGGCAAGGCCCATGTGGCTTATATTCCTACCGGCAAGGTGCTGGGTCTGTCGAAGATCGCGCGAATCGTCGACATGTTCGCCCGGCGGTTGCAGATCCAGGAAAACCTCACCCGGGAAATCGCCGAGGCGGTGCAGCGCGTAACCCAGGCTGCTGGTGTTGCGGTAGTGATCGAGGCCCAGCACATGTGCATGATGATGCGCGGCGTCGAGAAACAGAATTCGACCATGAACACCTCGGTGATGCTCGGCGCCTTCCGCGACTCGAGCAACACCCGCCAGGAGTTCCTGCAATTGATTGGACGGAGCAAGTAGCAATGCCACAACTTCAACCAGGAATGGCCCGCATTCGGGTCAAGGACCTGTGCCTGCGGACCTTCATCGGAATCAATGAGGACGAAATCCTCAACAAGCAGGATGTGCTGATCAACCTGACCATCCTCTATGCAGCACACGATGCGGTGCGCGACAACGACATCGATCATGCGCTCAATTACCGCACCATCACCAAGGCGATCATCGCCCACGTGGAGGGCAATCGGTTTGCGCTGCTCGAACGCCTGACCCAGGAGCTGCTCGACCTGATCATGGCCAACCAGAGCGTGCTCTACGCCGAAGTCGAAGTCGACAAACCCCACGCCCTGCGTTTTGCCGAGTCGGTATCGATTACGCTCGCGGCAAGCCGCTAAGCTTTAAGCTGCAAGCCACAAGCTTTAAGCTAGAAGCCACCGCAACCCACATCTTGCAGCTTGAAGCTTACCGCTTGAAGCTGTCCCAGAGAGACCTATGACCGAACAACAACGCCTGGAACTTGAAGCTGCCGCCTTCCGCCGGCTGGTCGCGCACCTGGACAGCCGCAAGGATGTGCAGAACATCGACCTGATGAACCTCGCGGGTTTCTGCCGCAACTGCCTGTCCAAGTGGTACAAGGCCGCCGCCGACGATCGCCAGATCGAGGTCAGCCTCGATGATGCCCGTGAAGTGGTTTACGGCATGCCGTACGCCGAGTGGAAAGCCCAATACCAGCAAGAAGCCAGCGCCGACCAGCAAGCGGCGTTCGCCAAAGGAAAAACCCATGACTGACCTGAACACCCTGCGCGCCAGCCTCAAGAGCGGCGAACACGCTTTCGCCGACACCCTGGCGTTCATCGCCACCGGCTACGATTACCAGCCACAGGCGTTCAACAACGGTGGCGTGGAAAACGCCGCGGGACAGAACGAAGGCTCGTGCAAAACCCTCGGCCTGGCGCTGCTGGAAGGCTTGAGCGATGAAGAAACGCTGCTGGCGTTTGGTGAGCATTACCGCTCGGTGGTTGCTACGCCTGAAGGCAGTGATCACGGCAATATCCGGGCGTTGATTGCGCATGGATTAGCCGGGGTGAAGTTCGAAGCTCAGCCACTGACTCGCCGCTAATCCCCTGCTTGAATGCAATCCCCTGTGGGAGCGAGCTTGCTCGCGATGGCTGCTTCACATTCAACACTGATGTTGACTGATACACCGCTATCGCGAGCAAGCTCGCTCCCACATGAGTTGCGCATCGCCCGTGAAATCGCGGGCACAAAAAAACCGGCCGAGGCCGGTTTTTTCATTTCAACGATTTCAGAACTTGGCGTTCTGCAGGTCGTCCAGGTAACGCTCGGCGTCCAGTGCGGCCATGCAACCAGCGCCAGCCGAGGTGATCGCCTGACGGTAAACGTGGTCAGCCACGTCGCCGGCAGCAAAGATGCCTTCAAGGCTGGTCGCCGTCGCGTTGCCTTCACGGCCGCCCTGCACTACCAGATAACCGTCTTTCAAGGTCAGTTGGCCTTCGAACAGCGAAGTGTTCGGGGTGTGGCCGATGGCGATGAACACGCCGTCGACTTTCAGCTCGTCGAAGCTGCCGTCGTTGTTCTTCAAACGTGCACCGGTCACGCCCATGTTGTCGCCCAGCACTTCGTCCAGCGTCGAGTTCAGCTTCAGGACGATCTTGCCTTCGGCAACCCGTGCGTGCAGCTTGTCGATCAGGATTTTCTCGGCGCGGAAGGTTTCGCGACGGTGAATCAGGGTCACTTTGCTGGCGATGTTGGCCAGGTACAGCGCCTCTTCAACAGCGGTGTTACCGCCGCCGACCACGGCCACTTCACGGTTGCGGTAGAAGAAACCATCGCAGGTTGCGCAGGCCGATACACCTTTGCCCATGAAGGTTTCTTCCGACGGCAGGCCCAGGTAACGGGCGCTGGCGCCGGTCGCAATGATCAGTGCATCGCAGGTGTAAGTGGCACTGTCACCCGTCAAGGTGTACGGCTTGGCAGCGAAGTCGACGGCGTTGATGTGGTCGAAAACGATTTCGGTCTCAAAGCGCTCGGCGTGCTCTTTCATCCGTTCCATCAGTGCCGGGCCGGTCAGACCGTGCACGTCACCTGGCCAGTTGTCGACTTCGGTGGTGGTGGTCAGTTGACCGCCAGCCTGCATGCCGGTGATCAGCAACGGCTTCAGGTTAGCGCGGGCGGCATAGACCGCAGCGCTGTAACCGGCAGGGCCGGAACCGAGAATAATCACTCGCGAATGACGTACATCAGACATGACTCACTCCTATCGACCGGCCGGTACTACCTGGCGCGGAATGCCGGATGACCGGCTGGAATAAAAAAGGGCTGTGCAAGCACTTGGGGAAGTGCCGTAGCTGGACAGCCCTGAAAAATATTGGGTGCAGCGTATCGAGGAGGCGAAGATTAAGGAAATACGGAATAACAATCCAGCTCATAGGCGGTCTCTATCCCTTAGAGGCTGATTTAAAGACGCCTTTGTTACAGTCTCTTTGTTGTTATAGCTAGTGTCGATGCCGTTACCGCGCTTTCGCCTGTGTGGCAAAGCCGGTAAGGTCGGCGCGTTTTCTCATTGCTCGGAGCCCACTATGCCCGCCCCCGTTCTGTCCGGCCCACAATACCTGCGCGAAGGCCTGAAGCTGGTCTTGAGTCCCGGCCTGCGTTTGTTCGTGTTGTTGCCGCTGGCCATCAACCTGGTGCTGTTCGTCGGATTGATCTACTTCGCCGGCCATCAGTTCAGCCTGTGGGTCGACACCCTGATGCCTTCACTGCCGAGCTGGCTGAGTTTTCTCAGTTATGTGCTCTGGCCGCTGTTCGTCGTTCTGGTGGCGTTGATGGTGTTCTTCACCTTCACCATGCTCGCCAACGTGATCGCCGCACCTTTTAACGGTTTTCTCGCAGAGAAAGTCGAAGTGGTGGTGCGCGGCACCGACGACTTCCCGACCTTCAGCTGGGGCGAACTGATCGCGATGATCCCGCGCACGCTCGCCCGGGAGATGCGCAAGCTCGGCTACTTCCTGCCCAGAGCCCTCGCGCTGCTGATCCTTTCGTTCATCCCGGTGGTCAACCTGATCGCAGCGCCGCTGTGGTTGCTGTTCGGTGTGTGGATGATGGCGATCCAGTACATCGACTACCCGGCGGACAACCACCAGTTGGGCTGGAACGAGATGCTTGCCTGGCTGCGCAAGAAGCGCTGGCAGAGCATGAGCTTTGGTGGAATCGTCTATCTGGCGCTGCTGATACCGGTGGTGAACATCCTGATGATGCCGGCGGCGGTGGCTGGCGCGACGTTGTTTTGGGTGCGCGAGCGTGGCGCGGAAAACCTGGTGGCCAAGCCGGCCTGACTGCGTCACAAATCCATCATCGCGCTGACACAATGACGACATGGCCTCAGCCGACACTGAGGTCATGACGACAGCTCTGCATATCACTCTGATCACCGAAACCTTCCCTCCGGAAATCAACGGCGTGGCCAATACCCTTGGCCGCTTGTGCGAGGGTCTGCGCGCGCGCGGGCATCTGGTAGAACTGGTGCGACCGCGCCAGGGCAGCGATCAAACCCGCCTCAGCGATGATGAGCTGCTGCTCTGCCGCGGCTGGCCGCTGCCGGGTTATCCAGGGCTGCAATGGGGTCAGTCGTCGATGCACAAGTTGCTCAGGCGCTGGCAGCGTCATCGCCCGGATGTGCTCTACATCGCCACCGAAGGACCGCTGGGGTTGTCGGCTTTGCGCGCGGCACGGCGGCTGGGCATTTCAGTGGTGAGCGGTTTTCACACCAACTTCCAGCAGTATTCCAACCAGTACGGTCTCGGGCTGTTGACCCGGCTACTGACGCATTACCTGCGCTGGTTCCATAACCGCTCCACGTTGACCCTGGTGCCCAGTGCCAGCCAACGAATGGAGTTGGAGCGTCGGCATTTCGAGCGCCTGGCATTGCTGTCCCGTGGCGTCGACAGTCAACTGTTCCACCCGGCCAAACGGCTGGGTTCGCTGCGTGAAAGCTGGGGACTGGATAACGACGATGTCGCGCTGATTCACGTCGGCCGGCTCGCTCAGGAAAAGAATCTGGGGCTGCTCAAGCGTTGTTACCAGGCCTTGCAGTCGACTTATCCACAGCGACGGATAAAGCTGATTGTGGTCGGTGATGGCCCGCAGCGTGCGCTGCTGGAACAGGAGCTGCCCGAGGCCATCTTCTGCGGCTCACAGCGCGGTGAAGCCCTGGCTTGTCACTACGCGTCCGGGGATCTGTTTCTGTTTCCGAGCCTGACCGAAACCTTCGGCAACGTGGTGCTGGAAGCACTGGCCTCAGGGTTGGGTGTGGTGGCCTATGATCAGGCAGCGGCAGCTCAACACATTCGCCATGGTTACAACGGCGTGCTGGCGATGCCGGGGGACGAAGAAGCGTTTTGCGATGCCGCCCGTTGGCTGCTGGAGGCAGCAGAAACCTTGCGCTGCATACGACTCAACGCGCGTCAGCACGCCAGTCGGCAGGGTTGGGGGGCAATCATCGAGCAGTTTGAAGGGCAGTTGCGCGAGGCCTGCGCAGGGGAACAGTTGATACTGAATGCACCGACTTTTCCCTGAACCTTCGGTGCTCTTGAGTAAGCCATCGCGAGCAAGCTCGCTCCCACATTTGATCTTTGGTGTTCACATATTGTGTGTTCACAGCAGATCCAGTGTGGGAGCGAGCTTGCTCGCGATGGCGTCCGCCCGAGCGCCGTTTAAACCAGCGTCATCAACGCCTCACGACTGAATGGCAGGATGTCCTGCTCGCGACCTTCGCGGACTTTCTGCGCCCAGTCCGGGTCGACCAGCAAGGCGCGACCCACGGCCACCAGGTCGAACTCCTGGTTGTTCAAACGCTCCAGCAGATTCTCCAGACTGGCCGGTTGCGCGACTTTGTCGGTGTTGACCATGAACTGCAGGAACTCACCGTCCAGCCCTACGCTGCCGACGGTGATGGTCGGCTTGCCGGTCAGTTGGCGGGTCCAGCCTGCCAGGTTCAGCTCGGAACCGTCGAACTCCGGCTCCCAGAAGCGCCGCGTCGAGCAGTGGAAAATATCCACGCCGGCATCGGACAGCGGCTGGAGAAACTCGCCCAACGCCTCTGGGGTTTGTACCAGGCGTGCGCTGTAGTCCTGCTGCTTCCACTGGGAGAACCGGAAGATGATCGGGTAGTTCGGACCGACTGCCGCACGCACGGCCTGGATCAGTTCAACGGCAAAGCGTGAACGATTGGCCAGGCTGCCGCCGTATTCGTCGGTGCGCTGGTTGCTGCCTTCCCAGAAAAACTGGTCGACCAGATAGCCGTGAGCGCCGTGGATTTCGACGCCGTCCATGCCGATGCTCTGCGCATCTTTGGCGGCCTGGGCGAAGGCCGCGATCACGTCCTGGATATCCTGTTTAGTCATGCCGTGAACCACGACCTGACCGTCCTTGAGTTTTTCCGACGGTCCGTAACCCGGCACGCTGGCATCCGGTTCGGTGCCGATGCGCCGTACGCTGCCGACGTGCCACAACTGCGGAACGATCTTGCCGCCTTCGGCGTGCACCGCATCAACGACTTTTTTCCAGCCGGCCAACGCCGCTTCGCCGTAAAAGTGCGGGACGTTCGGGTAACCGTTGGACGCCTTGTGGCCCACCGTGGTGCCCTCGGTGATGATCAGGCCCACACCTGCGGCGGCACGGCGGCGGTAGTACTCGATGACTTTCGAATTCGGCACACCGCCCGGGGAAAACGAGCGGGTCATCGGCGCCATGACCACACGGGTCGGCAACTCCAGGGCACCGAGGTTAAACGGTTTGAACAAGGCTTTGACGGGCATGCGACACTCCATGGAGAGGCGAGGTTTATGACGGTGATAATATGGAGTGTGAACAGTTTTGCGAAGCACTATTGATTTGGGTGATTAAAGGGTAGAAGCGAAAAGATCGCAGCCTGCGGCAGCTCCTACGAGGTTGGCGTAGGAGCTGCCGCAGGCTGCGATCTTTTGATATTCAGATCAGGGCTTTTTCGATCGCCTGAACGATCGTCGGATCATCCGGCGCGGTACGTGGCGAGAAACGCGCCAGCACGCGACCATCTTTACCGAGGAGGAACTTCTCGAAGTTCCAGGTGATGTCACCCGGGAATTCCGCGCCCTCACCTGCCAACAACCGGTACAGCTGATGGCGATCATGACCGTTGACTTCCAGCTTGCTGGACAGCGGGAAGGTCACGCCGTAGTTGAGGCTGCAGAACTCTTTGATCTCGTTTTCTGTTCCCGGCTCTTGCCCGGCGAACTGATTGCACGGCAAACCCAGCACACTGAAACCTTTGCCCTTGTATTGCTGGTAGAGGTTTTCCAGAGCGGCGTACTGTGGGGTCAATCCACACTTGGAGGCGACGTTGACCACCAGCACGACGTGCCCTTTGAAGGGCGCCAGAGGCAACTCCTGGCCATCCAAAGCTTTCAATGTAAGGTCGTGAAAAGCACTCATGACGGACTCCAAATTTCCCGTGTTCTTCTCGAAACAGCCACTTGGCGATATCGCCAAGGACAGCCGCGGACTAAAAAGGCGCCCCTCGGGCGCCTCTCCAGTTCTCGAAAGCTTAGCGCAGAAAATCAGTGGTGATGGCCACCTTCGCCATGGACGTGACCATGAGCGATTTCTTCCTGGCTGGCATCACGGATGTCGACGATTTTGACCTGGAAGGTCAAACGCTGGCCGGCCAACGGGTGGTTGCCGTCAACGGTTACGTCGTCGCCGTCCAGATCACGGATGGTGACGATTTGCATCTGGCCGTCTGGCGCGGAAGCGTGGAACTGCATGCCCACTTCCAGTTCGTCGACGCCTTCGAACATGCTGCGGCTCAGGGTGCTGACCAGTTCGGCAGCGTATTCGCCGTAGGCATCTTCAGGTTCTACGGAGACTTTCAGTTCTTCACCGACTGCTTTACCTTCCAGGGCTTTTTCCAGGCCCGGGATGATGTTACCTGCGCCTTGCAGGTAGACCAGCGGTGCGCCGCCGGCAGAGCTGTCGATGACCTCACCAGCGTCGTTGGTCAGGGTATAGTCGATGGAGACAGCCTTATTGGCGGCGATCAGCATGGGGCGAGACCTTTTGCATAAGAATATAGAAAGACCAAGTTTAGCGAAGCAATCGCCCGAAAGCGAACAGAACCCGGACAGACGGGTCGCTTCGACCGGGTCGACGATCCAGGGCTTCCATCAGGACGAGGATGGACACTGGGTTGTCGAGCTTTCCTGCGGCCATACCCAGCATCTGCGCCACCAGCCACCATGGCAATCACGAACCTGGGTGTTGGACCCTGCCAAACGTATTGAAAAAATAGGCCAACCCTTTGATTGCGGTTGGTGCGCTCAGGGCTCGGTTAGCGATAACCTTGACGTCTGAAATATCGGTAGAAGGCCAGTCATAGGCGTTCACCCTTGCCATGCACCCCCAGAGAATCCGCATGCAAACTTTTTTTATCGCGCCCACCGATTTTGGTGTGGGTCTGACCTCCATCAGCCTCGGGCTGGTGCGTACCCTTGAGCGAGCCGGGCTGAAAGTCGGCTTCTTCAAACCGATTGCCCAGCCACACCCTGGCGACACCGGCCCTGAACGCTCCACCGAACTGGTGGCCCGCACCCACGGCCTGAAGCCGCCGCAACCACTGGGCCTGGCTCACGTCGAGCGGATGCTTGGCGACGGTCAACTGGATGAACTGCTCGAAGAAATCATCACCCTGTATCAGCAAGCCGCCATTGGCAAAGACGTGCTGATCGTCGAAGGCATGGTCCCGACCCGTAGCGCCAGCTACGCCGCACGGGTCAATCTGCACCTGGCGAAAAGCCTGGATGCCGAGGTGATTCTGGTCTCGGCACCAGAAAACGAAGTGCTCACCGAACTCTCCGGCCGGGTCGAGTTGCAAGCGCAATTGTTCGGCGGTCCGAAAGACCCGAAAGTGCTCGGCGTGATCCTCAACAAGGTCAAAACCGATGAAAGCATGGAGGCTTTCGCCGCCCGCTTGAAGGAACACTCGCCATTGCTGCGCAGCGGTGACTTCCGGCTGCTCGGCTGCATTCCGTTCCAGCCAGAGCTGAACGCCCCGCGTACCCGCGACGTGGCAGACCTGATGGGCGCTCAGGTGCTCAACGCCGGTGACTACGAAACCCGGCGCATGAGCAAGATCATCATTTGCGCCCGCACCATGCGCAACACGGTCGAACTGCTCAAGCCCGGCGTGCTGGTGGTGACCCCCGGCGATCGCGACGACATCATCCTCGCCGTCAGCCTCGCGGCGATCAATGGCGTACCGTTGGCCGGACTGTTGCTGACCAGCGGCACCCTGCCCGACCCACGGATCATGGACCTCTGCCGAGGCGCCTTGCAGGCCGGCCTGCCAATGTTGTCAGTGAGCACCGGCTCCTACGACACCGCCAACCTGTTGAACGGTTTGAACAAGGAAATCCCGATCGACGACCGCGAGCGTGCGGAAATCATCACCGACTTCGTCGCCAGCCACCTCGACGCCAACTGGCTGCACCAGCGCTGCGGCACGCCACGGGAGATGCGCCTGTCGCCGGCGGTGTTCCGCTATCAACTGATCCAGCGCGCCCAGGCTGCCAACAAACGCATCGTCCTGCCCGAAGGCAGCGAACCGTTGACCGTGCAGGCGGCAGCGATCTGCCAGGCGCGCGGCATTGCTCGTTGCGTGTTGCTGGCCAAACCCGAGGACGTGCAAGCGGTCGCGCGCGCCCATGGCATCGAGTTGCCTGAGGGGCTGGAAATTCTCGATCCGGACCTGATCCGTCAGCGCTATATCGAGCCGATGGTCGCGCTGCGCAAGACCAAAAGCCTCAACGCCCCAATGGCCGAACAACAACTGGAAGACACCGTGGTGATCGGCACCATGATGCTCGCGCTGGACGAAGTCGACGGGCTGGTGTCCGGGGTCATTCACTCCACCGCCAATACCATTCGCCCGGCGCTGCAACTGATCAAGACCGCACCTGGCTGCACGCTGGTGTCGTCGGTGTTTTTCATGCTGTTCCCGGAGGAAGTGCTGGTCTACGGCGACTGCGTCATGAACCCGCACCCGAGCGCCAGCGAACTGGCCGAAATCGCCCTGCAAAGCGCCGACTCTGCCGCAGCCTTCGGAATCACGCCACGGGTGGCGATGCTCAGCTACTCCAGCGGTGAATCGGCCAGCGGCGAAGAGGTCGAGAAAGTCCGCGAGGCCACCTTGCTCGCCCATGAAGCACAGAACGCACTGCTGATCGACGGGCCATTGCAGTACGATGCCGCCGCCAACGAAGTCGTGGCCCGGCAACTGGCACCGAACAGCCAGGTTGCCGGTCGGGCAACGGTGTTCATTTTCCCTGACCTGAACACCGGCAACACCACTCACAAAGCCGTGCAACGCAGCGCCGACTGCGTCAGCCTCGGACCGATGCTGCAAGGCCTGCGCAAACCGGTCAATGATTTGCCGCGCGGCGCTCAGGTCGACGACATCGTCTACACCATTGCCCTGACTGCGATTCAAGCCGCCAACCGACCTATGGATGTTTAAATGCTGGATTCTCTACCTGCACCCTTGCGAGGCGTGATCGCCTCGCTGTTGTTGGCGCTGAACACGATCGTCTGCTGCACACCGCTGTTTGTCGTGGCGATCTTCAAATTACTGCTGCCCTTCCCCATCGAACAGCGCTTCACCGACTGGCTGATGAGCCACATCCATGAAGCCTGGATCAGCAACAACAAAGCCTGGATGGACTTGCTCGGACACACGCGCTGGAAGCTCAGCGGGCTCGAAGGCCTGGACTATCAGCATTCGTACCTGATCACCAGCAACCACCAGAGCTGGGTCGACATCATGGTGCTGCAATACGTGCTCAACCGACGGATTCGCCCGCTGAAGTTCTTCCTCAAGCAAGAGCTGATCTGGGTGCCGGTCATTGGTCTGGCGTGGTGGGCGTTGGGCTTTCCGTTCATGAAGCGCTACTCCAAGGCTTATCTGGAGAAGTATCCGGAGAAGAAAGGCAAAGACCTGGAAACCACTCGCAAGACCTGCGACAAGTTTCGCAATAACCCGGTGGGGATTTTCAACTTCGTCGAAGGCACGCGCTTCACCGAAGGCAAGCATGCGCAGCAGCAATCACCCTTGCGCTACCTGCTCAAGCCCAAGGCCGGTGGCATCGCGTTTGTGCTGGATGCCATGGGCGAGCAACTGGAATCCATCGTCAACGTGACCATTCACTACCCGGCCGGGCGCCCCGGTTATTGGGACCTGCTCTGTGGCAATGTGAAAGACGTGGTGGTGCACTTTCAGGAACTGAAGATCCCGCCGCAGTTCATCGGCAAAAACTACGACCAGGACGGCGTGTACCGCCTGGAGTTCCAGGGCTGGATCAACCAGTTGTGGCAGGACAAGGATGCGCTGCTTGCGCAGATGCATCGGGAGTATCCCGCGAAGTAATCAGGTGTCTGTACCGACTCCATCGCGAGCAAGCTCGCTCCCACAGTTGATCGTTGGTGAACACAAAATTTGTATTCCATAGAGATCCCATGTGGGAGCGAGCTTGCTCGCGATGGCGTCCGACCAGACATGAAAATGCCCGCAGATGATTGCTCATCTGCGGGCATTTTGTTGGAAGCGAGAGCTTAGATCGCGCCGCGTTTACGCAGCAGATCCAGCACTTGCTTGACGCTTTCTTCCAGCGACAGCGTCTGGGTGTCGACCACAAGGTCAGCGTCCAGCGGCACGTCATACGGGAAGGAGTCGCCCGGAATGTTGTCACCAGCAGCGGCGTACAAACCTTGCGGATCACGCGCAGCGCAGACCAGCGGCGACGCCTGCACGTAAACGGTCAGCAAGCGGTCGCTGCCAATCAGTGCCTTGGCCTGCTCGCGGCCTTCGGCGTCCGGTGCGACAAACGCCGCCAGGGTCAGCAAACCGGCTTCGTTGAACTGACGTGCGACGTGAGCCGCACGACGCCAGTTCTCGGTGCGCCCGGCGAGATCCTGTGGCAGACCTTTGTTCAGGTCGTGACGCAGGTTCTGGCCATCGAGTACAAACACCGCACGGCCCATGTCGAACAGCTTGCGCTCGACCGCATAGGCCAGGGTGCTTTTGCCCGCGCCCGAGAGGCCGCTGAACAGCACGGTAGCCGGTTGCTGGCCAAAGCGCTGGGCACGCTCTTCGGTGGCTACATGGGCCAACTTGCCATGGTGCGTGGAGTTGCCATGAGCCAAAGGCTGGGCGACGATCATGCCGGCGCCGACGGTGCCGTTGGTCAAGCGGTCGATGATGATGAACGAACCGGTGGTGCGGTTGCTTTCATAACCGTCGAGGGCAATCGGCGCGTCGAGACTGATCCTGACCTTACCGATCTCGTTCAGCTGCAAGGCGCTGGCCGGGCCTTCTTCCAGGGTGTTCACGTCGACCTTGTTGACGATGCTGGCGATCGAGCCCGGCACGTAACTGGTGGCGCGTTTGATGTCGTATTTCTTGCCCGGCAGCAGAGGCTCTTCAGCCATCCACACCAGCATCGCTTCGAAGCTGTCGGTGACCGGCGGCACGTTGTCGGCATGCACCAGCAGGTCGCCGCGGGAGATGTCGATCTCGTCTTCCATGGTCAGCGTTACGGCCTGACCCGGGCCTGCGTGTTCCAGCTCACCGTCGAAAGTGACGATGGATTTCACGCGGCTGCTCTTGCCCGACGGCAGCACCACGACTTCGTCACCCTTCTTGACGATGCCGCTGGCCAGGGTGCCGGCGAAACCGCGGAAGTTCAGGTTCGGCCGGTTGACGTACTGCACCGGGAAACGCAGGTCGGTGAAGTTACGGTCGCCCGCCACTTCCACGGTTTCAAGGATTTCCATCAGCGACTGGCCGGTGTACCACGGCGAGCGCTCGGATTTGTTCACCACGTTGTCGCCCTTCAGCGCCGACATCGGCACGAAGTGCATGCTGGTAGGCTTCATCTTCAAGCCTTCAGCGAACTTCAGGTAGTCGGCCTTGATTGACTCGAACACGCCCTGATCGAAGTCCTTGAGGTCCATCTTGTTGATGGCGACTACGATGTGCTTGATGCCCAGCAACGAGGCAATGAAGCTGTGGCGACGGGTCTGGGTCTGCACGCCGTAACGGGCGTCGACCAGGATGATCGCCAGGTCACAGGTGGATGCACCGGTGGCCATGTTGCGGGTGTACTGCTCATGGCCAGGGGTGTCGGCGATGATGAATTTGCGCTTGGCGGTGGAGAAATAGCGGTACGCGACATCGATGGTGATGCCTTGTTCGCGCTCGGCCTGCAGGCCGTCGACCAGCAACGCCAGGTCGATGTCGTCACCGGTGGTGCCGACTTTTTTCGAGTCGCGGGTAATGGCTTCCAGATGGTCTTCGTAGATCATCTTGGAGTCGTGCAGCAGGCGCCCGATCAGGGTGCTCTTGCCGTCGTCGACGTTACCGCAGGTCAGAAAGCGCAGCAGCTCTTTACGTTCGTGCTGGCCCAGGTAGGCGAGGATGTCCTCGCTGATCAAATCAGATTGGTGCGACATGACAGCCCCTTAGAAATAACCTTGACGTTTTTTGTCTTCCATCGAGCCGGCGCCATCGTGATCGATGACTCGGCCCTGGCGCTCGGAAGTTCGCGTCAGGAGCATTTCCTGAATGATGTCCGTGAGGCTTTCGGCCTCGGACTCCACCGCGCCCGTCAACGGGTAGCAGCCAAGGGTACGGAAACGCACTTTCTTTTTGACGATGCGGGCTTTGTCTTCGTCGCTCAGGTGCTCGAGGATGCGCTCGTCGTCGATCATGATCAGCGTGCCGTTCTTCTCGATGACATCGCGCTCGGCGGCGAAGTACAACGGAACGATCGGGATGCCTTCAAGGTAGATGTACTGCCAGATGTCCAGTTCGGTCCAGTTCGACAGCGGGAATACGCGGATCGATTCGCCTTTGTTGACCTTGCCGTTGTAGACGTTCCACAGCTCGGGACGCTGGTTTTTCGGATCCCAGCGGTGCTTGCTGTCGCGGAACGAGTACACGCGCTCTTTGGCGCGGGATTTCTCTTCATCGCGGCGCGCACCACCGAAGGCAGCGTCGAAGCCGTACTTGTCCAAAGCCTGTTTCAGGCCTTCGGTCTTCATGATGTCGGTGTGCTTGGCACTGCCGTGGGTGAAGGGGTTGATCCCTTGTGCCACGCCTTCCGGGTTGACGTAGGTAATCAGGTCGAGGCCCAGCTCTGCGACCATCTTGTCGCGGAAGCTGTACATCTCCTGGAATTTCCACTGGGTGTCGACGTGCATCACCGGAAACGGCAGCTTGCCCGGGAAGAACGCCTTGCGTGCCAGATGCAGCATCACGGCGGAGTCTTTACCGATGGAGTACAGCATCACCGGGTTGTCGAACTCGGCGGCCACCTCGCGGATGATGTGGATGCTTTCCGCCTCCAGCTGTTTCAGATGCGTCAGTTTGTCGACCATGGCTACTCACGAAAGCTTTCTTATGAACGGCCAGCGGGCCGTGTTCGAGCGGCGAATGCTAGCACAGCGACCTCTTCTAATCAGGACGCCGACTAGATCGAAAGAGCATATGAATATACCTCCGCGTTAGGGCAATGCGAGTCCATTGTGGGAGCGAGCTTGCTCGCGATTGCTGACTCACATTCAACAGTGATGTTGGCTGATACACCGCTATCGCGAGCAAGCTCGCTCCCACATTTGATGCGCAATGCTCACAAATAATGTGCTTACAGAAAATCCCCTGCCATCAGATCGGGTTCGGGCAGTCGATGAAGATGTGTTCAAGGGCAAACCGTCGCGCCAGATAGTCCCCCAGCGCCTGCACGCCGTAGCGTTCGGTGGCGTGATGTCCGGCGGCGATGAAGCTGATGTCGTTTTCCCGAGCGCTGTGGAAAGTTTGCTCGGACGCTTCGCCGCTCAGGTACAAGTCAACGCCGGCCAGTACCGCCTGATCGATATAACCCTGGCCGCCGCCCGTGCACCAGCCGACGCGCCGGACCATCTCGCTGCCCTCGATCAGCAGCGGTTCACGGCCCATGACCTCTTGCACATGACGGGCAAAGTCGCGCGCGGTCATGGGTTCCGCGAGGGAGCCGACCAGCCCGACCACTTTGAGGTTTTCCGGGTCCAGCGGACCTTCGACGGTAATGTCCAGCTGACGGGCCAGTTGCACGTTGTTGCCCACTTCCGGATGCAAATCCAGCGGCAAGTGGTAGGCCAGGAGGCTGATGTCGTGCTTGAGCAGGGTTTTGAGCCTACGCTGCTTCATACCGGTAATGCAGGGGTTCTCGCCCTTCCAGAAGTAGCCGTGGTGTACCAGCACCAGATCGGCCTTGGCTTCGACCGCTGCATCGAGCAATGCCTGGCTGGCCGTAACGCCGCTGACGATGCGCATGACCTGCGGCCGGCCTTCGACTTGCAGGCCGTTGGGGCAATAGTCGGCGATCCGCGAGCTGGCAAGGTAACGGTCCGCTTCTTCTACCAGGGTGCTCAGGGCAACGGCCATAAAAGACTCCTAAATATCCCGTTCAGAGGCGCGCGCGGCCTCGTATAATGCGCGACATTATGGGCCGTAGACGGCTCTCCGTAACCTCCCAGGATTTGCTTAATGCTCAAGGGTCTGCGTTTCTTTGGCTGGCCGCTGCTGGCCGGCGTGCTTATCGCGTTGCTGATCATCCAGCGTTACCCTCAATGGGTCGGGCTGCCAAGCCTGGATGTGAACCTGCAGCAAGCCCCACAAACCACTCAGACCCAACAGGGGCCGGTGTCTTACGCCGACGCCGTGGTCATCGCCGCACCGGCGGTGGTCAACCTCTACACCACCAAAGTGGTCAACAAAACCAGCCATCCGCTATTTGAAGACCCGCAATTTCGGCGGTTCTTTGGCGACAACTCACCCAAGCAGAAGCGCATGGAATCGAGCCTCGGTTCCGGGGTGATCATGAGTCCGGAAGGTTATTTGCTGACCAACAACCACGTGACCACTGGCGCCGACCAGATTGTTGTCGCGCTCAAGGATGGCCGTGAAACCCTGGCCCGCGTGATCGGCAGCGACCCGGAAACCGACCTCGCGGTGCTGAAAATCGATTTGAAGAACCTGCCGTCGATCACCGTCGGCCGCTCGGAAAGCATTCGCGTCGGCGATGTCGCGCTGGCCATCGGCAACCCGTTTGGTGTCGGTCAGACCGTGACCATGGGCATCATCAGCGCCACCGGGCGCAATCAACTGGGGCTGAACAATTACGAAGACTTCATCCAGACCGACGCCGCGATCAACCCGGGCAACTCCGGCGGTGCGCTGGTGGATGCCAACGGCAACCTCACCGGGATCAACACCGCGATTTTCTCCAAGTCCGGCGGTTCCCAAGGCATTGGTTTCGCGATCCCGATCAAGCTGGCGATGGAGGTGATGAAGTCGATTATCGAGCATGGTCAGGTGATTCGCGGCTGGCTCGGGATTGAAGTGCAGCCGTTAAGCCAGGAACTGGCGGAGTCGTACGGCCTGTCAGGGCGTCCGGGGATTGTCGTTGCGGGGGTTTTCCGCGACGGCCCGGCACAAAAAGCCGGCCTGCAATTGGGCGATGTGATCCTCAGCATTGACGGCGAGCCGGCCGGCGATGGTCGCCGCTCGATGAACCAGGTGGCGCGGATCAAGCCGACCGACAAAGTCACTGTTCAGGTCATGCGCAATGGCAAGGAGCTCAAGCTGACCGCAGAAATCGGTCTGCGCCCACCGCCTGCACCCGTCAAAGAAGAAGAATAAATCGTAGGAGTTGCCAAAGGCTGCGATCTTTTGGCACCTTCGGCAACACCGAATGCCTCTGCTGCCGCACGCACCCTAAAAGCATACATTCTCATTAGGCATGTTATATTGTTTCAACAACACTATTGGAACACTCTCATGCCGTCTCGAAAAATTGCTCCTCTGGCAGGCCTGGCGCTGGGCCTGCTTGGTACGCTGTTCGCCACTCAAGTGTCGGCCCATGGTCTGTGGACCGAACAACGCCGCGGCAACATTGAAGTAATTTACGGCCACGGCGCCGAAGACAATGCCTTCAAGGCACAGAAAGTCAGTGGCGCCTGGGCCTACGACGGCGCCGGTAAAATGATCCCGGTCACCGTAGAACGCCTGGCCGACCATGCTCGCCTGCAACCGCTAAAATCGCCAGCAGTGCTCGCCGTGGCGCTGGACAATGGCATGTGGTCGCAGACCGCCGACAAGAAGTGGATCAACCAGGGACGCAGCAAGGTGCCGGGGGCGATTGAGTCGACCCAGACCTTCAAGTACAGCCTGGCGATTTATCAGCCGGGGGCGAAGCTGCCTGCGCTGAATCAGATCAAATTGCTGATTTTGCCGGAGGTTGATCCGCTGACCGTTGGCCCGGGCAAATCATTGCCGGTGCGGGTGTTGCTCGATGGCAAACCGGCGGCGGGGATCAAGTTGATTGGCGACTATCGCAATGCGCCGAACACCTTGAGCACGGAAACCGATGCTGAAGGCCGGGCGCAGGTGCTGGTGCGCAATGAAGGGTTGAATGTGATTGCCGCGCAGGTGGAAATCCCGCTGAAGGACAATCCGGATGTGGCGACGCGGGGGGTGTTCAGTTCGTTGACGTTCCTCGGTGAGGCGCATCACGAGTAAAAAGCCACCACACAACACCTGTGGGAGCGAGCTTGCTCGCGAAGAGGCCATAACATTCAGCATTTATGTTGAATGCCGGACCGCTATCGTGAGCAAGCTCGCTCCCACAGAATCAACAGCGGTTTAGAGGTCGCCGAGGCCGTCGATCAGCGCCTGATTCTGCTCTGGCGTACCGATGGTGATGCGCAGGAACTGGGCAATCCGTTCCTGCTTGAAGTGCCGGACGATCACGCCTTGCTCGCGCAACTTCGCTGCCAGGCCTGCCGCGTCATGCTGCGGGTGACGAGCGAAGATAAAGTTCGCCGCCGATGGCAGCACTTCAAAACCCTTCTCCTGCAATTGCTCGACCACGCGCTCACGGCTGTCGATTACCAACTGACAGGTCTTGTCGAAGTACTCGCGATCTTCAAACGCTGCCGCTGCACCGACGATTGCCAGGCGATCCAGTGGATAGGAGTTGAAGCTGTTCTTGATCCGCTCCAGCGCCTCGATCAGGTCCGGATGCCCCACCGCCAGACCCACGCGCAAACCGGCCAGCGAACGCGACTTGGAGAGGGTCTGAGTTACCAGCAGGTTCGGGTAACGGTCGACCAGGCTGATCGCCGTTTCACCGCCGAAGTCGATATAGGCTTCGTCGACGACCACCACCGAATCAGGGCTGGCCTTGAGGATTTGTTCCACGGCATCCAGCGCCAACAGGCAACCGGTGGGTGCGTTGGGGTTGGGGAAAATGATCCCGCCATTCGGCTTGGCGTAGTCCGAGACGCGAATCTGGAACTGCTCGTCCAGCGGCACCGCGTCGAATGGAATGCCGTACAAGCCGCAATACACCGGATAAAAGCTGTAGCTGATGTCCGGGAACAGCAGCGGTTGACCGTGCTGGAACAGACCATGAAAAACATGCGCCAGCACTTCATCGGAACCGTTGCCGAGGAACACCTGATTGCCCTGCACCCCGTAATACCTGGCCACCGCCTGCTTGAGCAAGTCGCTGTTGGGGTCCGGGTACAGACGCAGGTTGTCGTTCAGTTCGGTTTGCATCGCCGCCAGTGCTTTGGGCGATGGACCGTAAGGGTTTTCGTTGGTGTTGAGCTTGACCAGCTTCGCCAGTTTCGGCTGCTCGCCCGGCACGTACGGCACCAGATCCTTGACGAATGGACTCCAGAATTTGCTCATCTTCAGTTCACCTTCTTGTCGTCAACGATGCGGTATTCGGCACTGCGGGCGTGAGCGGTCAGCGACTCGCCACGGGCCAGCACGGATGCGGTCTTGCCCAGTTCGGAGGCACCCTGCTCGGAGCAGAAGATGATCGACGAACGTTTCTGGAAGTCATAAACCCCCAGCGGCGAGGAGAAGCGTGCGGTGCCGGAAGTCGGCAGCACATGGTTGGGTCCGGCGCAGTAATCGCCCAAAGCTTCAGAGGTGTGGCGGCCCATGAAGATCGCACCGGCGTGGCGGATCTGCGGGAGCCAGGCTTGCGGATCGGCCACCGACAGTTCCAGGTGTTCCGGCGCAATGCGGTTGGCCACGTCGATGGCCTGCTGCATGTCGCGCACCTGGATCAACGCACCACGGCCATTGATCGAGGTTTCGATGATTTCGGCGCGTTCCATGGTCGGCAGCAGTTTGGCGATACTTGCCGCCACTTTGTCGAGGAACTCGGCGTCGGGACTGACCAGAATCGCCTGGGCGTCTTCGTCGTGCTCGGCTTGAGAGAACAGGTCCATGGCGATCCAGTCCGGATCGGTCTGGCCGTCGCACACCACGAGGATTTCCGATGGGCCGGCGATCATGTCGATACCGACCTGGCCGAACACGTGACGCTTGGCAGTCGCCACATAGATGTTGCCCGGCCCGACGACTTTGTCGACCTTCGGCACGCTTTCGGTGCCATAGGCCAGCGCGGCAACCGCTTGCGCGCCACCAATGGTGAACACCCGGTCGACGCCAGCGATGCACGCTGCCGCGAGCACAAGCTCGTTGACTTCACCCCGTGGCGTCGGCACCACCATGACCACTTCGGTCACACCGGCAACCTTGGCCGGAATCGCGTTCATCAACACCGAAGAAGGATAAGAAGCCTTGCCGCCCGGTACGTACAGACCGGCGCGATCCAGCGGCGTGACCTTCTGGCCGAGCACCGTGCCGTCGGCTTCGGTGTAGCTCCAGGAGTCCTGCTTTTGTTTTTCGTGGTAGCTGCGCACCCGGGTCGCGGCTTTTTCCAGGGCTTCGCGCTGAGGCACGGTGATCCGGGTGAGTGCCAGTTCCAGACGCTCGCGCGGCAGAATCAGCTCGGCCATCGACGCCACTTGCAGGCCGTCGAACTTCTGGGTGAATTCAACCAGCGCCGCATCGCCGCGTTCGCGCACAGCCTTGATGATGTCCAGCACTCGCTGATTGACCGAGTCGTCAGACACACTTTCCCAGCTCAGCAGATGATCCAGATGATGCGCGAAATCCGGGTCAGCAGCGTTGAGTCGGCGAATTGCAGTCGGTGCGGTCATAGCGAGAGCCTCATAGGATTGGCAAAAACTCAGGCGCCCTAAACTAGCAGTCGTTTCCGCTTGGGCACCTGAGAATTCTGGCTATGAGGCGGATAGACGGGCGCGACTTAACGTCGCGCAGGTGAATCAGCCGCGGTGTCGAGACTCCACTGCCTTGCGCAGGGTGTCGATCAACGCCTGGATACGGGCGTGCTGCATTTTCATCGAAGCTTTGTTGACGATCAGCCGGGAGCTGATGGCAGCAATGAAATCCTGTGGCTCCAGGCCGTTGGCCCGCAGCGTGTTACCGGTATCGACCACGTCGATGATCTTGTCCGCCAGACCGATCAGCGGTGCCAGCTCCATCGAGCCATAAAGCTTGATGATGTCGACCTGACGGCCCTGCTCGGCGTAGTAACGCTTGGCAACGTTGACGAACTTGGTGGCGATGCGCAGACGGCCCTTGGGCTCGACCGCGCCGATTTTACCGGCAGTCATCAGCTTGCACTGGGCAATCTGCAGATCCAGTGGCTCGTACAGACCCTGGCCGCCGTATTCCATCAGCACATCTTTACCGGCGACGCCCAGGTCAGCGGCACCGTGCTCGACGTAGGTCGGCACATCGGTGGCGCGCACGATCAGCAAGCGCACATCGGCCTGGGTCGTGGGGATGATCAGCTTGCGGCTCTTGTCCGGATTCTCGGTCGGCACGATGCCCGCTTCAGCCAGAAGCGGCAGGGTGTCGTCAAGGATGCGGCCCTTGGACAGTGCGATGGTCAACATGGGAAACGTCAGTCCTTATCAAGGTACTCATGCCCGGTCGCAAACGGCGCCGGACACACATCGAGGGTTACACCCTCGATTTCAACAAATCAACGGGCACGTCCCTGTGCCCATGAAGCAGAAACTAGCCCGGTACGCGGCGGATTTTCGCGCCGAGCATCTGCAGTTTCTCTTCGATGCACTCGTAACCACGGTCGATGTGGTAGATGCGATCGATCAGCGTGTCGCCTTCGGCGATCAGCGCCGAAATCACCAGGCTGGCCGAAGCCCGCAGGTCGGTGGCCATGACTGGCGCGCCCTTGAGCTTTTCGATGCCGGTGACGATCGCGGTGTTGCCTTCGACCTGGATATGAGCGCCCATGCGGTGCAGCTCGTAGACGTGCATGAAGCGGTTTTCGAAGATCGTCTCGATCACCGCGCCAGTGCCTTCGGCAATCGCGTTGAGGGAGATGAACTGCGCTTGCATGTCGGTCGGAAACGCCGGGTACGGAGCGGTACGCACGTTGACGGCTTTCGGCCGCTTGCCGTGCATGTTCAGCTCGATCCAGTCTTCGCCGGTAGTGATTTCGGCGCCCGCTTCCTTGAGTTTTTCCAGAACGGCTTCAAGGATGGTCGGATCGGTGTCCTTAACCTTCACGCGGCCGCCAGTCACGGCAGCAGCCACCAGGTAAGTACCGGTTTCGATACGGTCCGGCATGACTTTGTAAGTGGTCGTGTGCAGACGCTCGACACCATCGATGGTGATGGTGTCGGTGCCGGCACCGGAAACCTTCGCGCCCATGGCGTTCAGGAAGTTCGCCAGGTCGACGACTTCAGGCTCGCGAGCGGCGTTTGCCAGAACGCTGCGGCCCTTGGCCAGAGCGGCTGCCATCATGATGTTCTCGGTACCGGTCACGCTGACGGTATCGAAGAAGAAGTGTGCACCGCGCAAGCCGCCTTCTGGCGCCTTGGCCTTGATGTAACCGCCTTCCACGTCAATGGTCGCACCCATGGCTTCAAGGCCACGGATGTGCAGGTCGACCGGACGCGAACCGATGGCGCAACCGCCAGGCAGTGCGACTTCAGCTTCACCGAAACGCGCGACCATCGGGCCCAGCACCAGAATCGACGCACGCATGGTTTTAACCAGTTCGTACGGCGCGATCAGGGTCTTGATGGTGCGCGGGTCGATTTCGACGCTGAGTTTCTCGTCGATCACCGGCTCGATGCCCATGCGACCGAACAGCTCGATCATGGTGGTGATGTCGTGCAGGTGCGGCAAGTTGGCGACCGTTACTGGGCCATCGCACAGCAGCGTTGCAGCCAAAATCGGCAGGGCAGAGTTCTTTGCCCCGGAAATGCGGATTTCGCCATCAAGACGAACGCCACCGGTAATAATCAATTTATCCATAAGAATCTCGACGCCCTTGGGCTCAGGTGCGCTCGGCCCAGGCCGCGCTGCTGAAAAATTTCATAGTGACCGCATGGATGCTGCCATCGGTGATCCATGGGTTCAAATGGGCATAGATCTGCTGCTGACGCTTGACCGGGCTCAATGCCGCCAGTTCATCGCTAATCACGTTCAGCTGAAAGTTGCAGCCTTCGCCCTCAACTTCTACCTGTACTGATAAAAGAGTCTCGGACAGCTTTCCCTCAAGAAAGCTCTTCACTTCGTTGGCCTGCATGCTCAACCTCAATCGGCGCCCTGTGCGCGCGGGTCGGACATCATACAAAAAAGCCCCGCGCCTGCGAACCCCGCATAGCAGGACTCTGACGGGGGGCTTCTTTATAGATGGTAGTTATGGGTGCGCCAACAGCTCGGTCAACTCGCTGACCTGAGCGATTTCACGCATGTCGTCAGGCAGGGCACGGATGCTCAGCGCCTTGCCCGCCGCTTGCGCGTCACGCATGAAACACAGCAACAACGACAAACCGACGCTGCTGGACTTTTGCACACCCGAGCAATCAAGCACCAATGCTGGCGCGGTGCTCGACTTGATCAACGCCTGGCCCTGCTTGCGCAGATCCGGCCCGGTGCGGTAATCGAGTACGCCACTGAGCATCAGCTCACCGGCCTCGCCCATGCTGACAGCCGACTCACTCATTGGGCGGGCTTCTTCTGAGTCGTTTCAGCTTCGGTCTTTTCCTTGGCTTTGGCGACTTCACCGGCCCAACCATTGATGGTCGCGTCCAGGTTATTGCCATTGCGCTGCATTGCATCGCTGAACTGATCACGGAACAGCTTGCCGATGTTGATGCCGTTGATGATCACGTTACGCAGCTTCCACTCGCCATTGATCTTTTCCAGTGTGTAAGACACAGGATAAATCGCGCCATTGCTGCCTTTGACCGTCATGCCAACGCTTGTACGGTCTCCCGACTCATCCTTGGCTGGATCAACGGTGATGCCTTGATTGTTGTACTCGAGCAAGGCATTGCCATAGAACTGGAACAGGCCCCTTTTGAAGTTATTTTCAAAGGTTTTCATTTGCTCAGGCGTGGCTTTGCGCGAGTACTTGACCGTCATGATGCTCTTGGAAATGCCCTCGGCATCCACCACAGGCCCAACGATGCTGTTCAAGGAGTCGTAAAAGCCATTCGGATCCTGCTTGTACTTCGCTTTATTGGCCGACAGATCGGCGAGCAACCGATTGGTGGTGTCCTGCACGATATCGTGCGCGGACTGCGCAGCCACGGCGTTGCCCATAAAAGGCAAGACCGCAAGTAGTACCAACAGGCCACGTCGCAAGGTAGAGATCATGAACAAACTCCTTATTTAGCGTCTTTGCTAACGGTATTGAGCAGGAATTTACCGATCAGGTCTTCGAGCACCAGCGATGACTGCGTGTCATGGATAGTTCCACCATCCTTGAGCAGGGTCTCTTCCCCGCCCACGCTGATACCGATGTACTTCTCGCCCAACAAGCCTGCCGTGAGGATAGATGCAGTGGAGTCAGTCGGCAGATTATCTACACGCTTTTCCAGCTGCAGCGTCACCCGACCGGTGAAACTGTCGCGATCCAGATCGATAGCCGTGACCTTGCCGATAGTCACACCGGCCATGGTCACTTTTGATCTGACCGTCAAACCGGCGATATTGTCGAAATACGCATAAAGCTTATAGCTGTCGGTGCTCGAAACAGGGGACAGTCCACTGACCCGCAGGGCAAGCAACACTAAAGCCAGGATGCCAGCCAGCAAGAAAAGGCCGACACCGATTTCCAGGGTGCGGTTTTGCATCAGAAATCTCCAAACATCAAGGCAGTCAAAATAAAGTCCAGGCCGAGAATGGCCAATGAGGCATACACCACAGTCTTGGTGGTGGCACGACTGATCCCTTCTGAAGTGGGCTCGCAGTCATAGCCTTGGAATACGGCGATCCAGGTCACGACAAAGGCAAAGACGATGCTTTTAATGATGCCATTGAACACGTCTCCATCGAACGTCACGCTGTTTTGCATGTTCGACCAGTAGGAACCTTCATACACACCCAACCAGTCGACGGCCACCCAGGAGCCGCCCCAGATCCCGACCACGCTGAAAATCATCGCCAGCAGCGGCAGGGAAATGAAGCCGGCCCACAGCCGGGGGGCAATGATGTACTTGAGCGGGTCGACGCCAATCATTTCCAGACTGGACAACTGCTCGGTGGATTTCATGTTGCCAATTTCAGCGGTCAACGCAGAACCGGCACGCCCGGCGAACAGCAACGCGGTCACCACCGGTCCCAGTTCACGCAACAGCGTCAGCGCAACCATCTGCCCGACCGCCTGCTCCGAACCATAACTGGACAAAATGTTGAAGCCTTGCAGCGCCAGCACCATCCCGATGAATATCCCGGAGACCACGATGATCACCAGGGACATCACGCCGACCGAGTGCAGTTGCTTGACCAGCAAGCCAAATGCGCCAGTGATGCCACCACGTCCCAGCAAGGCGTGAAACAGGAACAGCGATGAACGACCGAGCACCGCGACGCTGTCGATGGCGGCCTGGCCGAATCGACGAACTCTCTCTATTAGTGAAATCTTGCGCATCAGCGCTTCCCCAGAAGATCTGCGCGGTAATCCGTCGCTGGAAAGTGGAACGGTACCGGCCCGTCTGGATCACCCTTCATGAATTGGTGAATCCGCGGATTATCGGAGTTCATCAGCTCATCGGGGGTCCCCTGCCCCAACACCTGCCCATCGCCCACGACATACAGGTAATCGGCAATGCTCGCGGTTTCGGCCAGATCATGGGACACCACGATACTGGTGATGCCCAAGGCGTCGTTGAGCAGACGGATCAAGCGCACCAGAACGCCCATGGCGATCGGGTCCTGACCGACAAAAGGCTCGTCGTACATCAGAATCTGCGGATCGAGGGCAATCGCCCGTGCCAGCGCGACACGACGCTTCATGCCGCCGGACAACTCATCGGGCATCAGGTCGATGGCACCGCGCAACCCTACCGCCTGCAACTTGAGCAAGACGATGTCACGGATCATTTCATCCGGAAGCTGGGTATGAACACGCAGCGGAAAAGCGATGTTTTCGAAAACATCGAGGTCCGTGAACAGTGCACCGCTCTGAAACAGCACGCCCATATGCTTGCGCGCATCAAACAGATCGCTGCGCGACAGCGTGGGCAAATTCTGCCCGTTGACCCACACCTCGCCACTTGAAGGGCGCAACTGCGCGCCCATCAGGCGCAACAGTGTGGTTTTTCCGCAACCGGAAGGTCCCATGATACCGGTGACCTTACCGCGCGGAATGCGAATATCGACGTTATTGAAAATGCTGCGCGCGCCGCGCTTGAAGGAGACTCCCTTCAGCTCGACCGCGTAGGCGTTATCGGCACTCATCTAAACTCCTTGCGATGCAAGCCTCTCACTCGGACGCCGCGCTCCCTGCCGAGAGCACATACATCCTGGGCGGGCCGAACTGGCGACGAACTATATCACTGCTAATACAAAGCGCCCAAGGCCGAAGCCCGCAGTGTTCAGCATCAAGACAGGCAAAAAGCCGCAAGTTTCATCGTTTAGGGGAGCAGCCTGAACAAAGCACGACGAACTAACGTGAGGGATTTGCTCATTACCGCTATAATCGCCGCCTTTTCATCAGGCTATACGATTTCTGACATGAGCCAATCCAGCGACCTGATTCAATCTGCACAACGCACCATCCGCCTCGAGCTTGAAGCCGTAGAAGGCTTGCTGGCCCATATCGACGCGGATTTCGTACGCGCTTGCGAGATGATTCTGGCCAGCAAAGGCCGCGTGGTCGTGGTCGGCATGGGCAAGTCCGGGCACATCGGCAACAAGATTGCAGCGACCCTTGCCAGCACCGGCACCACGGCTTTTTTCGTGCACCCGGCCGAAGCCAGTCACGGCGATATGGGCATGATCACCCGCGACGACATCATCCTCGCGCTGTCGAACTCCGGCTCCACCAATGAAATCGTCACGCTGCTGCCACTGATCAAGCGTCTGGGCATCAAACTGATCAGCCTGACCGGCAACCCTGATTCGCCATTGGCCAAGGCTGCCGAGGTGAACCTCAATGTTCATGTCGAGCACGAGGCGTGCCCGTTGAACCTGGCGCCGACCTCCTCCACCACGGCGGCGCTGGTGATGGGGGACGCACTGGCCGTTGCCTTGCTGGAAGCCCGCGGCTTTACCGCCGAAGATTTCGCGTTTTCACACCCAGGCGGTGCCCTGGGTCGCCGCTTGTTGCTGAAGGTCGAAAACGTCATGCACGCGGGCCAGGAGCTGCCGCAAGTCGTGCGCGGCACGCTGCTCAAAGACGCGTTGATGGAAATGACCCGCAAGGGTCTCGGCATGACCGTAGTACTGGAAGCAGACGGTAAACTCGCCGGCATTTTCACGGACGGCGACCTGCGCCGCACGCTGGACCGGACCATCGACATCCATCAAGCCACCATCGATGACGTCATGACCCCTCATGGCAAGACCGCGCGCGCCGAGATGCTCGCCGCCGAGGCCCTGAAAATCATGGAAGACCACAAGATCAACGCACTGGTCGTGGTCGATAGCGAGGACCGTCCGGTGGGCGCCTTGAACATGCACGATTTGCTGCGTGCGGGAGTAATGTAATGAGCACGGACCTGCTGCAACGCGGCAAAAACATCAAACTCGCGGTTTTCGACGTCGACGGCGTGCTGACTGACGGTCGCCTGTACTTCCTCGAGGACGGCAGCGAATTCAAGACGTTCAACACCCTCGACGGCCAGGGTATCAAGATGCTGATGGCCTCCGGCGTGACGACTGCCATTATCAGCGGACGCAAGACCCCGGTGGTCGAGCGACGAGCCAAAAACCTCGGTATTCCTCACCTGTATCAGGGTCGCGAGGACAAACTGGTGGTACTCGACGAGCTTCTGGCACAACTGGGCCTAAGCTATGAGCAGGTTGCCTACCTGGGCGATGACCTGCCGGATTTGCCGGTAATTCGCCGCGTGGGCCTGGGCATGGCAGTGGCCAACGCCGCCAGCTTCGTCCGCGAACACGCTCACGGCGTCACTCAGGCCCGTGGCGGCGAAGGTGCTGCTCGCGAGTTCTGTGAACTGATCCTGCGTGCCCAGGGCAACCTTGAAGCGGCTAACGCCGCGTACCTGTGAGCCACCTATGCTGAGCAAAAAGATTCGCAACATACTGTTTTTCGGGGTCATAGCCGCACTACTCGCGGCCGTTGGCTACTGGAACATCAGCCCGGAACGCTTCCTCGAGAAGCCGGTAGCGCACGTCGACGAGAGCCAGATCGACTATTACGCGATCAACGCCCACAGCGTGCAGTACCTGCCCGATGGCAAATTGCAGTACGACATGACGTCCGACAAGGTCGAACACATCAAAGCTACCGATATAACCCTGCTGACCAACCCCGACCTGAACATGTATCGGGGCACCGCCTTCCCCTGGCACGTCCAGAGCGAGCGTGGCGAAGTCAATTCGGGCGGCACTGAAGTCGAGCTGATCGACTCGGTTCGTATCGCACGGACCGATGAGCAGAACCGTCCGATGCTTATTACCAGTAGTCGTATGACTGTATTCCCGCAACAGCAATATGCGCAGACCGAGCAAGCCGTTAGAATCGACGGCGCTGGTGGTGTATCGACTGGTAACGGAATGAAAGCGTATTTGAAAGACAGCAGGATACACCTGCTATCGAACGTAAGAGGACAGTATGAGGCTCGTTAAAACTCTCCCTATTTTGCTCAGTCTGGGCGCAGCACTGGGAAGCGTGAGCGCCTGGGCTCTGCCGAACGATAGCCAGCAACCCATTCGCATTCAGGCTGACGACGCTCAGCTGGACGACAAGAATGGCGTGGCCACCTACAAGGGTGACGTGATCATTACCCAGGGCTCGATGATCATCAAAGGCAACACCGTGACCATCACCCGCACCAAAGCCGGCGATATCGATGTCGTGACCTCGGTGGGCAACCTGGCGTATTTCGAGCAGTTGCAGAAGGTAGGCGATCCACAGCCGGTCAAGGGCTATGGGGTGACTATCCAGTACCATGCCGCGCAAAACCGCATCGTACTGATTGACCGCGCCAAAGTGATCAACGAAGGCAACACCACCGAAGGCGAGAAAATCGTCTATGACACCGTCAAGCAGGTTGCTAACGCAGGCCGTGCCACCGGTGCCTCGGTTACTGCGCCGCGCCCACGGGTCGATATGGTTATCCAGCCGAAAAAGAAAACCGACGAGCAGAAGGCCCAGTAATGGCAACTCTGAAAGCTCAGCATCTGGCCAAGAGCTACAAGAGCCGCCAGGTCGTGCGTGACGTCAGCCTGTCGATCGACAGCGGCCAGATCGTCGGCCTGCTTGGCCCGAACGGCGCCGGCAAGACCACCTGCTTCTACATGATCGTAGGCCTGGTCCAAGCCGATCAGGGGCGCGTACTGATCGACGACCTGGACGTCAGCCACCAGCCAATGCACGGTCGTGCACAAGCGGGTATCGGCTATCTGCCGCAAGAAGCGTCGATCTTCCGCAAACTCTCGGTCGCCGACAACATCATGGCCATCCTCGAGACCCGCAAGGAACTCGACAAGGCCGGTCGTCGCAAGGAGCTGGAAAGCCTGCTGCAGGAATTCCACATCAACCACATCCGCGACAACCTCGGCATGAGCCTTTCCGGTGGCGAACGTCGCCGCGTGGAAATCGCTCGCGCCCTGGCCACGGCACCGAAATTCATCCTGCTCGACGAACCCTTCGCTGGCGTGGACCCGATTTCGGTGGGTGACATCAAGCAGATCATTCATCACCTCAAGGCCAAGGGCATTGGCGTGCTGATCACGGACCACAACGTCCGCGAAACCCTGGACATCTGCGAAACCGCTTACATCGTCAACGACGGCCAACTGATCGCCGAAGGCGACGCCGAAACCATCCTGGCCAACGACCTGGTCAAGGAAGTGTACCTGGGCCATGAGTTCCGCCTGTAAGCACTGAGGTGCCTGGTCAGTCGCTGGAGCGCTTGTCCCAATAAAAATCTATACGTATTTATTGTTACAGCGCTCTAGGCAAACACTTCAGTTTCAGGCATATAATTTGCTTATGTTTGGCGCTCCGGCGCCCTGTAGTGGATGGCGCATGTGCGCCGGCGAATAAGGTGTTAAGCCCCTGCCATGAAACCATCGCTAGTCTTGAGAATGGGCCAGCAGCTGACGATGACACCGCAGCTGCAACAGGCCATCCGCCTGCTCCAATTGTCGACCCTGGACCTGCAACAGGAAATCCAGGAGGCATTGGAGTCCAATCCAATGCTCGAACGCCAGGAAGAAGGCGACGACTTCGATAACGCCGACCCGATGGCGGACAACATCGAGCAGAAACCCAACACCGACATCCAGGAACCCTCCTACCAGGAAACCGCCCCCACGGTGGATAACCTCGAGGAAGGCGACTGGAACGAGCGTATCCCTAACGAACTGCCAGTCGACACCGCCTGGGAAGACGTTTACCAGACCAGCGCCAGCAGCCTGCCGAGCAACGATGACGACGAATGGGACTTCACCACTCGCACCTCCGCCGGCGAGAGCCTGCAGAGCCATCTGCTCTGGCAATTGAACCTGGCGCCGATGTCCGACACCGATCGACTGATCGCGGTGACCCTGATCGACTGCATCAACAATCAGGGCTACCTGGACGAAACCCTCGAGGAAATCCTCGAAGCCTTCGATCCGGAACTGGACATCGAGCTGGACGAGATCGAAGCCGTCCTGCATCGCATCCAGCAATTCGAGCCGGCCGGCATCGGCGCACGCAACCTCGGCGAATGCCTGTTGCTGCAACTGCGCCAACTGCCCGTCAAGACCCCTTGGCTGGCCGAGGCCAAGCGCCTCGTCATCGACTACATCGACCTGTTGGGCAGCCGCGACTACAGCCAGCTGATGCGCCGCATGAAGCTCAAGGAAGATGAACTGCGCCAGGTCATCGAGCTGGTACAGAGCCTCAACCCGCGTCCGGGCTCGCAAATCGAGTCCAGCGAAGCCGAATACGTGGTTCCCGACGTCATCGTGCGCAAAGATAACGAGCGCTGGCTGGTGGAGCTGAACCAGGAGTCGGTTCCGCGTCTGCGCGTCAACCCGCAATACGCCGGTTTCGTCCGTCGCGCCGACACCAGCGCCGACAACACCTTCATGCGCAATCAGTTGCAGGAAGCACGCTGGTTCATCAAGAGCCTGCAAAGCCGCAACGAAACCCTGATGAAAGTCGCTACCCAGATCGTCGAACACCAGCGCGGCTTCCTTGAGTACGGCGATGAGGCAATGAAGCCGTTGGTCCTGCATGACATCGCCGAAGCGGTCGGCATGCACGAGTCGACGATTTCACGGGTAACCACGCAAAAATTCATGCATACCCCACGCGGTATTTATGAACTGAAATACTTTTTCTCCAGCCACGTCAGCACCTCTGAAGGCGGTGAATGCTCGTCCACAGCGATCCGCGCGATCATCAAAAAACTGGTTGCCGCGGAAAATCAGAAAAAGCCGTTGAGTGACAGCAAGATCGCTGGTTTACTGGAGGCACAAGGCATTCAGGTGGCCCGCCGCACCGTCGCCAAGTACCGCGAATCCCTGGGGATCGCGCCTTCGAGCGAACGCAAGCGGTTGATGTGACGGGCTACGCCATAGCGTTCCAGGGTGTGTTCGAAAACTTTTCGGACACGCTCTAGTGGCAGGCAAACCAGCCTGCCGCCTTATGCACTGGCAACGAAGGAGAAGCTGTATGCAAGTCAACATCAGTGGACACCAACTGGAAGTGACCGAACCCCTGCGCATCTACATCGGCGAAAAACTCGAACGATTAGAACGGCATTTCGACAAGATCACCAATGTGCAGGTCACGTTGACCGTCGAGAAGCTGCTGCAGAAAATCGAAGCCACGCTGCATATCCCCGGTGGAGAAGTGGTCGCCAACGCTGAGCATAACGACATGTATGCCGCGATCGACGCCCTGACCGACAAACTGGATCGCCAACTCAAAAAGCATAAGGAAAAGACCCAGGGCCAGCTCCAAGGCGCAACCGGTCGTTAATACTCCCAACCCATGATCCGACTTGAAAACATCCTGACCCCCGGCCGTTCTTTGGTGAACGTGCCGGGCGGCAGTAAAAAACGCGCCCTTGAACAAATTGCCAACCTGATCGCCCGCGAAGTGCCGGATCTGGAGATGCAAGATGTCTTCGAGAGCCTGATTGCCCGTGAAAAACTCGGTTCGACCGGTTTTGGCAACGGCATCGCCATCCCCCACTGCCGCCTCAAAGGTTGCGAGTCGCCCATCAGTGCCTTGATGCACCTGGACGCCCCTATAGATTTCGACGCCATCGACGGCGCTCCGGTCGACCTGCTGTTCGTTTTGCTGGTCCCGCAAGCCGCTACCGATGCGCACCTGGAACTGCTCCGCCAGATCGCCAGCATGCTTGATCGTAAAGAAGTCCGCGATCGTCTACGCAGCGCCACCAGCAATGAAGCCTTGTATCAGGTTGTCCTCGACGAGCAGAACGGTCACTAACCATGCGCTTGATCATCGTCAGCGGCCGCTCAGGCTCAGGTAAAAGCACCGCCCTCGATGTACTTGAGGACAATGGCTACTACTGCATCGACAATCTGCCGGCCGGCCTGTTGCCGGAGTTGGCCGAGCGCGCATTGATTCACACCGAACTGGCGCAGCCCCTGGTCGCTGTTTCCATCGATGCGCGCAATCTGCCGAGCCATCTGTCACGCTTCCCGGAGCTGTTGGAAGAAGTGCGCAGCCGGCACATCCAATGCGATGTGCTGTATCTGGATGCCGACGAAGAAACCCTGCTCAAGCGATTCTCGGAAACCCGTCGCCGCCACCCGCTGAGTAACGCCAACCGCTCGCTGGCCGAAGCCATCGAAGACGAGACCAATCTGCTCGGGCCGATTGCTGACCTGGCCGACCTCAAGGTCAACACCACCCATCTGAACCTGTATCAGTTGCGCGATACCATCAAGTTGCGCCTCCTGAACCAGCCAGAGCCGGGCACTGCGTTTCTGGTGGAGTCCTTCGGCTTCAAGCGGGGGATGCCGGTGGATGCCGACCTGGTGTTCGACGTGCGCTGCTTGCCGAACCCGTACTGGAAAACGGAGCTACGTACACAGTCCGGGCTGGACCAGCCAGTGGCCGAGTATCTGGCCGCTCAGCCGGATGTCGAAGAGATGTTCCAGGACATCTCCACTTACCTGCTCAAATGGCTGCCGCGCTTTGCCGCCAGCAATCGCGCTTACGTCACAATCGCCATTGGCTGCACCGGCGGGCATCACCGCTCCGTCTACCTGACCGAACGTCTGGGTCAGGTCCTGCAACAATCCCTGAAGAACGTCCAGGTTCGCCACCGCGACCTTAGCTAAAGGATTCACACCGCGATGCCCGCTCTGGAAATTGAAATCATCAACAAACTGGGCCTGCATGCCCGCGCTTCCGCCAAATTCGTGGGCAAAGCTGCGGAGTTTCCCTGTGAGATCAGAGTGGGCCGCTCCCCCGACCAGAACAAGATGGTCGATGGCAAGAGCATCATGTCCATGATGATGCTGGCCGCCGGCAAGGGAACGACGATCCACCTCCACGCAGAAGGTGATCAAGCTCAGGATGCGCTGGATGCGTTGAAAGCGCTGATCAACGACTATTTCGGCGAAGGCGAGTAAAAGATCGCAGCCATTAAAAAAGCGCGCCACCCATTGGGTGGCGCGCTTTTTTTGCTTAACAGCAAGGGTTTAGCTGCCGGCCACCGTCATCCGCTCGATCAACACTGAACCCGTGCGAATGTTGCTGCGCAATTCCAGGTCATTACCCACCGCAATGATCTGCTTGAACATGTCACGCATGTTGCCGGCGATGGTCACTTCCTGGACCGCGAACTGGATTTCACCATTCTCGACCCAGAAACCCGCCGCACCGCGAGAGTAGTCACCGGTGACCATGTTCAAGCCCTGGCCCATCAATTCGGTCACCAGCAAGCCGCGTCCCATGCGCCGCAACAGCGCCGCCTGGTCTTCATCACCGTGGGTGACGAACAGGTTGTGCACACCACCGGAGTTGGCGGTGCTCGGCATGCCGAGTTTACGACCTGAATAAGTACCCAATACGTAAGACACCAACTCGCCCTTCTCGACGAATGGCTTGGCATACGTTGCCAGACCATCGCCATCGAACGCCGAACTGCCCATCGCGCGCATCAGGTGCGGACGCTCATCGATAGTCAACCATTCAGGGAACAGCTTCTGGCCCAGCGCGCCTTCGAGGAACGAAGACTTGCGGTACAGATTGCCGCCCGAAATCGCGCCGAGGAAACTGCCGAACAGACCGCCGGCCAATTCTGCGGAAAACAGCACCGGCACTTCGCAGGTCGGTACCGGACGCGCGCCCAAGCGGCTGGCCGCCCGTTGCGCCGCACGCTGGCCGATGCTCACAGGATCGGCCAGCAGATTGCCCTGGCGATTGACGTCGTACCAATAGTCGCGCTGCATCTGGCCATCAGCTTCGGCAATCATCACGCAGCTCAGGCTGTGACGCGTCGACGCATAACCGCCGATAAAGCCATGGCTATTGCCATATACGCGGCAGCCCTGATGAGTACTCAAGGTGGTGCCGTCGGCGTTCTTGATCCGGCTGTCGGTGGCAAACGCCGCCGCTTCGCAGGCCAGCGCCTGCTCGATCGCTTGCTCCGGAGTAATGTCCCATTCGTGGAACAGGTCGAAGTCCGGCAAGTCCTTGGCCATCAGCGCGGCGTCGGCCAGGCCCGAGTGTTCGTCTTCGGAGGTGTGCCTGGCGATGGCCAATGCAGCGGCGACGGTTTCGCGAATCGCCTCGGGGCCACTGGCCGAGGTGCTGGCCGAGCCTTTGCGCTGGCCAACATACAAGGTAATGCCGAAGCCCTGATCACGGTTGAACTCAACGGTTTCAACTTCCCGCTGACGCACCGAGGTCGACAGGCCCTGCTCCAGAGACACGGCGACTTCGCAGGCGCTGGCACCTTGGCGCCTGGCTTCGGCGATGATCTGCTCGACTTGCTCTTGCAGTGCCGGCAACGCTTGTGGGCCGACGCTTTCAACTGCACTCATGCTGTTCTCCACTCAAATTCTGCTTTCGGTTAAGGTCATCGAGCGACCGGGCCGGACAAGCGGCCCCCGACTGGTTATCATGGCGGCGTTTCTTTGCGGACTGCCACCATGGTTGATTCTTACGACGACTCCCTCGACGGGGGAGAAAAAAGCAAAACCCAGGTCAAACGCGAGCTGCATGCTCTGGTTGATCTTGGCGAGCGCCTTACAACACTCAAGCCTGACTTGCTGGCAAAACTGCCGTTGACCGACGCTTTGCGCCGGGCTCTGGCCGACGCGCCCAAGCACACCGCGAACATCGCGCGTAAACGGCACCTGCAGTTCATCGGCAAGCTGATGCGCGATCAGGACATCAGCGCCGTTCTGTCGCTGCTGGACCAACTCGATGCCTCCACTCGCCAGTACAACGAACGTTTCCACGGTCTGGAACGCTGGCGCGATCGCTTGATCGCCGGTGACGATGCCGTACTGGAAAAGTTCGTCGTCGACTACCCGGAAGCGGATCGCCAGCAACTGCGCTCCATGATCCGTCAGGCCCAGCACGAGCTCGCCCAAAGCAAGCCTCCTGCTTCCAGCCGAAAAATCTTCAAGTACATCCGTGAGCTGGACGAGACTCAACGCGGTTTGCGCTGAATAACCTCGCCCCCGTAGGAGCTGCCGAAGGCTGCGATCTTTTGATCTTTTAAAAGCAAAGATCGCAGCCTGCGGCAGCTCCTACGCATCTTTTTATGCGCCCGTGCCACCCACGGTGATCGCATCGATTTTCAAGGTTGGCTGGCCGACACCCACCGGCACCGACTGCCCATCCTTGCCACACGTCCCTACCCCGCTGTCCAGCGCCAGATCGTTACCGACCATCGACACCCGGCTCATGGCTTCCGGACCGTTACCGATCAACGTTGCCCCTTTGACCGGCGCGGTAATCTTGCCGTCCTCGATCAGGTACGCTTCGCTGGTGGAGAACACGAACTTGCCGCTGGTGATGTCGACCTGTCCGCCGCCCAGATTGGCGCAGTAGATACCCTTCTTCACCGAAGCAATGATTTCTGCCGGATCGCTTTCGCCACCGAGCATGTATGTATTGGTCATGCGCGGCATCGGCAGGTGCGCGTAAGACTCACGGCGACCATTGCCAGTGCGCGCCAAGCCCATCAGGCGAGCATTGAGCTTGTCTTGCATGTAGCCCTTGAGCACGCCGTTTTCGATCAGCGTGGTGCACTCGGTCGGAGTGCCTTCATCGTCGATGCTCAGCGAACCACGGCGACCGGCCAGTGTGCCGTCATCGACGATGGTGCAGAGTTTGGACGCAACCATTTCACCCATGCGACCGCTGTAGGCCGAACTGCCTTTACGGTTGAAGTCACCTTCCAGGCCGTGGCCAACCGCTTCATGCAGCAATACGCCGGACCAGCCCGACCCCAGAACCACCGGCAAGGTGCCGGCCGGCGCCGGAATGGCTTCCAGATTGACCAGCGCCTGACGCAACGCTTCACGGGCGTAGCCCATGGCACGGTCGTCAGCGAGGAAATAGCGGTAATCGGTACGCCCGCCGCCGCCATGACCACCACGCTCGCGGCGACCGTTCTGCTCGACGATCACGCTGACATTGAAGCGCACCAGCGGTCGCACATCGGCAGCCAGACCACCGTCGGTGGAGGCCACCAAAATGCGCTCCCAGACCCCAGCCATGCTCACGGTGACTTGCTGGATACGCGGATCGAGCGCGCGAGTCGCCACATCGATACGCTTGAGCAGCTCGACTTTCTCGGCGCGTGTCATCACTTCCAGCGGATTATCCGGCCCGTACAAGCGGGCGACATCCTGAGTGCTGAATGCTTGTACCGTACCGTTTTGCCCGGCGCGGGAAATCGAACGGGCGGCGCGGGCCGCCAGGCCCAGGGCTTCAAGGGTGATTGCATTGCTGTAGGCAAAACCGGTTTTTTCACCCGATTGCGCACGCACGCCAACCCCTTGATCGAGGTTGAAGCTGCCTTCCTTGACGATGCCGTCTTCCAGAGCCCAGGACTCGGAAATCTGGCCCTGAAAATACAGGTCGGCTGCATCGATGCCCGGGCCGGCCAGATCACCCAACACGCTTTGCAGGTTCTCGATGGTCACGCCGCCCGGCGCTAGCAGATGTTCACTGACTGAGGACAACAACTCGCTCATGGTTTTACGCCTTAATTCCACGTTCTGAGGCAGGTCGCTGCGCGCCCTGCGAGAAAAAGCGCCGGTGACTGGACACCGGCATCCGCGCCCGGATGGACGCCTGTTCGCTGCTATCGCGTTCAGCCAGCAGCACGGCCTCGCCTTGATCCTGCTCCGCCAGCACGCGGCCCCACGGGTCGACAATTGCCGCATGGCCGAAAGTCTCACGCGGCCCCGGATGTATTCCGCCCTGGGCGGCCGCCAGCACGTAACACTGGGTCTCGATGGCCCGCGCGCGGATCAACACTTCCCAATGGGCCGCACCCGTTACAGCGGTAAACGCCGACGGTGCGGTAATCAGCTCTGCCCCGGCTGCGCGCAGTTCGCTGTACAGCTCCGGAAAACGCAAGTCGTAGCAAACCGTCAGGCCAACCCGACCGACCGGCGTATCGGCAACCACCACCTTACTGCCGTGAGCATAGTCATCGGATTCGCGGTAGCGGCCGCGATTGTCTGCCACATCGACATCGAACAAATGCAACTTGTCGTAGCGGGCCACTGTCTCGCCGTGCTCATCGATCAACAACGAACAGGCATTGGATTTCGCCTGGGGCTGGTCAACCGGCGGTAACGGCAACGTGCCGGCCACTATCCATAACTTGAGGTCACGAGCGGTCTGTTTCAACCAGGGCAGGATCGGACCTTCGCCCAACGCCTCGGCGCGACCGATGTCAGCGATGTCGCGACGGCCCATGGCGGCGAAGTTTTCCGGCAACACCGCCAGTCGCGCACCGCCCGCCGCCGCTTGCTCGAGCAGGAGCCGAGCCTGGATCAGGTTGGCCGGCACGTCGCTCTGGCTGACCATTTGAATCACCGCAAAAGACATGGCCATTTCCTTATCTGGAATCAACACATACAGGGGCTTACGACCATGCTACTCCATAGGCCTGGAGAGTGCGTTCTGAAAAAGAGAGTCAAAAAGGTTTGTCGTAGGTGATTTTCGGCTCTTTCCACGGGCCTTTGATGGTGTATTTGACGCTGGCAAAGCGCGCCACGCGATCACCGATCAGTTTGTCGATCAGAAACAGTGCACCGCCTACCGCTGGCGCGCCGACAATCAGTGCCGCAATCGGCAAATTGTTGGTCAACGGCAAGGTCACCAGCAGATTCGCATCGACCCGGTCACCCACCAGGTCCAGCGTACCGTTGAGCTCCAGGTTGCTCGATGGGCCGGTCATGAGGATCGGCTCACGAGTGACGTAAACACCATTGCTGGCCACCAGCAGCCCCTTGACCCGGTCGTAACTCAGGCCTTTGCCGAACAGGTCGGAGAAATCCAGGCGCAAGCGACGGCCGATCGAGTTGAAGTTGAGCAGGCCAAACACCCGCAACGCCTGCGCGCCCCCTTCAACTTCAACGAACTGCCCTTTGCGTAGAGTGGCGTCCAGGCTGCCGGAGTAACGCTTTGGACCGACCCAGGCGGGTGAGCCAGGCCAGCGGCCGTCGATGTCCATATGGAACTCTTCGCTGGTCACCGTCGGCGCAAATCCCCAGCCCTTGAGCACATCCCCAAGGTTCTTGCCCTCAAGACGCCCCTTGTACCAGCTGCTACTGGCACCCGCCACACCTTCCCAGCCACCCGCGCCCTGCAACTGCATGCCTTTGAGGCCCAGATTCATGCTATTGAAGGCAATGCCCTTGACGATTGGGCGGACCTTCAACGACCAGGCGCCCACCAGATCAGTGCCCTGATACAGCTCGTCAATCTTGATATCCAGTGCAGGAATTTTCGTTGGGTCGACCGACGCCAGCGGGTCCGGTGCATTCTCGTCGGCCTGCACTTTCGGATCAGGCGCCGGTAACCGCACGTATTGCAGGTTGATCGCAACCGGCGCGGACTTGGCGTCGGGAATCCCCACAGTGCCTTTGGCTTGTTGGCTATCGAGTTGCAACGCCCAGGCAGTCGGCTTGCGATCCAGTTGCAGCCGGGCCTGATCCAGCGTGGTGCCAAACCCCGTGAGCTTGTCGACCTTGAAGTCTGCGCCACTGAGCAATTGCTTGGCGTTACCGCCCGGATCCTGCCCGGCGTATCGATCAATCAGGGCTTTCCATGGTTCGACATCCAGCTCCGACAGCACGCCCCGTATGCGCAGGCCTTTATCGCCCGGCAACTGTGCGTTGCCGGTACCCAGGAACAACTCGCCACGACCATCGGCAAAATTGCCGCTGGGCGCCGCGTAAGTGAAGTCCGCCAGATCACCATAGTCGAGCCAGTAGCGCCGCTCTGGCCCTTGCAGGGTCATGCGGAACACCGTGTCGCGACCTTGCGCGGCGGACATGCCGAACGGTGCCGGCAAATCGACGGCTACGCCCTTGAGGCTGGAACTGACCATCAACTGGCTGTCGGGGCCGTCGAGGTTGAGCTGAAACTGATAGGGGATCGTCCCGGAGACCGGCAACGGCTGAGTGACGTTCAGCCAATCGGTGAGCTTTTTCACTGCCACCTGGCCGTTGGCGGTTACCCGCGTGCTGAATTTGCCGGGGCTGCCATTGGCATAAATCTGTGCACTGATCGGCCGTTCGAACGCCTGCGCAGTAATGTTCTGGCCACTGAGCCCCTTGGCACTGTCAAAGCGGAAATCACCTTTGAGCTGCGTCAGCTCAAGCACAGGATCGCTCAGCTTCAGACGCGACTTGGCGGTTTTGAAGTCGACCACAATCTTCGGTTCTTCGCCCTTGGCCAAGGGGATATCCAGTTTCAGGCTACCCTGCAATTCACCCTCGCCCTGCCAACCGGCAAAGGTCGGACCGGTACCGATCGGTGCGTCCTGAAGAATCTTCAGGCCATCACCCAGGCCGCCGGAAAAAGTACCGTCGAGGAACAGGTGAGGGTTCTGCCCGGCGGGCGCATGAGGAATGTTGACGTAGATATCGTGCACCTGAGTGTCGAGCAACTGCCCTTTGCTGGCCAGAATGCGCACACCACTGTCTTCGATGAACACATCACCGCTGACCTTGCCAACATGCGGCCACCCCGGCTGGAAGGCCAGTTCGGCATCATGCACTTTGAAAAACAGGCTGATGCTGCGCGCCGCATCGACAGCATCGTGGTTCAGCGACCCCTGATACTGGAAGAAACCTTCATCTACCGCGCCTTTGAGAATCGCCGTACGCAACCACTCATCCAGCGCCGGGCTCAAGACCTTCGGCAGGTACTTGGCGGTGTAGCGTCCGTCCCCTTCCAGCAGACCGACCCGCAGGTCCATGTAGTCTTCCTGGGTGTGATCGAAATGCAGGCGAATCAGGAAGTCGCCGGCAATCTTGCCCTCTTCGCCCAGTACCTTCAGGTAGGGCGCAATCAGGGTGAAACCTTGTTGATCGAGTTTCCAGGTGAGCCGGGCATTCGCCTGAATGTACTGCCATGGCTTGGCAAAGATCGGGTCCAGGTGCAAGGAAAAATCCTTGCTGTCCATGCGCAGCTCACCCTGGCCGAGGTCGCCGCTGATACTCCCGGAAACGTTACGCGCTGCCGGAGCACCGTGATAAGCATCAAACCCGACACGCTCAAGATTGGCGGCGAAGCTGAATTTGCTGTCGTCGGTAGCCTCGGGCCGGACGTCGATCAGTACGTTGCGCAAGGCACCGGTAACCTTGAGCCGCTCGACCACCGTAGCGAAGTCTTTGGGCAGTGGCCCCAGCGCATTCAGCAACGGTGTGATCGGGGTGAGGTCGAAGCGGTCGGCCTGGAGGTGCCAGAGTTCCGGGGTCTTTTCAGTGGTCGCAGTCTGCTGAAGTTGCAGATGGGTTTCCCAACGGGTTTCCCCCAAGGTCATGGCCAGAGAATCGAAGGACACCTGGAAACCTTCGGTGTTGCGCTGGAAATACCCATTGAGCGCCAGATTATCGATCTTGATCGGCGCACGTTCGGCGTAGGCACCGTTGAGTTGCGGCGCGTTAAGACGAATGGCTGCGCGTTGCAGGACACCCTTGCTCCAGTTCACCCAAAGCTCGCCACCGGCCTTGATCTCGGAAAAGTTCCATTGCCCGGTCAGGCTCTCGGGTAACCATTTCGACCAGTCACTTTGCGGCAGGCTCAGATAGGCATCGATTTCAGCGTCTTTCCACTGACTGGCACGAATCCGGCTACGCAGGCTCATGGCCAACGGCTGGCCGTCGGGCAAGGTCAGACGAGCGTCGAGGCGCTGCTGGCCGACACCGGCTTTAAGGTTCAGGCCGACATAGGTCAGGGTCAGCGGCGCGTGGTCGATCGGCTGCAAGGTGATCTGGCTGTCGAGCACCGACAACTGCGCCACCCTCTGCATGCGGTTGAGCAGTTGTTCGGGATCCAGCGGCTGATTCTGCTGCACCGGCAAGCCTTCGAGCGCCCATTGCCCCTGCGGGCCTTCCTTGAGACTGATCTTCAGGCCGCTGAGTTCCAGGTGTTCGATCTGCACCGAACGCGCCAGCAAGCTGGCCCAGACATCCGGCACCGCCCGTACCTGATCCAGGTGCAAGGCATTGGCGCCTTCACCGACCACCACATCATGGGCCAGCAAAATCGGCGCCATGCCACTCCAGCGCCCTTCCAGGCGACCGATCTGCAACGGCATGCCCAATGCTTCACGGGCCTTGGCTTCGACGTCCGCGCGATATTCGGCCACCAACGGAATAAACTCGCGACCGAGGCTGACGTACAGCGCCGCCAGCACCAGCAATAACGCACAAAGCCCCAGCCCCCAGCGGGTCAATGTGGTCAAAATGCGGATCAGACGGTCCATGTCAGATGGCTCCCATGGCGAAATCGTGCAGCAAGCTGAGGCCAGCCGTTAGTAATGAAACACAGCGGATCAGAGCAGCACCACGTCGTATTGTTCCTGGGAGTACATGGTTTCTACCTGAAAACGAATAGTTCGCCCGATAAAACCTTCAAGTTCCGCGACATTGCCTGACTCTTCGTCGAGCAACCGGTCGACCACTTTCTGATTGGCCAGTACACGATAGCCTTCAGCCTGATAGGCGCGGGCCTCACGCAAGATCTCCCGGAAGATTTCATAGCACACGGTTTCCGGAGTCTTGAGCTTGCCACGGCCCTGACAGCTGCTGCACGGCTCGCAGAGCACCTGTTCGAGACTTTCGCGCGTGCGCTTGCGCGTCATCTGCACCAGGCCCAGCTCGGTGATGCCGATGATGTTGGTCTTGGCGTGATCGCGCTCCAGCTGTTTCTCCAGCGTACGCAGCACCTGGCGCTGATGCTCTTCGTCTTCCATGTCGATGAAGTCGATGATGATGATCCCGCCCAGGTTGCGCAGGCGCAGTTGCCGGGCAATCGCGGTGGCCGCTTCCAGATTGGTTTTGAAGATGGTTTCTTCAAGATTGCGGTGCCCGACGAAAGCGCCCGTGTTCACGTCAATGGTGCTCATGGCTTCTGCCGGATCGACCACCAGATAGCCGCCGGACTTGAGCGGTACTTTGCGCTCCAGTGCCTTTTGAATTTCATCCTCGACGCCATACAGATCGAAAATCGGCCGCTCGCCCGGATAGTGTTCCAGACGGTCAGCGATTTCCGGCATCAGCTCGGCAACGAACTGCGTGGTTTTCTGGAAGGTTTCCCGCGAATCGATGCGGATCTTCTCGATCTTCGGGCTGACCAGATCGCGCAGGGTGCGCAGGGCCAGGCCGAGGTCTTCGTAGATCACGTTCGGTGCGCTGACGGTCTTGATCTGCGCGCCAATCTGATCCCAGAGGCGGCGCAAATAACGGATGTCCATCAGGATCTCATCGGCGCCGGCACCTTCAGCCGCAGTGCGCAGAATAAAGCCACCAGCCTCCTTGATGCCTTCCTTCGCGACGCAATCAGTGACCACTTGCTTGAGGCGTTCGCGCTCGGTTTCGTCCTCTATTTTCAGCGAAATACCGACGTGAGCCGTGCGCGGCATGTACACCAGATAGCGCGAGGGAATCGACAGTTGGGTCGTCAGACGCGCGCCCTTGGAGCCAATCGGATCCTTGGTAACCTGCACCACCAGGCTCTGGCCTTCATGCACCAGTGCGCTGATGCTTTCCACCGCAGGGCCTTCACGCAGGGAGATTTCCGAGGCGTGGATAAAGGCTGCCCGGTCCAGACCGATATCGACGAATGCCGCCTGCATACCAGGCAGAACGCGAACGACCTTGCCTTTATAGATGTTGCCGACAATCCCGCGACGCTGGGTGCGTTCGACATGAACCTCTTGCAGAACACCGTTTTCGACCACCGCCACGCGCGATTCCATCGGCGTGATGTTGATCAGAATCTCTTCACTCATGGCAAGGTCTCGTTCAGGCATATTCACGATTATGGCCGCATCAAGTCAGTACGGCGCTTGGCGCGCGATATGGTTTTGCCAACAGGGTATGCCGAAATGGCCGAGCAGTTCCGCGGTTTCGCACAGCGGCAGGCCAACCACGGCGGAGTAACTGCCGTTGAGTGCCGCGACAAACACCGCGCCAAGGCCCTGAATTCCGTAGCCGCCAGCCTTGTCCCGTGGCTCGCCGCTGGCCCAGTAGGCCGCTGCCTCTTTATGACTGATGAAGCGAAAACGCACCAGGCTGCGCACCACGCGTGATTCGCAGTATTGGCCATCGAGCACGGCGATTGCGGTCAGCACTTCATGTTCACGCCCCGACAGGCTCATCAACATGCTCAGCGCTTCGGCTTCGTCGAGCGGTTTACCAAGAATCTTCCCATCAAGCACCACGGCGGTGTCGGCACCCAACACACAAATGGGTGCACCCGGCTCGTTGAGCGCCAGCAATGCACGACCGGCCTCGGCCTTGTCGCGCGCCAGACGCTCGACATAGGCCGCTGGGGACTCGTTAGTCAGAGGGGTTTCATCGATGTCCGCGCTGATGGCGGTGAACGGCACGCCGATCTGCGTGAGCAGTTCACGTCGACGCGGCGAGCCTGAGGCGAGGTAAAGCGGATTCATCAAGACATCTCCCTGTCGAGGTGCGGGCTAATGCCTGACCGAATAAATTAATTGATTTTGTAGCGGCGGCTCAACCCACGCAATCCGAAGCTGACCCAGGGCCAGAGCAAGGCGCTGATCAGCGCCGGTAAAAGCACCGCCAACGTCTGACGGTTACCGGTCAAGGCGCTGAGCCACAGTTGCAGCAATTGTGCGAGCCCCAGGATCACCAGGATCACCAGGCTTTGCTGCCACATCGGAAACATCCGCAGCCGCGGTCGCAGCGTCATGATCAAAAAGGTGATCAGGGTCAGAATCAGCGCGTTGTGTCCCAGCAAGGTGCCGAACAGCACGTCTTGCGCCATCCCCAGACACCAGGCCGTGAGCATCCCGACTTTCTGCGGCACTTCCAATGCCCAATACGCCAGCGGTAGCGCGAGGAACATTGGACGCAAAATCTCGACATGCGGAAACGGTACGATACTGAGCAACAAGGCGATGACAAACGTCAGCCAGATCATCCAGCCATTACGAGGTCGGGTACTGGCCATTATTCTCTACCCTGAGTGGTGGCTTCAGGCGCCGTGGCACGCGGTTTGGCCGCAGCCGGCTTGACCACGGCAGCAGGCTTGGCCGGGGTCGAAGGTTTGCTCGCAGGCTTGGCCGCTGCAGGTGTAGCCGGACTCGCCGTTGCTGGCGCAGGAGTCGCGGTGGCTGGCACCGGGGCAACAGCGGCGGCAGGTTTAGGCACGGTGGCTGGCACGATGGCCGCGCCGCCAGGATGCTGATCGGCATCCTGGGCCTGAGCGGCTTCGTTGGCGCGCTCTTCCGGGGTGCGGCTATCGCTGAACACCAGCAACATGTAACGACTGCGATTGAGTGCGGCGGTCGGTACCGCGCGCACGATGGCGAACGGCTGGCCAGAGTCGTGGATCACTTCCTTGACGGTCGCCACCGGGTAACCGGCCGGGAAGCGCTGACCGAGGCCGGAGCTGACCAGCAGATCGCCTTCTTTAATATCAGCCGTGTCCGCAACGTGACGCAACTCCAGACGTTCCGGGTTGCCGGTGCCACTGGCAATCGCCCGCAAACCGTTACGGTTCACTTGCACGGGAATGCTGTGGGTGGTGTCGGTCAGCAACAACACCCGCGAGGTGTAAGGCATCAGCTCGACCACCTGGCCCATCAGCCCCCGGGCATCGAGCACCGGTTGGCCGAGCACCACGCCGTCGCGCTCACCCTTGTTGATGATGATGCGATGGGTGAAGGGGTTGGGATCGACGCCGATCAACTCGGCCACTTCGACCTTCTCGTTGACCAGGGCCGACGAGTTCAGCAGCTCGCGCAGCCGAACGTTCTGCTCGGTCAAGGCCGCAAGCTTTTGCATGCGCCCCTGCAGCAGCAGGTTTTCAGTCTTGAGTTTTTCGTTTTCGGCGACCAGTTCGGTACGGCTGCCAAATTGACTGCTCACACCCTGCCACAACCGCTCCGGCAGGTCGGTGATCCAATAGGCGTCCATCAAGACCAGCGACATCTGACTGCGCGCAGGCTTGAGCACTTCAAAGCGGGCATCGACCACCATCAGCGCGACCGATAGCACGGCCAGCACCAAAAAGCGCACGCCCATTGAGGGGCCTTTGGCGAAAAGCGGTTTAATAAGCCGCTCCTCCCAGGCAAATGTTCTCTTTATTCATACGGCATCAAACCGGCCTGGATGCAGACTGACAGAAGATAAACGCCAACAGGCAGCACTGCAAAGTGCTACCTGTGAGCGGAACAGCATAGAAGCATCCGGCGAAATCACTCGCTGGAGAGCAGGTCCATGGTGTGTTTATCCATCATTTCCAATGCACGGCCACCGCCGCGAGCAACGCAGGTCAGCGGATCTTCGGCGACGATCACCGGCAGACCGGTTTCCTGGGCCAGCAACTTGTCGAGGTCTCGCAGCAAGGCGCCACCACCGGTCAGTACCAGACCGCGCTCGGCGATATCCGACGCCAGTTCCGGCGGCGATTGCTCCAGCGCGCTTTTCACGGCCTGAACGATGGTTGCCAGGGACTCTTGCAGAGCTTCCAGCACTTCATTGGAGTTCAGGGTGAATGCACGTGGAACGCCTTCAGCCAGGTTACGGCCGCGAACATCAACTTCGCGAACTTCACCGCCCGGGTAGGCCGTACCGATTTCCTGTTTGATGCGCTCGGCGGTGGATTCGCCGATCAGGCTGCCGTAGTTGCGACGCACGTAAGTGATGATCGCTTCGTCGAAGCGGTCGCCGCCAACCCGTACGGATTCGGCGTAAACCACACCGTTCAGGGAGATCAGTGCGATTTCAGTGGTACCACCACCGATATCGACAACCATCGAACCGCGAGCTTCTTCTACCGGCAGGCCCGCACCGATCGCAGCAGCCATTGGCTCTTCGATCAGGAACACTTCACGGGCACCGGCACCCAGGGCCGATTCACGGATGGCACGACGCTCAACCTGAGTGGATTTGCATGGAACGCAGATCAGCACACGAGGGCTAGGCTGCAAAAAGCTGTTTTCGTGAACCTTGTTGATAAAGTACTGCAGCATCTTTTCGCAGACGCTGAAGTCGGCGATCACGCCGTCCTTCATCGGACGAATGGCAGCAATGTTGCCCGGTGTACGGCCGAGCATGCGCTTGGCCTCGGTGCCGACAGCAACGACACTTTTCTGATTACCGTGGGTCCGAATGGCCACAACCGATGGTTCATTCAGGACGATACCGCGCTCGCGCACGTAAATAAGGGTGTTGGCAGTGCCCAGGTCAATGGAAAGATCGCTGGAAAACATGCCACGCAGTTTCTTGAACATGGGAAAGGGACCCTAGGCAACGCGTGGGTAAAAAAGTGCGGCAAACTCTAACAACGACAGGGATTTTGGGCAAGGCGCCAATATGTTAAATTGGACGCTTTTCTGTGCACCAACCCCCACAATCGCGGCCTTATGACCGTAGAAATGCGGTAGTGTTCCGACAATCTAACACACGGACAGCGTCCGTTCTGTTTTCCACTGGAGAATCCCATGGCGCTTGAACGCTCCGACGTGGAAAAAATCGCTCATCTGGCCAGCCTTGGCCTCAATGATGCCGATCTTCCACACATCACTTCGGCCCTGAACAGCATTCTCGGGCTGGTCGACGAAATGCAGGCTGTCAATACCGACGGTATCGAGCCGCTGGCCCACCCACTGGAAGCCAGTCAGCGCCTGCGTGCAGACGTCGTGACCGAGTCCAATCACCGCGAGGCCTATCAGTCCATCGCACCAGCGGTCGAAAACGGCCTGTATCTGGTTCCGAAAGTCATCGACTAAAGGGAAAGAGCCTGCAATGCATCAATTGACTCTGGCCGAGATCGCCCGCGGACTCGCCGATAAAAAGTTTTCTTCCGAAGAGCTGACCAAAGTCCTGCTGGCGCGTATCGCCCAGCTCGACCCTCAGCTCAACAGTTTCATCAGCCTCACCGAAGACCTGGCGCTCCAGCAGGCGAAAGCCGCTGACGTACGCCGGGCCAACGGTGAGAGCGGCGCCCTGCTCGGTGCGCCGATCGCTCATAAAGACCTGTTCTGCACCCAGGGCATTCGCACCAGCTGCGGCTCGAAGATGCTCGACAACTTCAAGGCGCCGTATGACGCCACCGTGGTCGCCAAGCTGGCCGCTGCCGGGGCCGTGACCCTGGGCAAGACCAACATGGACGAATTCGCCATGGGTTCGGCCAACGAGTCGAGCTACTACGGCGCGGTGAAAAACCCGTGGAACCTCGAACACGTACCCGGCGGTTCGTCCGGCGGTTCGGCAGCAGCGGTTGCCGCTCGTCTGTTACCTGCGGCGACCGGCACCGACACCGGTGGCTCGATCCGACAGCCGGCAGCACTGACCAACCTCACCGGCCTGAAACCGACGTACGGTCGTGTTTCACGTTGGGGCATGATCGCTTACGCCTCCAGCCTCGATCAGGGCGGCCCGTTGGCGCGTACCGCTGAAGACTGCGCGATCCTGCTGCAAGGCATGGCCGGTTTCGACCCGCAAGACTCCACCAGCATCGACGAACCCGTGCCGGATTACAGCGCCAGCCTCAATGGCTCGCTGCAAGGTCTGCGCATCGGCGTGCCGAAGGAATACTTCAGCGCCGGGCTCGACCCACGCATTGCCGAACTGATCCACAACAGCGTCAAGGAGCTGGAAAAGCTCGGCGCGGTGGTCAAGGAAATCAGCCTGCCGAACATGCAACACGCGATTCCTGCGTACTACGTGATCGCCCCGGCCGAAGCTTCTTCCAACCTGTCGCGTTTCGATGGCGTGCGTTTCGGCTATCGCTGCGAAAACCCGAAAGACCTGACCGACCTGTACAAGCGTTCGCGCGGCGAAGGTTTCGGCCCGGAAGTGCAGCGCCGGATCATGGTCGGCGCCTACGCGCTGTCGGCCGGTTACTACGACGCCTACTACCTGAAGGCGCAAAAGATCCGTCGTCTGATCAAGAACGACTTCATGGCTGCCTTTAATGAGGTCGACATTATCCTCGGCCCAACCACGCCGAACCCGGCCTGGAAACTCGGTGCCAAGAACAGCGACCCGGTCGCTGCGTACCTGGAAGACGTCTACACCATCACCGCCAACCTCGCGGGCCTGCCGGGCTTGTCGATGCCAGCCGGTTTCGTCGATGGTCTGCCGGTCGGCGTGCAGTTGCTCGCCCCGTATTTCCAGGAAGGCCGTCTGTTGAACGTCGCCCACCAGTATCAGCTCAACACTGACTGGCACACCCGCACCCCGACAGGCTTCTGAGGAGAAACACATGCAATGGGAAGTCGTGATCGGGCTGGAGATTCATACCCAGCTCGCCACCCAATCGAAGATTTTCTCCGGTAGCGCCACCACGTTTGGCGCAGAACCGAACACCCAGGCCAGCCTGGTAGACCTGGGCATGCCCGGCGTACTGCCGGTGTTGAACCAGGAAGCGGTGCGCATGGCGGTGATGTTCGGCCTGGCGATTGACGCTGAAATCGGCCAGCACAACGTGTTCGCCCGCAAAAACTACTTCTACCCGGACCTGCCGAAGGGTTACCAGATCAGCCAGATGGAATTGCCGATCGTCGGCAAGGGCCACCTGGACATCCCGCTGGAAGACGGCACGGTCAAACGCGTCGGTATCACCCGCGCGCACCTGGAAGAAGACGCCGGTAAAAGCCTGCACGAAGAATTCAACGGCGCCACTGGCATCGACCTGAACCGTGCCGGCACGCCGCTGCTGGAAATCGTTTCCGAGCCGGACATGCGCAGCGCCAAGGAAGCCGTGGCCTACGTCAAGGCGATCCACGCGTTGGTGCGCTACCTCGGCATCTGCGACGGCAACATGGCCGAAGGCTCGCTGCGTTGCGACTGCAACGTATCGATTCGTCCAAAAGGCCAGGTTGAGTTCGGCACGCGTTGCGAGATCAAGAACGTCAACTCGTTCCGCTTCATCGAGAAGGCGATCAACACCGAAGTGCGTCGTCAGATCGAACTGATCGAAGACGGCGGCAAGGTGATCCAGCAGACTCGCCTGTACGACCCGAACAAAGACGAAACCCGCGCCATGCGCAGCAAAGAGGAAGCCAACGACTACCGTTACTTCCCCGATCCAGACCTGTTGCCGGTGGTCATCGAAGACTCGTTCCTCGATGACATCCGCGCCACCCTGCCGGAACTGCCACCGCAAAAGCGCGAACGCTTCCAGGAGCAGTTCGGCCTGTCGGTCTACGATGCCAGCGTATTGGCGTCGAGCCGCGAGCAAGCGGATTACTTCGAAAAAGTCGTGAGCATCGCCGGTGATGCCAAACTGGCGGCCAACTGGGTCATGGTCGAACTGGGCAGCCTGCTGAACAAGCAAGGCCTGGAAATCGACGAAGCTCCAGTCTCGGCCGAGCAGTTGGGCGGCATGCTGCTGCGCATCAAGGACAACACCATCTCCGGCAAAATCGCCAAGACCGTGTTCGAAGCCATGGCCAGCGGCGAAGGCAGCGCGGACGAGATCATCGACAAGCGCGGCTTGAAGCAGGTCACCGACAGCGGCGCAATCTCGGCCGTACTCGACGAAATGCTCGCAGCCAACGCCGAACAGGTTGAACAATACCGCGCGGCAGACGAAGCCAAACGCGGCAAGATGTTCGGCTTCTTCGTCGGTCAGGCGATGAAAGCCTCCAAAGGCAAAGCCAACCCGCAACAAGTCAACGAACTGTTGAAAAGCAAGCTCGAAGGCTGACCGGAATGGAGCCAGATTTAAAGCCTGGCTCAACCCCCTGTGGGAGCGAGCCTGCTCGCGAAGGCGATTCGGCACTCAATACAAAGTTGACTGTCAGAATGCATTCGCGAGCAAGCCCGCTCCCACATTTGTTTCAGGGAAGCCTTTTATGAAACGTCTACTTGGCGCGTGCGCCCTGCTCTCTCTGCTGGCCGGTTGCGCCAGCACGGATATCATCGATCCACACGGCTACGACAAGACCGGCGTGGCCTCGTACTACGGTGCCAAACACCAAGGTAAACGCACCGCCAGTGGCGAGCGTTTCAACGCCAATTCCCTGACCGCTGCCCATCGTCAGTTGCCATTTGGTACCCGGGTGAAGGTCACCAACCTGAACAACGACAAATCCTGCGTGGTCCGCATCAACGATCGCGGACCGCACACCCGTGGGCGTCTGATCGATCTGTCTCGCGAAGCGGCCCAGCGGTTGGGCATGCTGGGCAGCGGCACCGCACGGGTTCGCGTGCAATCTCTCGACAACTGACAGACGGAACCCAGCCATTTTCGGACTTGCCGATTTACCCCTGCTCAGCGTGCTTCAACTGTTCGGTGGCCTGGTACTGCTGATCGCCGGCGCCGAGTTGCTGGTCCGCGCCGCTGTGCGCCTGGCCGCACACTTGAAAGTGCGCCCGCTGATCATCGGCCTGACCGTCGTGGCGCTGGGCAGCAGCGCGCCGCAGATGGCGGTGAGCCTGCAAGCAACCCTCATGCAAAACACCGACATCGCTGTCGGTAGCGTGATTGGCAGCAACATCTTCAACATCCTGGTCACCCTCGGCCTCTCGGCGCTGATTATCCCGTTGCGGGTCTCCCGGCAACTGGTGCGGCTGGACATCCCGGTGATGATCGGCGCCAGCCTGTTGGTGTTCGCCCTGGCCTGGAATGAACGACTGACACCGCTCGACGGTACGATTCTGTTAGCCGCGCTGGTGCTTTACCTCGGGTTGCTGCTGCGCCAGTCGCGGCACTCGGTGCGCCCGCACAGCACTCAGACAGATGACGGCAAATCCCGCGTACCGTGGCTGAGCAGCGTGCTGCTGATGCTCGCCGGTCTGGTACTGCTGGTGTTTGCCGGACATTTGCTGCTCAGCGCGGCGGTCGAGGTGGCGACTGAACTCGGCTTGTCGGAGCGAATCATCGGCCTGACCATCATTGCCGTCAGCACGTCACTGCCGGAACTGGCGACTTCGCTGATCGCCGCCCTGCGTGGCCAGCGCGACATCGCCGTAGGTAACGTGGTCGGCAGCAGCCTGTTCAACTTGCTCGGTGTGCTGGGCATCACCGCGCTGATTGCGCCGACGCCGCTGTCGGTATCGCCCAACGCACTGGATTTCGACTTGCCGGTGCTGCTGGCGGTCAGCGTGCTGTGCTTGCCGATGTTCTATTCAGGCTACCGAATTACCCGCGCCGAAGGCCTGCTGTTTCTGGCTTTGTACCTGGCTTACGGGCTGCACGTCGTGTCGTTTACCACGGGCATGCCACTGGCCGGCAAGCTTGAACACCTGATGCTGTTTTTCGTCCTGCCGGCGCTGATGGCGTTTTTGCTGTTTACGTCACTGCGCGCCTGGCGCCGCCAACACCACAAGAGGGAATCGCCATGACCGACACACCCGCCTCCAGCAAACCGACCGGCATTGAAGTGCGTCGACAGGTCATGGGCGACACCTTCGTCGACCGCTCCATGGGCAATGCCACCGAGCTGACCCGACCGTTTCAGGAGTTCGTCAACGAACACGCGTGGGGCGCGGTGTGGAACCGCGATGGCCTGGAACTGAAAACCCGCAGCCTGATCACCCTCGCGGCCCTGACCTCGCTCAAGTGCCCGCAAGAACTCAAGGGCCACGTGCGTGGCGCGCTGAACAACGGCTGCACGGTCGACGAGATCCGCGAAACGCTGATGCACTGCGCGGTTTACGCCGGCGTGCCAGCGGCGATGGAAGCGTTTCGGGCGGCGCAGGAAGTGATCGATAGCTACCAGAAGCCTGAATGAGTGGTGACAGTTAGATAGCTATCGCGAGCAAGCTCGCTCCCACAGTGGATTTTGGTGTACGCAGATTTTGTGTTCCACACAGATCAAATGTGGGAGCGAGCTTGCTCGCGATTGGCCCTGAAGAACACTGAAAACCTCGGGGTCAGATCCACCCGCCCCACTGCAACACAAAGATCCCGAGGTTGGTGGTCACCGCCGCCATCAACGTGGTAATGACGATAATCGCCGCCGCCAGTTCATGATTGCCATTGGCCGCACGGGCCATGACAAAACTGGCCGCCGCGGTCGGGCTGCCGAAGTACAGGAACAAAATCCCCAACTCCGCCCCGCGAAAACCCCAGAGCCAGGCGCCCAGCGTGGCCAGAATCGGCAAGCCGATCATCTTCACCAGGCTTGAACTCAACGCCAGATCACCGCTCTTGCGCAACGCCGCCAGCGACAGCGTGCCGCCAATGCAGATCAACGCCAGCGGCAAGGTCATCTGCGCCAGGTAGTTGCCGGAAGTCTCCAGCCAGCCAGGCAAGCCAATCTTGAAGTAAGCGAACGGCGCCGCAGAAATCACACTGATGATCAACGGATTGCTGACCACGCTTTTGCAGATGCTCCATGGATCGGACTTGATGACCGGGCTGTACACCGCCAGCACGATGGTCGACAGCGTGTTGTAAAACAGGATCACCAGCGCCGCGAGAATCGCCCCGAGGGAAATCCCGTAAGCGCCGTACATGCTCGCCGCCAGCGCCAGGCCGATCACCCCGTTATTGCCGCGAAACGCGCCTTGGGTGTAGATCCCGCGATCCTCTCGCGGGCAACGCCAGATCGCCCAGCCCCAGGCAATAGCGAACGACGCCAGAGTTGCCAGTGCGAAGTAGATCAGCAGCGCGGGTTTCAAGGCCGCGTGCAGGTCGGCGTGCAAGATGCCGAGAAACAGCAGCGCTGGCATCGTGACGTTGAACACCAGCGACGAGGCGGTGTGAATGAAGTCGTCGTTGATCCAGTTGATGCGCTTGAGCAGCACGCCCAAAAACAGCATGGCAAAGACCGGCGCAGTGATGTTCAGCGTTTCGAGAAAGATTGCCAGCATGCCGGGTGAACCTTGAGGGGCGTCGTTAGGGGGCTAATGATAAGCCACCGAGGACGCTGGCGTCTGGTAGACCGCCATCGCGAGCAGGCTCGCTCCCACAGTAGGTTGGTGTTGGTCACACTGTTTGTGATCGACAAATAACCAATGTGGGAGCGAGCTTGCTCGCGATGCAGGCGACGCGGTCTCAGGTGATGGGCGCCGGGTTGAACAAGGTAATGTCGTTATGCAGCTTGTGCTGCTCCGCCCACGTCTGCTTCCTGCCGCTGGCCACGTCCAGATAGAAGTGGAACAACTCCCAGCCCAATTCCTCGATGGAAGCGCGTCCCGTGGCAATCCGCCCGGCATCGATGTCGATCAGATCCGGCCAGCGTTGCGCCAGCTCGGTTCGGGTCGAGACCTTGACCACCGGCGCCATCGCCAGACCGTAAGGCGTGCCACGCCCGGTGGTGAACACGTGCAGGTTCATCCCGGCCGCCAGTTGCAAGGTGCCGCAGACAAAATCACTGGCCGGCGTTGCGCAGAAAATCAGCCCTTTACGCTTGAACCGTTCGCCCGGCCCAAGCACGCCGTTGATCGCGCTGTTGCCGGACTTGACGATTGAGCCCAGGGATTTCTCGACAATGTTCGACAACCCGCCCTTCTTGTTACCGGGCGTGGTGTTGGCACTGCGATCCGCTTCGCCCTTGGCCAGGTAACGGTCGTACCAGTCCATTTCACGCACCAGTTCCTGGGCGACTTCCTTGGTTTGTGCCCGCGAAGTCAGCAGATAGATCGCGTCGCGCACCTCCGTCACTTCGGAAAACATCACCGTCGCCCCAGCCCTTAGCAACAAATCCGAGGCATAACCCAGTGCCGGGTTGGCGGTGATTCCGGAAAACGCATCACTGCCGCCGCACTGCATGCCGAGGATCAACTCGGACGCCGGCACCGTTTCGCGGCGGCGCTGATCGAGTTTCTTCAAACGGATTTCAGCCAACGCCATGATCTGCTCGATCATCTCGCTGAAACCGTGACTGGAATCCTGCAAGCGATACAACCACGGCTCGCTGAGGTCCACCGAGCTGTCGTTCTCGTGCATCACCTGCCCGGCCTGCAATTTCTCGCAGCCCAGACTGATCACCAATGCTTCGCCGCCCAGGTTCGGGTTGCGCGCCAGGTTGCGCACAGTGCGGATCGGGATGTAGGCGTCGGTGGCAGTAATCGCCACCCCGCAGCCGTAGCTGTGGGTCAGCGCGATCACGTCATCGACATGCGGATACTTGGGCAACAACTCGTCCTTGATGCGCTTGACCGCATGATCGAGCACGCCGGTCACGCATTGCACCGTGGTGGTGATCCCGAGAATATTGCGCGTGCCGACAGTGCCATCGGCGTTGCGATAACCCTCGAACGTAAAGCCTTCCAAAGGTGCTTGTGCGGCGGGTACTTCAGTGGACAGCGGCAGGCTGTCCAGCGGTGGCGCGGTGGGCATGCGCAGTTGATCTTCCTTGACCCAACTGCCACGCGGGATCGGCTGCAAGGCGTAACCGATGGTCTGGCCGTAACGAATCACCCGGCCACCTTCGGGGATATCTTCCAGCGTCACCTTATGGCTTTGCGGCACGAACTCCACGGTCACCAAGCCGTCCGGGAACTCAGTGCCGGCCGGTACGCCCTGGTCATTGACCACGATCACCACGTTATCGCGCTCGTGCAGCCGGATGTAGCGCGGTGAGTCGGAATGTTCAATCAACTGCATGACGCCGCTCCTCAGGAATGCGCTTGAGACACTTTGTTCAGTTCAGGGCTTTTGCTCGGCGGCTCTTTGAGCACCACGCGTTTGATCGGCCCGACGATGACCAGGTAGCTGAACACCGCGACCAGCGCGTTGCAGCCGACAAACACCAGCGCCCATTTGAACGAACCGGTAGAACTGATGATGTAGCCAATCACGATCGGTGTGGTAATCGAGGCGATGTTGCCGAACATGTTGAACAGCCCGCCACTCAAGCCGGCGATCTGTTTTGGCGAGGTGTCGGAAACCACCGCCCAACCCAGCGCACCCACGCCTTTGCCGAAGAATGCGAGGGCCATGAAGCCCACGACGATCCATTCGATATCCACGTAGTTGCAGGCCACGATGCTGGTCGACAGCAACAGCCCGCCGATGATCGGCGCCTTGCGGGCGAAGGTCAGCGAGTGGCCCTTGCGCAGCAGGTAGTCGGAAATGATCCCGCCCAGCACACCACCGATGAAGCCGCAGATCGCCGGCAACGAGGCGATGAAACCGGCCTTGAGAATGGTCATGCCGCGTTCCTGCACCAGGTACACCGGGAACCAGGTCAGGAAGAAATAGGTGATGCCGTTGATGCAGTACTGGCCCAGGTACACGCCGAGCATCATGCGGTTGCTCAGCAGTTGGCGCACGTAATCCCACTTCGGCCCATCGGCGCGTTTGCCCTGGTCCTGATCCATATCGACCAGGCCGCCGTTGTCGGCGATATGCTTGAACTCGGCGTCATTGATCATCGGGTGCTGGCGCGGGCTGTGGATAATTTTCAGCCAGACCAGCGAGAACACGATGCCGATCCCGCCCATCACCACAAACACGTGCTGCCAGCCGAAGGTGTAGACGATCCAGCCCATCAGGGGGGCAAAGATCACCGTGGCAAAGTACTGCGCCGAGTTGAAAATCGCCGAGGCGGTGCCGCGCTCAGCCGTCGGAAACCAGGCCGCGACAATGCGTGCGTTACCAGGAAAGGACGGCGCTTCGGCCAGCCCCACCAGAAAGCGCAGCATGAACAGCGCGACGATGGCGGTGGAGACGCCGAACTCACCGACATAGCCTTGCAGCACAGTGAACAGCGACCAGGTGAAGATGCTCAGGGCATAGACTTTTTTCGAGCCAAAGCGGTCGAGCAGCCAACCACCAGGGATCTGACCGGCGACGTAGGCCCAACCGAATGCGGAGAAGATGTAGCCGAGGGTGACGGCGTCGATGCCCAGGTCCTTTTGCAGGCTGGAGCCCGCAATGGCGATGGTGGCACGGTCGGCGTAGTTGATCGTGGTCACCAGAAACAGCATGAGCAGGATTAAATAGCGGACGTGGGTCGGCTTGGTCGCTTGCATGTAGATGTACTCCCACTGATTATTTTTATGCGCGGGTGAATCATTTATATCGGTTGGCGGCATCCGGTAAAACCGGATGCCGCGGTGTTGCGTGTTACGAACCTACATAGGAAGTCTTCACCACGGTGTAGAACTCCTGCGCGTAGCGACCTTGCTCCCGCGATCCATAGGATGAACCTTTTCGCCCGCCAAAGGGCACGTGGTAATCGACACCGGCGGTCGGCAGATTGACCATCACCATCCCGGCCTGGGAGTGGCGCTTGAAATGGTTGGCGTACTTCAACGAGGTGGTGGCAATACCCGCCGACAAACCGAATTCGGTGTCGTTGGCCATGGCCAGCGCCGCGTCGTAATCGGCCACCCGCACAATATTCGCCACCGGGCCGAAGATCTCTTCGCGGCTGATACGCATGGCAGCTTCACTGTCGGCAAACAGCGTTGGCGCGAGGTAATAGCCTTCGGTGTCGCAGGTCACCAGGCCGCCACCGCTGACCAGTCGTGCACCTTCGGACTGGCCGATGTCGATGTACTTCAAGTCCTGTTCCAATTGCGCTTGCGAGACCACCGGGCCGATGTCAGTGCCGCTCCTCAAGGCATGCCCGACCTTGATCGACTTCATCCGCTCAGCCATGGCCTCGACGAATTTGTCGTGAATCCCGGCGGTGACAATCAAGCGGCTCGAGGCCGTGCAACGCTGACCGGTGGAATAAAACGCGCTCTGCACCGACAGCTCGACGGCTTGTTTGAGATCGGCATCGTCGAGAATGATCTGCGGGTTCTTACCGCCCATTTCCAACTGCACCTTGGCCTGACGCGACACACAGTTGACCGCAATCTGCCGACCCACGCCGACCGAGCCGGTGAAGCTGATGCCGTCGACTTTCGGGCTGTTGACCATGGCATCGCCGATCACTCGACCGCTGCCCATTACCAGGTTGAACACCCCGGCCGGGAAACCGGCGCGGGAGATGATCTCGGCCAATGCCCAGGCGCAACCCGGCACCAGTTCCGCCGGTTTGAGCACCACGCAGTTGCCATAGGCCAGCGCCGGGGCGATCTTCCATGCGGGAATGGCAATCGGGAAGTTCCACGGAGTAATCAGACCCACCACGCCAAGGGCTTCGCGGGTGACTTCAACGTTGACGCCCGGACGCACCGACGGCAGGTAATCGCCGGACAGACGCAGGCATTCGCCAGCGAAAAACTTGAAGATGTTGCCAGCGCGGGACACTTCGCCGATGGCTTCGGGCAGAGTCTTGCCCTCCTCCCGTGCCAGCAAGGTGCCGAGTTCTTCGCGACGCGCGAGGATTTCGCTGCCGACTTTATCCAGCGCATCGCTGCGCGCCTGAATGCCCGACGTCGACCAGGCCGGGAACGCGGCACGAGCAGCGTCGATGGCGGCGTTCACCTGAGCCGGGTCAGCCTTGGCGTATTCGCCAATGACATCGGACAACTCGGACGGGTTGATATTGGTCGAGTAGTCGGCACCGGCAACCCATTGGCCGCCGATGAAGTTGTCGAATCGTTTTACGTCTGCCACGAAGCCTCTCCTTACGCAGGAGGCCGCTGACTGCTCAGCGGCCCTGGTTGATTCAGCGGGTTATTGCGCGCCTTGCTTGTCCATCAGCGCCGCGAGCATTTCGAACTCTTCTGGCGTCAGGTCAGTCAGCGGGGTACGTACGGGACCTGCGTCGTAGCCGGCGATTTTCGCGCCCGCCTTGACGATGCTCACCGCGTAACCCGACTTGCGGTTACGGATGTCCAGGTACGGCAGGAAGAAGTCATCGATCAGTTTGCCAACGGTAGCGTGATCGTCGCGAGCGATGGCGTGGTAGAAATCCATCGCCATTTTCGGCAGGAAGTTGAACACCGCCGAGGAGTAGACCGGTACGCCCAGCGCCTTATAAGCAGCGGCGTAGACTTCGGCAGTCGGCAGGCCGCCGAGGTAGCTGAAGCGATCACCGAGGCGGCGACGGATCGACACCATCAACTCGATATCGCCCAGGCCATCCTTGTAGCCGATCAGGTTCGGGCAGCGCTCGGCCAGGCGTTCCAGCAACGGCGCGGTCAGGCGGCAGACGTTGCGGTTGTAAACCACCACGCCGATTTTCACCGATTTGCACACCGCTTCAACGTGAGCGGCAACGCCGTCCTGACTGGCTTCGGTCAGGTAATGCGGCAACAGCAACAGGCCTTTGGCGCCCAGACGCTCGGCTTCCTGAGCGTATTCGATGGCTTGGCGTGTAGAGCCGCCGACACCGGCAAGGATCGGCACGCTGCTGGCGCAGGTGTCGACCGCGGTCTTGATGATTTCCGAATATTCACTGGCCGCCAGGGAGAAGAACTCACCGGTGCCGCCCGCGGCGAACAAGGCCGAGGCGCCGTACGGGGCCAGCCATTCGAGACGTTTGATATAGCCCGCGCGATGGAAATCGCCCTGAGCATTGAGGTCGGTGACCGGGAAGGACAGCAAGCCGGAAGAGAGGATGGACTTCAGTTCTTGTGGATTCATTATTCGAACACCCTGGACGCACGTTGTGATGAGAAAGCTCGTTCAGCCTTGGCCGAAGTTGTAAGTCATCGTACAACTTAAAATACAACCGTCAACTGCATTTCATCGCCAGATGGAAAATCAGAATAAGAAAAAACACTTCCTTGACGTAGGAAAGTTTACAGCTAAACTCGGCAACAACTGTATATACATACAGTTATTCGAGATTCAACCTACGACATATCAAGGAGCTAGAAATGTCAGGTCTACACACCCAATCGCAGGAAAACCTCAAGCACGACGGCCGGATCATTGCCGATCTGGATGACCTTTTTACCGAACACGGGATTGCCGTTTCCGGTGACGGCGATCACCTGACGCTGATGACTCACAGTCATCACAGCCTCAAACATCACGTACTTGGAGCGCCTGGAAAATCGCCGAAAACCGAGCCTGCACCTCGTTTCGAAGGCGGCGAACACACCGCCATCGGCGATGGCACCCTGCTGCGCTTCGTCAAGGACGCACCGGCAATTGCGGCCTGGCAAGTGCCATTGCACCTGCCCAACGGCCTGGCGCTGACCTACGGCCAGATCGTTTCGTTAGGCGGTGATTTCTACGGCATTCCCGACCAGCCAATTTGCGATGGCGCGACTCCGGTTGATCGCATTCAGCGTTTCACCGCTGCATTCAACTCGCTGGCCGTGCTGCCGGCGTCGCGAGCAGAAGCCGGGTTGATTCTCGGCGTGATGCAGAAGGAAATCAGCGCAGCCAATCAGGCAATCAGAGACGGCAAACAACCTCATGAGGTCTACGACGCCCTCGGTGATACGTTGTCCGAAGAGTGGAACAAGATCACCGGTGGCGGCAGTTTCGTCTCGGCGCTGTTTCCCTTGGGGCGTTATCTGAAGCTGGCAGCGAACAACGCCGACCATTTTGGCGAATGGGCCTTGCTGGCGTACATCGCCGGGCACACCGCCGCCCTGCAACAGGCCGTTCTGGCGCGTAACAGTGGCGATGACAAGCAGTTGGAACTGGCCTACGCGATGAACGCTTTTGCCGACCACTACCTGACCGACCTGTTCTCTGCCGGACATCTGCGGATCCCGCGCAAACAACTGGCGGCGGTGGTGACGCCGAGTGACCTGGGTTCGCTGATTACCCGTTTCATGCACGATGAGGACAGCAAATACGGCCTCAACGTGAACAACGCCAACGGTGATCAGTGGCATGCCTACGGCGACAAACGCTATTTCGATTCGGTCGACAGCGCCAATCGCAAACAGGTCAAACTTGCGGTACAACGCTCGGCCGACGAAGTCTTCGAAACCTTCCTCAGCGGCGTGATGCCTGCCCCTTCCAACTACATTGCGCTGAAATACCTGCCAGACCTCAACGCCGTGAAAAAACCGGCGGGTAACTTCTCCGGGTTATTTGTTCTGGACGGCAACAAGGTGTTGCGCCGCAGCGACGTCAACAACCTCAACGACAGCAACCGAATCGACAACTGGTGGGGCTGGAGCACCTACCTGTTGCTCAAGGACTACACACCGAACAAACCCGCCGGCTACCTGGAATCCCCCTCCGCAGCACCGACGATCCAGGCCGACGGCTGGCAGAGCCACACGCCCGGCGAACCCAACTGGTTGCCAGGCAACGCCGTGCGTTACGCCTTCAGCTACATCAACGGTTTGAACGAGTCCTACATCGGCCCCTGGTCGGTTTACCTTGAGCTGAGCGAACGCTTCCAGCCGACGCTGAACGTGCCGGGTAACGGCGCCTCTCGGAACATCTTCCGCCAGTTCCGTGGCGGCTCGCCGGAGCTGATCGGCTCGATCGACGCCCCAGCCACCACCTTCATTGACCGTAACGCCTGATAAGGAAATCACTGATGACTATCAATCTGACACTCGAACTGGCCTCGGGCCAATCCCTCAACGGCGCCCCGCTGGAACTGCTGGCCAATGGCGTATCGATTGCGCGGGCGGTTGCGGATGACAAGGGGAACGTAGCGTTTAACGCCAAACCTGGAGCCGCGAAACTGGCGGTGAGGGTGGATCGTTCGATCCTCAAGACTGGCTGAAGTTATAGCGAACGGGCTGCCGACCCCATCGCGAGCAAGCTCGCTCCCACATTTGATCTCCGGTGTTCACAAATAATGTGTTCACAAAAAATCTCATGTGGGAGCGAGCTTGCTCGCGATAGCAGTCTGTCGGGCGACAAATTCCTTCCGCCTGGACCTCCAAAACCTACCCGCGCTGCGCCTCTGCCTCTTCATGGGCGTGGCGCAGTCGTTCACGGCTGTTGGTCAGGTGCAAACGCATGGCTGCACGGGCTGCATCCGAATCCTGGCGGGCGATGGCGTCGTAGATTTCTTCGTGCTCGCGGGCCAGACGACTCATGTAGTGCTGCTGGTCGTCATGGGCCAGACGCGCGGAATTGAGCCGGGTGCGCGGAATGATGCTGGTGCCCAGGTGGGTCATGATGTCGGTGAAGTAGCGGTTGCCGGTGGCCAGGGCAATCTGCAAATGGAACTGGAAGTCCGACGCTACCGCATCGCCTGCGTGGGCTGCGCTTTCGTTCAAGGCATCCAGCGCTGCGCGCATCAAGGCCAACTGCTCGGGGCTACGGCGTTGTGCAGCAAGGCCCGCGGACTCGACTTCGAGGCTGATGCGCAACTCCAGAATCGCCAGCACATCACGCAGGGTCACCACGGTGGCTGGATCGATGCGGAAGCCGCTTGGGCTCGGCGTGTCGAGCACAAACGTGCCGATGCCGTGACGGGTTTCAACCTGCCCTGCCGCCTGCAAACGCGATATCGCTTCGCGCACCACGGTGCGGCTGACGCCATGAGCCTCCATGATCGCCGACTCGGTGGGCAACTTGTCGCCACGCTTGAGCATGCCGTCGCGAATCTGCTCGGACAGCACCGTCACCAGTTCCTGCGCGAGGCTGCGGCGCTTGCGGGGTAAGCGAGGGGCGTCGATCGGGTTTTCCATGGTGAACGTCTATCTCAAGCAAACGGTTAAGCACGCATCATAGCGCAGCGCGGTTGTACGATCACTGCCTGAGAACATCATCTCCTGTGGGAGCGAGCTTGCTCGCGATAGCGGAGTGTCAGACACTTTGATGCTGGATGTCAGACCGTCATCGCGAGCAAGCTCGCTCCCACAGGGGTTTATGGTGTTTAGGCGGTAACGGTCTGCTCCAGCAGATGGCCGCTGTCGATGCGCACATGCCGTGGATGGAAGCGTTTCAGACTGCTGCGATGCCCGACGCTGACGATGCTCAGGCCTGGCAAGTGATCGATCAACGCCTGATACAGCGACGCTTCATCTTCTTCATCCATCGCCGAGGTCGCTTCGTCCATGTACAGCCATTGCGGCGCATAAAGCAGCGCACGGGCAAAGGCCAGACGTTGCTGCTCGCCCGGCGACAACAGGCGTTGCCAGTGATTGGCTTCGTCGAGACGCGACACCAGATGCGGCAAACGGCAGGCCTCCAGCACCTGCACATAGCGCTCGTGCGGGTAGGTGTCGCCAGACAGTGGATAACTCAGGGCTTCACGCAGGCTGCCAATCGGCAGATACGGCTTTTGCGGCAGGAACAGATAGCGCGCGGCCGGCAGGCGAATATTGCCGTGACCCATAGGCCAGAGCCCGCCCATCGCCCGCAGCAAGGTACTTTTGCCACTGCCGGAACGACCACTGAGCATCAGCCGGTCGCCTTGTTCCACGGTCATGTCGGCGTTGGTCAACAAATGACGACCGTCGGCCAGGTCGAGGCCCACATGCTGCACCTTCAGCTCATCGCCCTGATGCTGCACATCAATGGCCGGCTGGCGCTCTTCATTTTCGCTCATGGCCTGACGGAAACTCAGCAAACGGTCGCAGGTGGCGCGCCACGAGGCGAGCTCCGAGTACGCGCTGATAAACCAGCTAAAGCTCTCCTGGACGTTGCCGAAGGCCGAACTGATTTGCATCAGTTCACCGAGTTCGATCTTGCCGGCGAAGTAGCGCGGCGCCGCGACCATGAACGGGAAGATAATCGCGATCTGGCTGTAACCGGAAGTAAAGAAGGTCAGGCGCTTGGACACTTTCATGATGTCCCAGAAGTTGTGCCAGACCTTGCCGAACCGTGTGCTCAAGCGCTGCTGTTCGTTCTGTTCGCCGTTGTACAAGGCGATACTCTCGGCGTTTTCACGAACCCGCACCATGGAGAAACGCAGGTCGGCTTCGAAGCGTTGTTGCTGGTTGTTCAGACCTATCAAACGGCGACCGATCAAATGCGTCAGCCAGCTACCGACTGCCGCATAGACCACCACGCACCAGAACATGTAGCCGGGAATGGTCAAACCGAACACTTCGATGCTGCCCGACACGCCCCACAGGATGATCGAGAACGACACCAGGCTGACGATATTGCGGATCAGGCCCAGCCCCAAAGCCAGGGTATTGGAAGTGAAGTTGTTGAGGTCTTCGGAAATCCGTTGGTCCGGGTTATCGGTGTAACCGCCCTGCTCCAGCTGGTAGTAATTCTTGTCGCCGAGCCAGCGGGCGAAGTGCTTCTCGGTGAGCCAGGCCCGCCAGCGAATCGTCAGCATCTGAGTCAGGTAGAGCCGGTACACCGCGCCGACAATCGCCACCGCCGCAATCGCGCAGAAATACAGGATCAGTTGCCAGAAGGCCGCTTCGTCCTTTTTTTGCAGGGCGTTGTAGAAATCCTTGTACCAGGTGTTGAACCACACCGAGATCCCCACGCTGATTAGTGATAGCGCAATCACCGCGATCAGCAGCGTCCAGGCCTTGCCCTTCTCCTCACTGTGCCAGTACGGCGTGATCATCTGCCAGACACGGCGAAAAAACTGCCCGCGCACAGCGTCGTTGACCGCGGAATATTCAGCGTTCTGATTCATGGTTCAGACTCGATAAAGAAAAGAACAGGCACGAACCGATCATAGATGATCGGCCCGGGTTATCGCGAGGTCTGCTGATAACCGTTCAGCGCCGGTTCAGCGGCGAACGGGGCGTTTCTGCAGTTTTCGCTGCAGAGTGCGCCGGTGCATGCCCAAGGCGCGGGCAGTGGCGGAGATGTTGCCTTCGTGCTCGGTGAGCACGCGCTGGATGTGTTCCCATTGCAGGCGGTCCACCGACATCGGGTTTTCCGGCACCAGGGTGTCGAGGTCGGCGTGCTCGGACAGCAGCGCCGCCAACACGTCGTCGGCGTCGGCCGGTTTGCACAGGTAGTTGCAGGCGCCGCGCTTGATCGCCTCGACGGCGGTGGCGATGCTCGAGTAACCGGTGAGGATCACCACGCGCATTTCCGGGTCGAGTTCGAGCAGCTTGGGCAGCAGCACCAGGCCCGAATCGCCGTCCATTTTCAGGTCCAGCGCGGCAAAGTCAGGCAGATCGGCCTGAGCGATGGTCAGGCCTTCTTCGGCAGAGCCTGCGGTGCTGACCCGAAAGCCACGGCGGCTCATGGCGCGGGCCATGACGCGGGTGAATGTTGCGTCGTCGTCTACCAGCAACAAATGCGGCAGGTCTTCGCCTTCGACTTGAATCTCGTCACTCATGTTCGTCTCCTCGGGCGACACGGGGCAGGCGCAGCTCGGTGAGCGTACCGCCTTCCTCATGACTGTAGAGTTTCACTGAGCCGCCAGCGCGTGTCACGCTGGCCTTGCTCAAAAACAGGCCCAGGCCGAAACCTTTGCCCTTGGTGGTAAAAAACGGCTTGCCGATCTGTTCGGCTATCGCCAGCGGCACACCGGCGCCATGGTCGCGAATACTGATGGTCAGCTCGAAGGCATCCCAGTTCAGCGTCACTTCCAGCCCTTCGGGGCAGGCATCGGCGGCGTTGTTCAGTAAATTCAGCAAGGCCTGGGTCAGGTCCGGCGGCGGCGCCAGACGTGGTTCATCGCCAAGCCCCAGACGCCGTAAGCGATAGGTCGCTTCGGGACGCATCAGGTGCCAGCGGTTGAGGGCTTCATCGAGCCAGACGCTGACGCCCTGCATCTCCACCGCGAGCCGACGATTGGCTTCGGCAGCGCGAACCAGCTGCTGCAAGGTCTCTTTGCACAGCTTCACCTGATCCTGCAGCACCCTCAAGTCATCTTGCAGCAACGGGTCGTGATGGTCTTGCTGCATTTCCTTGAGCAGCACGCTCATGGTCGCCAGTGGCGTACCCAATTCGTGGGCGGCACCGGCAGCCTGAGTCGCAACGGCCAGCAGTTGCTGGTCGCGCAGGCCTTCTTCACGGCGAATCGCCCGCAGTTCTTCCTGACGACGCAGCTCTTCAGCCATCCGCGCGGCGAAAAAAGTGATCACCGCCGCGGCCAGGGCAAAACTCAGCCACATGCCGTAGATCTGCATCTTTTCCCGGTACATCGGGAACGTTTCCAGCGGGTAAAACTGCGCCAGCAACAAGGTGTACATCGCCAGTGCAATGCCGGAGAGAACCACCGAATAGCGCCACGGCAGCGTGACGGCGGCGATGGTCAGCGGCACCAGGTAATAGGACACGAACGGGTTGGTCGAACCGCCGGAGAAATACAGCAGCGCGCTGTGGATAAACAGATCGCAGGCCAGTTGCACGGCGTATTCGAGCTCGGTCACCGGCCACGAGGTGCGTAAGCGGATCGCGGTAAAGGCACACAGCAGCATCGAACAACCGAGGGTCGCCGCCAATTGAAACCACGGCAGCGGCAGCAGGTTGAACCAGTAGGCGAGCCCCACCGAACCGGCCTGGGCGGCCAGCACCAGGGTGCGGATGAATGTCAGTCGCCAGAGGTTCTGGCGAGTCGCGGAAAGCAGTTGTACGGGGGCGAGCATGAGCTCTCCTGATGAGCGCTCCAGGCGGATCGCGTCGAGTATAACCAAGCGAGGGCCCCGACAGGCAAAAGTGCGGCAAAGCGCCACAGCTTCGGCCCGGATCATCTGTATAGAAGTTGTAACCGGCTGAACCCGACAATAAAAGCTAGAGTCTGATGGTTTCACGCAGGTTCGGACCACAACCCCTGCGCATCATCCAAGGAGCTTTCATGAACACATTGCGCCGCAGCGCCGCCCTTCTCGCCCTCAGTGCCGGTACCCTCGCCAGCCTGCCGGCATTGGCCGCCGACGAACTTCACTACAACCAGATTTCCCTGCGCGCCGAAGTCAGCCAGGAAGTGGCCCGCGACCTGATGATCGTGACCCTCTACACCGAAGAACAAAACACCGACCCGGCGAAACTCGCCGCCGACGTCAGCACCACCATGAACAAAGCGCTAGGCCAGGCCAAACAGGTCAAAGACATCACTCTGCGTCAGGGCAGCCGTCACAGCTACCCGATCTACGACACCAAGGGCCAGAAAATCACTGGCTGGCGTGAACGCGCCGAACTGCGCCTGGAAAGCTCGAACTTCGCTGCGCTGTCCAAGCTCACCGGCGAACTGCTGACCGACCTGAAAATGGGCGGCATGGACTTCGCCATCGCCACCCCGACCCGCAAGGCCAGCGAAGATGCGTTGCTCAAAGAAGCCGTCACTGCCTTCAAGGCCCGCGCCCAACTGGCCACCGATGCACTGGGCGGCAAGGGTTACAAAATCGTCAACCTGAACCTCAACAGCAACGGATATCCACAGCCTTACTTGCGCGCGCCAATGATGATGAAAGCCGCGGGCATGGACTCGGCACCGGTGACCCCGGAAGTCGAAGCCGGCACCAGCCAGGTCAGCATGACCGCCGATGGTTCGATTGAAGTGTTGATGCCGTAATCCGCTCAGATCACCTGTAGGATCTGCCGCAGGCTGCGATCTTTTGATCTTTTGGCGTTTGCAAGGATGCCGAAGATCAAGAGATCGCAGCCTGCGGCAGCTCCTACGGGAGATTTGGCGCTCATCAGAGGTGCGTAGATACCGATAGCGCCACAGTCGACTACAAGACCAGTGCCTCGCTGTGTATGCCATAACAGAGGGGTCCCCCTAACAAACGGATATTTCCGCGTCCCCCATCAACAACGCTACTCTCCAGAAAAAGCCGCCGCCAAACCCTCGGGGACTCCATGGATAGAATCACCGTCAAACCGCTTCTGCTTGCCTTCATCCTCGCCACCATCGCCCCATTCGCCCAGGCTACAACCACCCTGGTCTACTGCTCCGAAGCCAGCCCTGCCGGCTTCGACCCCAGCCAGTACACCAGCGGCACGGATTTCGATGCGTCGGCCGAAACAGTGTTCAACCGTCTCACCCAATTCAAACGTGGCGGCACCGAAGTCGAGCCGGGGCTGGCGACGAGTTGGGAGGTTTCCAGCGATGGCCTGAGCTACACCTTCCACCTGCGCGAAGGGGTGAAGTTTCATACCACCGACTACTTCACGCCGAGCCGCGATTTCGACGCGGACGATGTGCTGTTCACCTTCCAGCGCTTGCTCGACCCCGAAAATGCCTTTCGCAAGGCCTACCCCGCCGAGTCGCCGTACTTCACCGACATGGGCCTGAACACCACGATCAAAAGTGTCGACAAGGTCGACGAGCACACGGTGCGCTTTCGCCTGAACAACATTGACGCCGCGTTTGTGCAGAACCTGGCGATGAGCTTCGCGTCGATCCAGTCCGCCGAGTACGCCGCGCAGTTGCTCAAAGAGGGCAAGGCCGCTGACCTCAACCAGAAGCCGGTCGGTACCGGGCCATTTGTGTTCAAGCGTTATCAGAAGGACTCGCAGATCCGTTACAGCGCCAACCGCGCCTACTGGAAACCCGAGGACGTGAAACTCGACAACCTGATTTTCTCGATCACCCCGGACGCCGCCGTGCGCCTGCAAAAACTCAAGACCGGCGAATGTCAGGTCAGCGGTTACCCGCGCCCGGCCGACATCGAAGTGATGGAGCAGGACCCGAATCTGCGGGTGCTCAAGCAAGCCGGCTTCAACCTCGGTTTCCTCGCCTACAACGTGACCCACCCGCCGCTGGATCAGCTCAAGGTTCGCCAGGCGCTGGACATGGCGATCGACAAGCCCGCAATCATCAAGGCCGTCTACCAAAGCGCCGGGCAACTGGCGCAGAACGCCCTGCCGCCGGCGCAATGGTCGTATGACCCGAACATCAAGGACGCCCCCTACGACCCGACCAAAGCCCGTGCGCTACTAAAAGAAGCAGGGGTTGCACCCGGTACCACCATCAATTTGTGGGCGATGACCGTGCAACGCGCCTCCAACCCGAATGCGCGGATGTCGGCGCAGATGATCCAGCAGGACTGGGCCAAGGTCGGCATCACGGCCAACATCGTCAGCTATGAATGGGGCGAGTACATCAAGCGCGCCAAGAACGGCGAGCACGACGCGATGATCTACGGCTGGACCGGCGACAACGGTGACCCGGATAACTGGCTTGGCGTGCTCTACAGCTGCGCCGCGGTGAAAGGTAGCAACTACGCCAAGTGGTGCGACCCGGCTTACGACAAATTGATCCAGAACGCCAAGGTGTCCACTGACAAACAGCAACGGGTCAATCTGTACCAACAGGCACAGAAAATCCTTAAGCAACAGGTGCCCATCACCCCGATTGCGAACTCGACGGTGTTCCAGCCACTGCGCAAGGAAGTCGTGGACTTCAAGATCAGCCCGTTTGGCCTCACACCCTTTTATGGCGTAGGTATAAATAAGTAACACCACGCTCCGGCCGGGTGCGCCAAGCGCCCAGGACGCACCTCTATGGTGCGTCGTTTGCACCGAAAAAAACGACTGCAAACGGTCAAATGCGTCAACATTTATACATATGCGACATTAAGGTACGTTCGTGCCACTGTTTAAGGCTTGTAGCCATTCGGCATCTTGCATTGGGTATGGGCCCTGCATAAGTATCCGCAGGTCGACTCACGAGGTCGTCCTCTAATTCCAAAAATGACAACAAATCATGAGGCCACCATGCTTAAACACGCGGTCATTCCGTTTTTAGTCGGCGCAAGCTTGTTAGCTAGCGCACCTTTCGCCCAAGCTGCGACTAACCTGGTGTTTTGCTCCGAAGGGAGCCCGGCCGGTTTCGACCCTGGTCAGTACACCACCGGAACCGACTTCGACGCCTCTGCAGAAACCATGTTCAACCGTTTGAGCCAGTTCGAACGTGGCGGCACCGCCGTTGTTCCTGGCCTGGCCACCAGCTGGGACATTTCCCCGGATGGCCTGACCTATACCTTCCATCTGCGTGAAGGCGTCAAGTTCCACACCACACCGTATTTCAAGCCGACGCGTAACTTCAACGCCGACGACGTGCTGTTCACCTTCAATCGCATGATTAACAAGGATGACCCGTTCCGTAAGGCCTACCCGACCGAATTCCCGTACTTCACCGACATGGGGATGGACACCAACATCACCAAGATCGACAAAGTCGACGAGCACACCGTCAAGTTCACCCTCAAAGAAGTTGATGCCGCGTTCATCCAGAACATGGCCATGAGCTTCGCTTCGGTCCAGTCCGCCGAGTACGCTGCCCAGCTGCTCAAGGAAGGCAAAGCCGCCGACATCAACCAGAAGCCGGTCGGCACTGGTCCGTTCGTGTTCAAGAGCTACCAGAAAGACTCCAACATCCGCTACACCGGGAACAAGGACTACTGGAAGCCTGACGACGTCAAGATCGACAACCTGATCTTCGCCATCACCACCGACCCGTCGGTGCGTATTCAGAAGCTGAAAAAGAACGAGTGCCAGATCACTCTGTTCCCACGCCCGGCCGACCTGAAGGCGCTGAAAGAAGACAAGACTCTGAAGGTGCCTGACCAGGCTGGTTTCAACCTGGGTTACATCGCCTACAACGTGATGGACAAGATCAAGGGCAGCGATCAGCCGAACCCGATGGCTCAACTGAAAGTGCGTCAGGCACTGGACATGGCTGTCAACAAACAGCAGATCATCGACTCGGTTTACCAGGGTGCGGGTCAACTGGCGGTCAACGCCATGCCGCCAACCCAGTGGTCTTACGACACCACCATCAAGGATGCGCCGTACAACCCTGAGAAAGCTAAAGAGCTGCTCAAGGAAGCCGGCATCAAGGAAGGCACCGAGATCAACCTGTGGGCGATGCCGGTGCAGCGTCCTTACAACCCGAACGCCAAACTGATGGCTGAAATGCTGCAGTCCGACTGGGCCAAGATCGGTATCAAGGCCAAGATCGTGACCTATGAGTGGGGCGAGTACATCAAGCGCTCCAAAGGCGGCGAAAACGGCGCGATGCTGATTGGCTGGAGCGGCGACAACGGTGACCCGGACAACTGGCTGAACGTGCTGTTCGGCTGCGATTCGCTGCAGGGCAACAACTTCTCCAAGTGGTGTGACAAGAAGTTTGACGGCATCGTGAAAGAAGCCAAGCGCACTACCGATCAGGCCAAGCGCACCGAACTGTACAAACAGGCGCAACACGTCCTCAAAGACGCCGTTCCAATGACACCTATCGCTCACTCGACGGTGTTCCAACCCATGCGCGACAACGTGCAGGACTTCAAGATCAGCCCATTTGGCTTGAACTCCTTCTACGGCGTCAGCGTCAGCAAATAGGGTTTTGCAACGGCGACGTCCTTGACGTCGCCGCTGCCTTATCTGCCAAGACAGCTGGAATTCGCCTACTTCCCAAACCACTGCGGACTACTGCAGCGGGTTTAGGACGTGTCGCCTTTTCCTACCTGTTTTTCAGGCCTTACGCATTTACCGCCTGACCTTCGACTCATACCGTCGGGGTACGGCCGTTTTTTCGCTGCGGCTGGCAACTGCTGAACCCATGGCTTTGGATCAGTGATGTCTGCACGTCCCAGGACGGGACGATGACGCACTGTTTAACACCTAAAAAGAGAGGGAGCGTCATGCGTCATACCTTGGTTTTATCCGCATTGCTGGGCACTAGCCTGTTGGCCGCCACGTCAATCAGCCAGGCCGCCAACAACAGCCTGGTGTTTTGCTCCGAAGGCAGCCCGGCAGGTTTCGACACCGCGCAGTACACCACTGCAACCGACAACGATGCCGCCGAACCGTTGTACAACCGGCTGGCCGAGTTCGAAAAAGGCGCTACCAGTGTCGTACCGGGCCTGGCCACCCGTTGGGATATTTCCGAGGATGGTCTCAAGTACACGTTCCACCTGCGCGAAGGGGTGAAATTTCACAGCACCAAGTACTTCACGCCGAGCCGCGATTTCAACGCCGACGACGTGTTGTTCACCTTCAATCGCATGCTCGATGCCGAGCATCCATTCCGTAAGGCTTACCCGACCGAGTTTCCATACTTCAACGGGATGAGCCTGAACAAGAACATCGCCAAGGTCGAGAAGACCGGGCCGCTGACCGTGGTCATGACCCTGAACTCGGTAGACGCCGCGTTCATTCAGAACATCGCCATGAGTTTCGCCTCGATTCTCTCTGCCGAATACGCCGACCAGTTGCTCGCGTCCGGCAAGCCGAGCGATATCAACCAGAAGCCGATCGGCACCGGGCCGTTCGTGTTCAAGAGCTACCAGAAAGATTCCAACATCCGCTACACCGGCAACAAACACTACTGGGACCCGAGCCGGGTCAAGCTTGACCAACTGATTTTCGCCATCAACACCGATGCGTCGGTGCGCGTGCAGAAGCTCAAGAAAAACGAATGCCAGATCACCCTGCACCCACGCCCGGCCGATGTCGACGCGCTGAAAAACGACCCCAAGCTGCAGCTCATCGAGAAGCCTGGTTTCAACCTCGGCTACATCGCCTACAACGTGCGGCATAAACCCTTCGACCAGCTCGAAGTGCGCCAGGCGCTGGACATGGCGGTGAACAAGCAAGGGATTCTCAAGGCGGTGTACCAAGGTGCCGGCCAACTGGCGGTCAACGCCATGCCACCGACCCAGTGGTCCTACGACGAAACCATCAAAGACGCCGCCTACAACCCGGAAAAAGCCAAGGAATTGCTCAAGGCTGCCGGGGTCAAGGAAGGCACCGAGATCACCCTGTGGGCGATGCCCGTGCAGCGTCCATACAACCCGAACGCCAAGCTGATGGCTGAGATGCTTCAGTCGGACTGGGCGAAAATCGGCCTGAAAGTGAAGATCGTCAGCTACGAATGGGGCGAGTACATCAAGCGCACCAAGAATGGCGAGCATGACGTCAGCCTGATCGGCTGGACCGGCGACAACGGGGACCCGGACAACTGGCTGGGCACCCTGTACAGCTGCGACGCGATTGGCGGCAACAACTACTCCATGTGGTGTGACCCGCAATACGACAAGCTGATCAAGCAGGCCAAGATTGTCACCGACCGCGAGCAACGCACGGTGCTCTACAAACAGGCTCAGCAATTGCTCAAGCAGCAAGTGCCGATCACCCCTGTCGCCCACTCGACGGTTAACCAGCCGTTGAGCGCCAAAGTCGAAGGATTCAAGGTCAGCCCCTTCGGCCGTAACGTTTTCTCGGGTGTCAGCATCGACCAATAACTGATTAACCAGAACCCTGAGGGCGATTTTCGCCCTCGCGCAAAGGTGTTGCCTGAATTCGGCGAACACGCCAAATGCAAACGTTTGCGATGCGTGAATGAGTTCAAAACCAAATAGCCGGATCACCAAAAAAGACCGGCATTAAAAAAAGAAAGAAAGGAGCTTCACCCATGAGACTGAGCAGCACCGCGATATTGGCCTTGGCCATCAGCAGCGTCACCGCCACGGCTTACGCAGAAACCCAGAGCCAGGAATTCACCCCGGTTACGGTCAACACCAGCAGCGCGCAAGCCGATGCAACAGGCTTTGTCGAAGGTCAGAAGATCGACGGCAGCACGCGTAACTGGTACGCCAACGAACAACTGAAACGTGGCGGCAAGTTCACCTACCTCAAAGACGGTGTGGCGACGCCAACCGACCGCCGTATCAACTGGGTTCAGGGCACGATCGTCAAGTACAACTCCGGCTTCACTCAGGGCACCATCGGTGTCAGCACTGAAGTGGCTGCCTACAACGCCGTGGCACTGGATCGTGATCACAAGGACCTGGCGTCCAACAACGGCGGTGCACCGGGCTCTCGTCCAGGCGCAGGCAACAACCGTACCCTGACCAAAGAAGGCGGCGATGCCCAAGGCCAGTGGAGCAAACTGGGCCTGGCCAACGTCAAGTTCCGCGTATCGAACACGACGCTGACCGCCGGTCGCCAGAATTTCAGCACTCCGATTGTCGACACCATCGGTAACCGTGCATTGCCTTCGAGCTTTGAGGGTGTGAGCCTGCACAGCGAAGAGCTGAACAACCTGTCGTTCGACGCAGGATCCTTTGACCGCGTATCCCCGCGGACCGAAGAGAGCCTGTCGAAATTCCGTACCGAGTACACCAACAACAAGGCCGAAACCGATCGCGTGAACACCGCTGGTCTCAACTATCAGCCGTTCAAAAGCCTGAAGACCAGCCTGTACGTCGCGAACGTCGAGGACTTCTGGAATCAGTACTACTTCGGCGCCACCCACGAACTGGGCGATAGCTCGGTGCTGGGCCTGACCACCGGCCTGAACTACTACAAGACCCTCGACACCGGCAAAAAGGAAATGGGCAACATCAACAACGATGCCTACTCCGTGTCGTTCGGTCTGACCCACCAGGCTCACAGCCTGACGTTCTCCTGGCAGCAAATTGCCGGTGACGAGTACTTCGACTACCTGCACGAAACCAACGGCATTTACCTGGCTAACTCTCTGCTCTCGGACTTCAACGGCCCGAACGAGAAGTCCTTCCAGATCGCCTATGGCCTGAACATGGCTGAATACGGTGTGCCAGGCCTGAAGTTCAACATCTACCAGGCTCGCGGCTGGGGCATCGACGGTACGCACTACACCGGCACCGCCTATGACGTGAAAAACATGGATGGCGAGCACCACTATGAATACGGCATCGGTGCTTCGTACGCCGTACAGAGCGGTCCACTCAAGGCCACCACAGTTCGCGCGACCTACACCGCGCACCGTGCGAGCGAAAACCAGGCTGACGGCAGTCTCAACGAGTTCCGTCTCGTGACCACCATCCCGTTCAACATTTTGTAAAAACGCTGCCAAACGGCTGACTCATGACGAGTTGGCCGTCTGGTTTTTTCCTGTTCAACCGATTGCAGAGGGCTCTTGATGAAAATGCTTCCCCTACGTGCGGCCATCGCCGCCGCGCTGCTGAGTGTCGCTATCGGCGCCTCGGCCAAACCCTTGGTGGTCTGTACCGAAGCCAGCCCGGAAGGCTTCGATATGGTCCAGTACACGACTGCAGTCACAGCCGATGCGGTGGCTGAAACCATCTTCAACCGACTGGCGGACTTCAAGCCCGGTACCACTGAGGTGATTCCGGCACTGGCCGACTCTTGGGACATCAGCGAGGACGGTCTGACCTACACGTTCCACTTGCGCAAAGGCGTCAAGTTTCACACCACCGATTACTTCAAGCCGACCCGCGACATGAATGCCGACGACGTGGTCTGGAGTTTCCAGCGTCAGCTGGACCCGAAACACCCGTGGCACACCAAGTCGAGCGTGGGCTTCCCGTACTTTGAAAGCATGGGTTTCAAGGAACTGCTCAAAAGTGTCGAGAAGGTTGACGACAACACGGTCAAATTCACTCTGACCCGCCGCGAAGCGCCATTCCTCGCAGACGTTGCCATGGCGTTCGCCTCGATCTACTCCGCCGAGTACGCTGACCAACTGCTCAAGGCCGACAAGACCGGCGACCTGAACAGCAAACCGGTCGGCACCGGCCCGTTCATCTTCCAGCGTTACGCCAAGGACGCTCAGGTCCGCTTCAAGGCCAACCCGGAGTACTTCCGCGGCAAGCCACCGGCAGACGCGCTGATCCTGGCCATCGCCACCGACAACAACGTGCGCCTGCAAAAGCTCAAGGCCAACGAATGCCAGGTCGCACTGTATCCCAAGCCCGATGACATCCCGAGCATCAAGAAAGACACCAACCTGAACGTCGATGAAATGGACGCGATGACCGTCTCCTACATCGCCATGAACACCCAGCATAAATACATGAGCGACGTGCGGGTCCGTAAGGCGATCGACATCGCTTTCGACAAGGCAGCCTACGTCAACGCGCTGTTCGGCAAAAATAACGCCACGGTGGCGGTCAACCCGTACCCGCCGACGCTGCTGGGCTACAACCACGACCTGAAAAACCCACCCCGTGACCTCGACAAGGCCCGCGCCCTGCTCAAGGAAGCGGGCGTGCCGGAGGGTACTGTGCTGACCCTGTTCACCCGTAACGGTGGTGGCCCGACCAACCCGAACCCGATGCTCGGCGCACAGATGATGCAAGCGGACCTGGCCAAGGTCGGGATCAAGCTCGACATTCGCGTCATGGAATGGGGCGAAATGCTCAAGCGCGCCAAAAACGGCGAGCACGACATGGTTTCTGCCGGATGGGCGGGCGACAACGGCGACCCGGATAACTTCCTGACGCCTAACCTCAGTTGCGAAGCAGCGAAGAACGGCGAAAACTACGCCCGCTGGTGCAATGAGAAGTTTCAGACGCTAATCGATGAAGCCCGAGCTAAAGTAAACCCTGCCGAACGCACAGCGCTCTATGAACAGGCCCAACTGATTTTCAATCAGGACCAGCCATGGATCAGCATGGCCCACACCCGCATGTTCACCGCAATGCGCAACAACGTAGAGGGCTACCACATTAGCCCCCTTACCACTAATAACTTCGCCACCACCCAGGTGAAGTAGATAAGAAAACGCCCGGCAACGTTGACCCCAACGCTGCCGGGAACGCCTAACCGGCTGATGAGGTACACCAGAAGATGTTTAGTTTTATTGCCCGCCGATTGGGATTATTGATCCCCACGTTCTTCGGCATCACCCTGCTGACTTTCGCGTTGATTCGCATGATTCCCGGCGACCCCGTGGAAGTCATGATGGGAGAACGTCGGGTCGATCCCGAAATGCATGCTCAGGCAATGGAACGCCTTGGTCTGAACAAACCGCTGTACGCCCAGTATCTGGACTACATCGGCAAACTGGCCCACGGTGACCTGGGTGAATCCCTGCGTACCCGTGAAAGCGTATGGACCGAGTTCACCTCGCTGTTCCCGGCAACTCTGGAACTGTCCATGGCGGCCTTGCTGTTCGCTGGCGTTCTCGGGCTATTGGCCGGGGTGATCGCGGCGCTGAAGCGAGGGTCCCTATTCGACCATGGGGTAATGGGCATCTCCCTTGCCGGGTATTCGATGCCGATCTTCTGGTGGGGTCTGATCCTCATCATGTTCTTCTCGGTCTCCCTGGGCTTGACCCCGGTGTCCGGACGGATCGACCTGCTTTACGACATCGAGCCAAGAACCGGCTTCATGCTCATCGACACCCTGCTGGCCAATGACACTGGCGCGTTCTTCGACGCCCTGCACCACCTGATTCTTCCGGCCATCGTGCTCGGCACTATCCCGTTGGCGGTGATCGCCCGGATGACCCGCTCCTCGATGCTCGAAGTCCTGCGTGAAGACTACATCCGCACCGCCCGGGCCAAAGGCCTGTCGCCGTCGCGCGTGGTGTTCGTTCACGGCCTGCGCAACGCCTTGATCCCGGTACTGACCGTGGTCGGCTTGCAAGTCGGCACATTGCTGGCCGGTGCGGTTCTGACCGAAACCATCTTCTCCTGGCCCGGTATCGGCAAATGGCTGATCGAAGCCATTGGCGCCCGGGACTACCCAGTGGTGCAAAACGGAATCTTGTTAATCGCCTGCCTGGTGATTCTGGTCAACTTTGTAGTGGATATTCTTTATGGCTTCGCAAACCCACGCATCCGTCACCAGCGCTGAGACCCTACGAATGAGTACTCCAACGTCTACCGTAGCAGTCGATCAAAGCCTGCTTTACCCGTCCCCGTACAAAGAGTTCTGGCAAGCCTTCTCCAAGAACAAGGGTGCCGTTGCCGGCCTGTTCTTCATGCTGCTGGTTATTTTTTGCGCGATTTTCGCCCCATGGGTAGCTCCGCATAACCCGAGCGAGCAGTTCCGCGACTTCCTGCTGACCCCGCCAGCCTGGCTGGCAAATGGGCAGATGCAGTTCCTGCTCGGCACCGATGAACTGGGTCGCGACCTGCTGTCGCGTCTGATCCACGGTTCGCGCCTGTCCTTGTTGATCGGCCTGTCGTCGGTGGTCATGTCGCTGATTCCGGGGATCCTGCTGGGTCTGTTCGCCGGGTTCTTCCCGCGCCTGCTGGGCCCGACCATCATGCGTCTGATGGACATCATGCTGGCCCTGCCATCCCTGCTGCTGGCTGTGGCGATCGTCGCCATCCTCGGCCCTGGCCTGATCAACACCATTATCGCCATCGCCGTGGTTTCGTTGCCGTCCTATGTTCGTCTGACCCGCGCCGCGGTGATGGGCGAACTGAACCGCGACTACGTGACCGCCGCACGCCTGGCCGGTGCCGGTCTGCCACGTCTGATGTTCGTCACTGTGCTGCCCAACTGCATGGCACCACTGATCGTTCAGGCGACCCTGAGCTTCTCCTCGGCGATTCTCGATGCCGCGGCACTGGGCTTCCTCGGCCTTGGCGTACAACCGCCAACCCCTGAGTGGGGCACCATGCTGGCTTCGGCTCGCGACTACATCGAACGCGCCTGGTGGGTCGTCAGCCTGCCTGGTTTGACCATTTTGCTCAGCGTGCTGGCAATCAACTTGATGGGCGACGGCCTGCGCGATGCGCTGGACCCGAAACTCAAGAACGCCGCCTGAGGAGATTCAAATGTCACTGTTAGAAATCAAGAATCTCAACGTTCGCTTCGGCGACAAGAACGCCGTTCCGGTGGTCGATGGCCTCGACATTTCCGTGGACAAGGGCGAAGTCCTGGCCATCGTTGGCGAGTCGGGGTCCGGCAAGTCCGTGACCATGATGGCGCTGATGGGCCTGATCGAACATCCAGGGATCGTCACCGCTGACGCCCTGAATTTCGACGGCAAGAACATGCTCAAGCTCAGCAACCGTCAGCGTCGGCAAATCGTCGGCAAAGACCTGGCCATGGTCTTCCAGGACCCTATGACCGCACTGAACCCGAGCTATACCGTCGGTTTCCAGATCGAAGAAGTGCTACGTCTGCACCTGAAAATGTCCAGCAAGGCCGCCCGTAAGCGCGCCATCGAGCTGCTGGAAAAAGTCGAAATCCCGGGCGCCGCAAGCCGTATGGATGCCTACCCGCATCAACTGTCCGGCGGTATGAGCCAACGCGTGGCGATTGCCATGGCGATTGCCGGCGAACCGAAACTGCTGATCGCCGACGAACCGACCACAGCGTTGGACGTGACGATTCAGGCGCAGATCATGGACCTGCTGCTGGCGCTGCAAAAAGAGCAGAACATGGGTCTGGTGCTGATCACTCACGACCTCGCCGTGGTGGCCGAAACCGCTCAGCGCGTGTGCGTGATGTACGCCGGCCAAGCAGTAGAAGTCGGTCAGGTGCCGCAGTTATTCGACATCCCTGCGCACCCGTACAGCGAAGCGCTGCTCAAGGCCATTCCCGAGCACAGCCTGGGTTCCTCGCGCCTGGCCACGCTGCCGGGCATCGTTCCCGGCCGTTATGACCGTCCGCAAGGCTGCCTGCTGTCGCCGCGCTGCCCGTACGTGCAGGACCGCTGCCGTCAACAACGTCCAGGCCTGGACCCGAAAAGCAACAGCCTCGCCCGCTGCTTCTATCCTTTGAATCAGGAGGTGGCGTAATGGCCGTCGTTCTCACCGCCCGTGACCTGACCCGTCACTACGAAGTCTCCCGCGGCCTGTTCAAAGGCACCGCGCTGGTACGCGCACTCAATGGCGTGTCGTTCGAACTCGAAGCCGGCAAGACCCTCGCTGTTGTAGGCGAGTCCGGTTGCGGCAAGTCGACCCTGGCCCGTGCCCTGACGTTGATCGAAGAGCCGTCTTCGGGCTCGTTGAAAATCGCCGGGCAAGAAGTCACCGGTGCCAACAAGGCCGAACGCAAACAACTGCGCAAAGATGTGCAGATGGTCTTTCAGAGCCCTTACGCCTCGCTGAACCCACGGCAGAAAATCGGCGATCAGCTTGCAGAGCCATTATTGATCAACACCAAGCTTTCCGCGGCCGAGCGCCGTGAAAAAGTCCAGGCGATGATGAAACAGGTCGGCTTGCGTCCTGAGCACTACCAGCGTTATCCGCACATGTTCTCGGGCGGTCAGCGCCAGCGGATCGCCCTGGCACGCGCCATGATGCTGCAACCCAAAGTGCTGGTCGCGGACGAACCGACCTCGGCGCTGGACGTGTCAATCCAGGCTCAGGTGCTGAACCTGTTCATGGATCTTCAACAAGAGTTCAACACCGCCTACGTGTTCATCTCCCACAACCTGGCGGTGGTGCGTCACGTCGCCGACCAAGTGTTGGTGATGTACCTCGGCCGTCCGGTGGAAATGGGCCCGAAAGAAGACATCTACACCCGTCCTCTGCACCCGTACACCCAGGCCCTTCTGTCGGCCACACCGACGATCCACCCGGATCCGACCAAGCCGAAAATCAAGATCGTCGGCGAACTGCCGAACCCGCTGAACCCGCCGTCCGGCTGCGCTTTCCACAAGCGCTGCCCGTACGCCACTGAACGGTGCAGCAAAGAAGAGCCGGCCCTGCGCCAACTCGACAGCCGCCAGGTGGCCTGCCATTACGCCGAGCAATTCGTCGTCTAAGCCGGGCATGAAAAAGCGCCCTCTCGGGGCGCTTTCAATGTGTTAACCAAACCCCTCCTTCTCCGATTGCGCATCAGTCCGGAAAGAGGGGTTTTCTTTTGCCTGAATCCTTAAGAATCCTTAACCCTGGGTATCGTCTTCGGAATCGTCGGAGGACGGGTCCTCATCGCCTTTACTGTCACCCTGACTCTGATCACCAGTGGCGACCATCAAGCCACTGCCCTGCACACTTTTTGCGGCCCAAAAACCCTGGTCCTGCACCGCGCCGCTGCTCGCCCACGCTGCCGAAGTGCCCACCGACAGCAACACCAGCACTTTGATCAGTAACACCATGCGTTGAAAAATGCTCATAGCTGATTCCATCCTTTCGTAGGTGAATCACGGATAGCTGCGGATCGTAGTTCCAACGACCGCAGCGCTGTCTGAAATCTAGTCTGGATAGACGGGATTGACCAGATAGGACACTAACGATGGTCGCCAATTGCCTTTTGCCAAAAGACAGGTTTGGAATAATGGTTAGGCCAAAAAGCTATTTCGGCTGGATTGAAAATCAAAAGATCGCAGCCTTCGGATGTACGCACGTTTCGCAGGAGCTGCGGCACGCTGCGATCTTTTCTCTCATAAAAAAGCCCCGAAGCTTTCGCATCGGGGCTTTCGGCGTAGCTGTTCAGTGCTTAGTGATGCTCACGCGTCGCACGGAATTTCACGTCCGGCCAACGTTCTTCCATCAGCGCCAGATTGACCCGGGTCGGGGCCAGGTAGGTCAGGTGACCGCCGCCGTCAATCGCAAGGTTTTCCACAGCCTTGACGCTGAACTCTTCGAGCTTCTTCTTATCGCTGCAATCGATCCAGCGCGCAGAATAGACCGTGATCGGCTCGTAGGCGCATTCGACCTTGTATTCCTCTTTCAGGCGGCTGGCGACCACATCGAACTGCAGCACACCGACGGCGCCGAGGATGATGTCGTTGCTGCGTTCCGGGAAGAACACCTGGGTCGCGCCCTCTTCGGCCAGCTGCTGCAAGCCCTGGCGAAGTTGCTTGGATTTCAGCGGATCCTTCAGGCGTACGCGGCGGAACAGTTCCGGGGCGAAGTGCGGGATACCGGTGAAGCCCAGGGTTTCGCCTTCGGTGAAGGTGTCGCCGATCTGGATGGTGCCGTGGTTGTGCAGACCGATGATGTCGCCGGCAAACGCTTCTTCCAGTTGCTCACGCTCAGAGGAGAAGAAGGTCAGCGCATCACCGATCCGTACGTCCTTGCCGGTGCGCACGTGGCGCATCTTCATGCCTTTTTCGTACTTGCCGGAGCAGATACGCATGAAGGCAATGCGGTCGCGGTGTTTCGGGTCCATGTTCGCCTGGATCTTGAACACGAAACCGGCGAACTTCTCTTCCACCGGCTCCACGGTACGCTCGTTGGCGACACGGGCCAGCGGCTTCGGCGCCCAGTTGACCACGGCGTCGAGCACGTGATCGACCCCGAAGTTGCCCAATGCGGTACCGAAGAACACCGGGGTCAGTTGGCCGTCCATGAACTCTTGCTGATTGAATTCGTGGCAGGCGCCCTGCACCAGTTCCAGCTGTTCGACGAAGCGGTGGTACTCGTCACCCAAGTGCGCGCGGGCTTCATCGGAATCGAGCTTCTCGATGATTTTCACCTCGGTCCGCTCGTGGCCGTGGCCCGCGGTGTACACAATGATGTAGTCGTCGGCGAGGTGATACACGCCTTTGAAATCGCGGTAGCAACCGATCGGCCAGGTGATCGGCGCAGCCTTGATCTTCAGGACGGCTTCGATTTCGTCGAGCAGTTCGATCGGGTCGCGAATGTCGCGGTCGAGTTTGTTGATGAAGCTGACGATCGGCGTGTCACGTAGACGGCAAACGTCCATCAGGGCGATGGTCCGTGGCTCTACGCCCTTACCGCCGTCGAGAACCATCAATGCCGAGTCGACCGCCGTCAGGGTGCGGTAGGTGTCTTCGGAGAAGTCTTCGTGGCCCGGGGTGTCGAGCAGATTGATCATGTGATCGCGATACGGGAACTGCATGACCGACGTGGTAATGGAAATACCACGCTGCTTTTCCATTTCCATCCAGTCGGAGGTGGCATGGCGGTCGGATTTGCGAGACTTCACCGTACCAGCAATCGCAATCGCCTTGCCCATCAGCAAGAGCTTCTCGGTGATGGTGGTCTTACCCGCATCGGGGTGGGAAATAATGGCGAAAGTGCGGCGTTTCGCGACTTCGGCGGCCTGTTTGGTCATGGGAAATCGCCTGGCAGGTGATTCAAAAAAGGGCGGCGAGTATAGCTCAAAACGACATCTACGGACCACCGTTCGCCCTGTAGCAGCTGCCGAGAGGTGAGGCGGCCGGGGTGGCTAAATAGTGTCTAACGTGGGAACCTTTTAAACCGTGGAGGCGTCCACTCCCCTGTTACGACCTGTCGTCAGGGGCTGAAATATCAGCAAGTCAGCCTGACAAGGCTGCGCTTATGGCTCGATCCGATGCCGTTTTACCGGTATTGAACGAGCTGCTTTTCGCGATCATTTTTCGGCAGCCAGGCATGGCGTTGCCACACGAAAAACTGTTCGCCGACTGAAATAAAGGAGTCCGCCTGTGGCTATTCGCTATGGCAAAGGGCTGACAGGAGGAGCGGTTGTCGTCGCCCTTCTGGCCCTGCTGATCCACTGGATCGGCATCAACACGATCGAACTGTACCGCGACGATTTGTTGTTTTACCTGCAAGCTCATCTGATTCTAGTCCTCGCTTCCATGCTGGCCGCCCTCGTTGTGGGCATCCCCGCCGGTATCTTCCTCAGCCGCCCGACCATGGTCGGACGCGCCGAACGCTTCATGCAACTCTTCAACATCGGCAACACTGTCCCGCCTCTCGCCGTACTGGCCATTGCCCTGGGGATTCTCGGGATCGGCAGCGGCCCTGCGATCTTCGCGTTGTTCCTCGCGTCCCTGTTGCCCATCGTGCGCAACACCTACGAAGGCCTGAAAAACGTTCAGGGTTCACTCAAGGAAGCGGCCGTCGGCATCGGCATGACCCCGAGTCAGGTGCTCTGGCGGGTCGAACTGCCGAACGCCGTGCCGATCATCATCGGCGGCGTGCGCGTGGCATTGGCGATCAATGTCGGCACCGCACCGCTGGCGTTCCTGATCGGCGCCAATAGCCTGGGCAGCCTGATTTTCCCCGGCATTGCCTTGAACAATCAGCCGCAACTGATACTCGGCGCAGTCTGCACCGCCCTGCTGGCATTGCTGCTCGACGGTCTGGTGACACTGGCCAGCCGCCTCTGGCTGGAACGCGGTTTACCTCAGTCCTAATCCGGCTGAGCGAAGGAATAATCATGAAGACATTTAGCTTGTTACTAGGCTGCGTCCTGCTGTGCGCAGGATTTGCCCAAGCCGCCGAAAAGCCGCTGATTCGCATCGGTGCCCGGGTGTTCACCGAACAAACCCTGCTCGCGGAAATCACCTCCCAATACCTGCGCACCCAGGGTTACGACGTCCAGGTGACGGGAGGTCTGGGCAGCAGTCTGGCCCGCAGTGCCCATGAAAACGGCCAACTGGACCTGATGTGGGAATACACCGGCGTGTCGCTGGTGGCCTACAACCATGTCACTGAGAAGCTCGACAGCGAACAGTCCTACGCGCGGGTCAAGGAACTCGACGCAAAAAAGGGGCTGGTCTGGCTCGCTCCGTCGAAATTCAGCAACACGTATGCACTCGCGTTGCCGAAGAACGTTGCCGATGAGTATCCGCAAATCAACAGCATCAGCGACTTGAACAACGTGCTCAGCGCTGAGGCAAAGACCAACCACCTGGTGGCGCTGGACACCGAGTTCGCCAACCGTTCCGACGGCCTCAAAGGCATGGTCAAGCTCTACGGCATGAACCTGACCCGCAACAACATCCGCCAGATGGACGCCGGGCTGGTCTACACGGCGCTGCGCAATGGCCAGGTATTTGCCGGCCTGGTCTACACCACCGACGGGCGCTTGAACGCCTTCAAGCTGAAACTGCTGGAAGACGACAAGCATTACTTCCCGGACTACACCGCCGCGCCAGTCGTGCGTCAAACCTACCTCGACGCCCACCCGCAATTGGCCGAACAACTCAAACCGCTGGCCCAACTGTTCGACGACCAAACCATGCGCCAGCTCAATGCGCGGGTCGACGTCGACCACGAAAGCCCTTCCGCCGTGGCCGCAGATTTCTTGCGCCAGCACCCCATCAACTGAGGAAAAGCCATGGAATTTCTCAACGCCTTTTCCCACCTGGACTGGCCACTCGTCCTGCACCTGACCTGGCAACACATCACCCTGGTCGGCATTGCCGTGACTCTGGCAATTGTGGTCGGTGTGCCGCTGGGCATTCTGATGACACGCTTCCCAGCGCTGGCCGGTCCTCTGCAAGCCAGCGCCACGGTGCTGCTGACCATTCCGTCGATTGCGCTGTTCGGTCTGCTGCTGCCGTTCTACTCGAAATTCGGCCAGGGCCTGGGGCCGATGCCGGCGATCACCGCGGTGTTTCTGTATTCCCTGCTACCCATCATGCGTAACACCTACCTGGCGCTGACTGGCGTCGAACCCGGTATTCGCGAAGCCGCGCGCGGTATCGGCATGACCTTCGGCCAGCGCCTGCGCAGGGTCGAGTTGCCGATTGCGGTGCCGGTGATCCTCGCGGGTGTACGCACCGCCGTGGTGATGAACATTGGGGTGATGACCATCGCCGCAACCATTGGCGCCGGTGGTCTGGGCGTACTCATCCTCGCTGCCATCAGCCGCAGCGACATGTCGATGCTGATCGTCGGTGCAGTGCTGGTCAGTCTTCTGGCGATCTTCGCCGACCTGCTTCTGCAATGGCTGCAACGCTCGCTGACTCCAAAAGGATTACTCAAATGATCGAACTTCAAAACCTCAGTAAAACCTTTCACAGCAACGGCAAAGACATCAAAGCCGTGGACTCGGTAAACCTGACCGTCAATGAAGGCGAGATTTGCGTGTTCCTCGGGCCATCGGGTTGCGGCAAGAGCACCACGCTGAAGATGATCAACCGGTTGATCAAACCGACCTCGGGCAAGATCCTGATCAACGGCGAAGACACCACTGACCTGGACGCCGTAACCCTGCGCCGCAACATCGGTTATGTGATCCAGCAGATCGGTCTGTTTCCGAACATGACCATCGAGGAAAACATCACCATCGTTCCGCGCCTGCTCGGCTGGGACAAACAGCAATGCCACGACCGCGCCCGCGAGTTGATGAGCATGATCAAGCTGGAACCCAAGCAGTATCTGAGTCGCTACCCGCGTGAGCTGTCCGGTGGTCAGCAACAGCGGATCGGTGTGATCCGCGCTCTGGCCGCAGACGCCCCACTGCTGTTGATGGATGAACCGTTCGGCGCGGTCGACCCGATCAACCGCGAGATGATCCAGAACGAGTTCTTCGAGATGCAACGGGCATTGGGCAAGACCGTGATCATGGTCAGCCACGACATCGACGAAGCGATCAAGCTCGGCGACAAGATCGCGATCTTCCGTGGCGGCAAGCTGATCCAGATCGACCACCCGGACACCCTGCTCGCGCACCCGGCGGATGACTTTGTCAGCAACTTCGTCGGTCAGGACAGCACGCTCAAGCGCCTGCTGCTGGTCAAGGCCGAAGACGCGGCGGACAACGCACCGTCGGTCAGCCCGGAAACACCGGTGGCCGAAGCGCTGGAGTTGATGGACGAACTCGACCGCCGCTACGTGGTGGTCACCTGCGCCGACAACAAGGCCCTGGGCTACGTGCGCCGCCGCGATCTGCATCGTCAGACCGGCACCTGCGCGCAATACCTGCGCGAGTTCAACGCCACGGCGGCCTATGACGAGCACTTGCGGATCCTGCTGTCGCGCATGTACGAGTTCAACCGCTCGTGGCTGCCGGTGATGGACGCCGAGCGGGTGTTCCTCGGTGAAGTCACGCAGGAGTCGATTGCCGAGTACTTGAGTTCCGGGCGTTCGCGTGGCGGCAAGACCAGCATTGTGTCGCCTGCCGAAGTAGCGTTGGCCTGACGGACGCCATCGCGAGCAAGCTCGCTCCCACAGGAGATGTGTGTTGATGCACAGATTGCATGCACACCACAGATCCAGTGTGGGAGCGAGCTTGCTCGCGATTAGGGGCACCACAACTCTCACCGAAACACCCAAAATATCCCTCCAACGGGAACATCACACTGTCATCCAGGTCGGTTACACAAGTGACTGACCAGGACCGCACGACGGAAGCGTGCAAAAACGCGACATTTTTTGTTGATCTCAAGCCGCTCAAGTCCTAAAGTTCGCGCCGAACGTCCATGCTGGAAACGATCCATCCGGCTCAAGTACTGACGACGAGACAGCAAGGTCACCCGCGGCGCAGCGCCAGGTTGACCTTTTTGCTTTCGGCGACATGCCTTGGGAAGTAGGCGAACCAAAGTGGGGATACGGAGGACGTTCATTTGCACCCATTGTTTTTACCCGTTTGCCATTAGGAGCTCCCAAGTATGTCGATCAATGTCGAAGACTATTTCGCGCGTGAAACCTTTCAGAAAATGAAGGCTTTCGCCGACAAGCAAGAAACCCCGTTCGTGGTTATCGACACCGCGATGATCGCCCAGGCCTATGACGACCTGCGCGCCGGTTTCGAATTTGCCAAGGTTTACTACGCGGTCAAGGCCAACCCGGCCGTCGAGATCATCGACCTGCTGAAAGAGAAAGGTTCGAGCTTCGACATCGCCTCGATTTACGAGCTGGACAAGGTGCTGGGTCGCGGCGTGACTCCGGACCGCATCAGCTACGGCAACACCATCAAGAAATCCAAGGACATTCGCTACTTCTTCGAGAAGGGCGTGCGCCTGTATGCCACCGACTCCGAAGCCGACCTGCGCAACATCGCCAAGGCTGCACCGGGTTCGAAAGTCTATGTGCGTATCCTGACCGAAGGCTCGACCACCGCCGATTGGCCTTTGTCGCGTAAATTCGGCTGCCAGACCGACATGGCCATGGACCTGCTGATCCTCGCTCGCGATCTGGGCCTGGTGCCTTACGGCATCTCCTTCCACGTTGGCTCGCAGCAGCGCGACATCAGCGTCTGGGACGCGGCAATCGCCAAGGTCAAAGTGATCTTCGAGCGTCTGAAAGAAGAAGACGGCATCCACCTCAAGCTGATCAACATGGGCGGCGGCTTCCCGGCCAACTACATCACCCGCACCAACAGCCTGGAAACCTACGCCGAAGAAATCATCCGTTTCCTCAAGGAAGACTTCGGTGACGACCTGCCGGAAATCATCCTTGAGCCAGGCCGTTCGCTGATCGCCAACGCCGGCATCCTGGTCAGCGAAGTGGTATTGGTCGCGCGCAAATCCCGCACTGCCGTCGAGCGCTGGGTGTACACGGATGTGGGCAAGTTCTCCGGCCTGATCGAAACCATGGACGAAGCCATCAAGTTCCCGATCTGGACCGAAAAGAAAGGCGAGATGGAAGAAGTGGTGATTGCCGGCCCAACCTGCGACAGCGCCGATATCATGTACGAAAACTACAAGTACGGCCTGCCATTGAACCTGGCCATCGGTGACCGCCTGTACTGGCTGTCCACTGGCGCGTACACCACCAGCTACAGCGCTGTTGAGTTCAATGGCTTCCCGCCGTTGAAGTCGTTTTACGTATAAGCGATACCGTAAAAAAAGGCCCATGAAAACATGGGCCTTTTTTTTATTTACGTAGCCATGCTTCCAAGTGACTCATCATTGCCATACCTTCATTAGCGCCCTCCATAGCAGCGCCCAGCTTGAAATTTAATTCGCCGAGTCTGGATACACCCTTTGCTCGCAAGAGCTCATTGATTGCACCATCGATACGTTGATAGAGCTCTTCAATGAACAGCCCCATCTGCGAGCTCACAGAAACGAATCCATGGAATAACGCTGCAATATCGGCCTTATATTCTGCCGCCCTGACCGAAGCATCCCTGGAAGAATAATTGATGTCCCAGGCAGGTGTAGTGTCAGACTCGCGAAACAACTCCTGCACGACAGTCGGCGTTGAATGGCAAAGACAGGATCGATGGTCCATTGCACTCGTGAATACCGACTTGAGTCCAAATGACTCGTTATACGTTTCGACGATTGTATACTTCAGTTGTCGTACTGCAGATCTCAGATCATAAAATCGAAGCGCCAACTCGTGAATCAAGTCCGGTACATTTTTGGGCGGAAACAACTTCCAGATCGTGGATCTGGACAAACTGTACAACTGGAAATCCACTTGGCCAACCGGTTCATTCCTGGAGGTCTTCCCGGTTAATTCCAAAGACTCTCGAGTGAACGTTTCGAGGTCTTCAACATAATCTTTGTATAGACGCCAGGCTTCTTCAGTACGCCCCCAAAATTCTTGCAGATATCGTTCATTAAACTGAGCATTGCTCAAACGCGAATCCTTGGCCAGAACCGCAAGTTGATGGCCGCTCCTTCTACGGCGCTCAAACACAACCGGTATACCGTTGAATGTCGGGTGCAGGGAAGCAAGGAAATGGGTGTAACGATCTAACACGCGCCGCTGCGCCACCGTAAACTCATATACACGTGTATTCATACTCCCTCTTGGGGAGGTGGGCGTACACCCACCTCCCCGACTCCTTATTGTTGATGAATGGACTTCAGGTATTTAATAGTGTCTACGATCCGGGCGATCGCCGTCTCCGTCCGCTCTTCGACGGGCAGCGACGTGTCTTGCTTGAAGTCGCGGGTGAGCTTTTCAAAGTCGCCAATCAGATTCGAGAATTCATTCACGTATCCCCAGCGCTCATCGTCCAGCTTGTCCAGCGTCATTACCAATTCAATCTTCCCATCAACCTGGGCGATATCTTTGGTGTGTTTTTGCAACTGCACCCTCAGGTCACCCGCTCTCTCCGTGAGACGGCTGTACGCCGCCAGCATGTTGAGATAAGAAATGGCCTCCCCAATACCAGAGATCAATTTTTTAAGCGTATCAATGGCCAACAAGGCGATTTGAATTTGCGGCGGCGCCAAGCCCAGGGCTTTCAAATTTTCCAGCGATAACTTCGCCTCCTCACCGATTTTTTCGACACCGGCTTTTCCGATCAAGTCAATCGCTTCGGAAACGGACTTCATCTGCTCGCTCAGTTCAGCTAGCTTTTCATCGGCTTTAATCTTGAGTTCTTCAGTAAATGCCCGATCCTGCTGCAGTGTAACGACCCATCCTTGCGAGGCGTCCCTGTCATAGGGGACGCTAACACTCTTATGAATACTTTTTAAATCTTCCGCTTGTGCGGATATTTTATTGAATACATTTTTGAGCTCCGCCTCCATATCCTCATGAACCTCCTCCACATCGTCCGGATAATCCAGCTCCGCCTGATAGGCTTTGAGTTTTTTCTCGGCACGCTCCAAATGGATGTGGGTTGTCTGAGCCTGATTACGCAGTTCGAATGTTGTCCTGTTGATAGCGAGCGTCAGATCATTCATGACTCCGACTGTGCCGGGCAGGTAATCGAATTGTTCGAAGAGCATTTGCGCAGACGTGTTCGTTCGTTGCACCCCGGCATTATGACCACGCAAGCTCTCCATATTGAAAGCGGCGTGATACGAATCATTAAATAGCAAACTCATGACCATCTTGCTCCAAAAATCTAAAGAATTACCCGCATGCTCCTTATCAGCCTCTGCGAACACAGCAAGCAATTGATCCGAGCTCACCTTTATTTGCTCCCACGGAGCAACGATACTGATTATCTGATTTTTAAACCGTCTCAAAGAAGTCGCTTCATCCAGCATATCGACCTCTTTTACGGAGGCAGTGATGTAGGTACTCAATGCATTCCACACCAACATAAGATTTTGAGTCGCGACCTCAGCTTCGATTGCAACGTAACTCAGGTTTTGAAGATCATCACGCACCTTGTTCAAGGAACTCAGCGTCTGGTTTTTGCTGGCCATAATTTGATTAGCGGCTTTTTGCAATTCCTTCAGTTTATTACGTTGACTGCGTATCTGCTCAGCCTTGACACCCTGATAGATGCCGAGAATCAACCCGCCAATATTGAGGGTCGCTGCCGCCTTAATCGCTTCCTGAACCAGTTGATCATATTGTTTGTTGAGTTCGTCTATTTCCGCCGAGCGCTGATCGATCTCTTTTTGCAGAACTTTAATATCGGCCTGATACGTATTCCTTGAAACAAATTCCAATCTCAGCTTTATTTCCGGCAGTACTTTCTCGCGCATGTCGGTGCCAAAACTGTCCAATTGTTTTCTGACACGCTCGGCCTTTTCATGGCATTGCCTGACCTTCGCCAGCAAGTCATTGAGGTAGTCCTTGATTTCCGGAACATCTCCCGGAGGCAAAGCAAGATCGGGAAGATCCGGAATCCGGAGTTTCAGCTTCAGGTACTCCTCCGGCGTATTGATATCATAATCATCCAGGTATTTCGACGCTTTGAGGTCGTCATAAACCTCTACAATTCCGTTACCCGTCCGGATAATGCTGCCGGCAAAAATCTTGAGGTCGGTGCCTGTCAGCATTATTTGCTCGCGCAATGGCGACCAGCGCTTGGCATGGTTATATGTCGTGGTGAATGTGTGTAGAAAATCACTGGCAGTAAGCCCCGTGCCGCCCCCATCACCCACACCATAATTTAAATAGGCAACGACATCTGATAGCTTAACGGGAAGAGACAGACCTAAGGTTTCATACTTCCTTAAACTGATGATCTGCTCTTTGGTCAACTGCATTCCGGGTTCCCGGTTGTATTCCCCACCCTCACCCAGCGATGCGTTTACAAATACCAGGGGCGCTTTGGCCGCGGCCTCGACCACCTTGTTATCGGTTTTTAGCTCCATCAGAGACTCCTTGTCTTCTTCGGAATTTAATTTAAGTTCACTTTATTCACGACGCTAATTAGCCGGTTCCTCCGAGCCAATACGCACATCGCGAACACCCACCTTAGTTCACCGCAACGAACACCAACAAGCCTATAAATATTAAAATTCAAGACAACCAATACAACGATCGAATTTCAACTCAGGGCAATTGAATTCGTTTAACGACGCCGACTCAGTTAAGTTAGCGACAACCGCAGGCTTATCGCCAAACATTACGCACAGCCGACGACTGCGTTAACCTGTTCGGGTAACGCTCTCTATCGTGCAATATTCTTGATAAAGCGAAATTTCGCTACCCAGACAGTGAGTAGCAACCCTCTACCGTTAAAACGCAAGCACCTGAGATAGCCGCTGCCGATAAGCATCAGCCATCCCGCGGATGTGTGGATGATTTGCGCTGAGCAATGATTCAATGCTCACCCGCAAGAAGCTCACGTTTCCCCCGGCCAGTGCCTTGCGCAACCAGCCCAGCGCATCTTCGATCCGCCCTTCATCGGCCAGTATTGCTGCATAACTGAACTGACCACGAAAATCCCCACCCTCGGCCGAGCGTCGATACCATTCCCGAGCCGCAAACTGATCCTGCGGGCAGTGATGTCCCTCTTCCAGATAGCGACCCAACAAGTTCATGGATTTGGCGTGGCCCTGCTCTGCGGCGTGACGATACAACGCCAGGGCTTGCGCTTGGTTCTCTGTTATCCCGCGTCCGGTGGCGAGCAGGTTGGCAAGGTTGTACATCGCCCAATCCAGCCCCGCTAGCGCCGCCATCCGGTAATGCCGCGCAGCCACTGAAGCATCCGCTGCACAGCCCCAGCCATGTTCAAGGCAACGACCCAGCATGTTGCGCGCCATCAGGTGCCCCTGACCGGCAGCGATTCCAAACCAGCGTACGGCCAGCGGTTGATCCTGGGCGATGCCCCGGCCGTCGAGCAGGATCTGCCCAAGCAACGCTTGCGCCTCAACCTCACCCTCGCCAGCCGCCAGCAGAATCGCCTGTGCCGCACGGGCCGGGCTTTCTTCGAGCATGGCGCTGAGCCGCTCGCCGTCGAGGACTTCCTCGCGGTGCAAACGAAAGTCCGTCACTTACACCTCGACCCAACGGCGCAGCAGGTTGTGATAGGTGCCGGTCAGGCGGATCAACGACGGATGATCCGGCAGGTCCTGAGTCAATTGCTGGATCGCCTCGTCCATCTCGAACAGCAAGGCGCGCTGGCTATCTTCGCGAACCAGGCTTTGGGTCCAGAAGAACGAGGCATAACGTGTACCGCGAGTGACTGCGTTGACCTTGTGCAGGCTAGTGCCTGGATAGAGCACCAGATCGCCGGCCGGCAATTTCACTCGTTGGGTACCGAAGGTGTCCTGAATTTCCAGCTCGCCACCGTCGTACTCGTCCGGGTCGCTGAAGAACAACGTGGACGACAGGTCGGTGCGAACGCGCTCGATGCTGCCCTTGGGCTGACGCACGGCGTTGTCGATATGAAAATCGAAACTACCACCTGCGGTGTAGCAGTTGAGCAGCGGTGGGAAGACTTTGTGCGGTAACGCCGCTGACATGAATCGAGGATGTTTCCACAACCGCTCAAGCATCGCCGCGCCGATTTCCTGGGCCAGCGGGTGGCCTTCCGGCAACTGCAAGTTGTGCTTGGCCTTGGCCGATTGAAAGCCTGCGGTGATCTTGCCATCCGCCCAGTCAGCCTGCTCCAGAGCCTCGCGAATGCGCTGCACCTCTTCACGGGAGAACAAGCCGGGAATATGCAGCAGCATGGGGCGATACCTGAGGGCAAAGGGACGCCAATGGTATTGATTCTTATTGACTATGTAAAATCGGCATGACGAACGAGTCCGCAAAAACCGTAAGGAAAAATTGTAAAGAATGTAAATTTGATGCAAATAGCAATATATCTCAATTGATACAAATACGTGTTTACCCTATATTCCGCGGCCTCAAATCCTTGGGGAGGGGAATTCACAATGTCACGCCAGCTACCACAATCAACGGTCAGTTCACCGCGTTTACTCGCTTCTGCAATGGGTGTGGCAATCACTGCCAGCTCTGCAGCACACATGGTATTCGCCGCAGAAAAGACTGACGAAAAAGCGCCGCGCAATGCGATTTCCCTGGATGCCACCAGCGTTACCGGTGAAGCCCAGGACTCAACCTCCTACCAGGTCGAAAAAGCTTCTTCGCCCAAGTACACCGCGCCGCTGATTGATACCCCGCGTTCGGTGACCGTGATTCCACAACAGGTCCTCAAGGACACTGGCGCCCTCAACATGCAGGATGCGCTGCGCACTGTTCCAGGCATCACTTTCGGTGCCGGTGAAGGCGGCAACCCGCAAGGCGATCGTCCGTTCATTCGCGGCTTCGACGCTCAGGGTGATACGTACCTGGATGGCGTGCGTGACACCGGCTCCCAGAGCCGTGAAATCTTTGCCGTTGAGTCGATCGAAGTCAGCAAAGGCCCGAACTCCGCGATTGGCGGTCGTGGCGCAGCCGGTGGCAGCATCAACCTGGTCAGCAAAAAAGCGCACTTGGGCGATTCATTCGACGGTGGCTTCACCTGGGGCTCGGACCAGACCCAGCGCTACACCCTGGACAGCAACTACCAGTTCAGCGATACCGCCGCTGGCCGCCTGAACCTGTTGAGCCACGAAAGCAACGTCGCCGGCCGCGACAAAGTCGACTACGACCGTTGGGGCATCGCGCCCTCGCTGGCCTTCGGCCTGGGCACCGACACCCGCGTCAACCTCGACTACTACCATCTGCAAAGCAATGACCTGCCGGATTCGGGTATTCCGTACACCGTACCCGCTTCGGGCAAGACCGCTGATCGCACCAAGAGCAACCCGGACAAACCTTACGCTGGCGGCGACAGCAGCAACTTCTATGGCTTGACCGACCGCGACTTCCGCAAGACCCGTACTGACACCGCGACCTTCGCCATCGAGCACGACCTGACCGACGCGCTGACCATCAAGAACACCCTGCGCCACGGCACCAGCATGCAGGATTACATCCTGACCCAGCCGGACGACAGCAAGGGTAACGTGAACAACGGCAGCGTCTGGCGTCGTGCCAACACCCGTGTCAGCAACGTGGCGACCACCACCAACCAGACCGATCTGTTTGGCAACTTCTACATCGCCGGCTTCAAGAACAGCTTCTCCACCGGTGTCGAGTTCACCCGTGAAGAAGGCGAGAAGTCCTCGTACAACGTGAATACCGATACCACGCCGGGATCGCCCGCTACATCGAGCAGCAACTGCACGCCGTCGATGATCGGCGCGTCCAGCGGCTACAACTGCACCTCGTTGGCCAACCCGAACCCGAATGATCCGTGGAACGGCGCGATTTCACGCAACTACGCCGGCACTGACACCACCGCCAACACCCGTGCCCTGTACGTGTTCGACACCCTGGAACTGTCGCCGCAATGGCTGGTGAACATGGGCCTGCGTTACGACCACTTCGACACCCGATACAAGACCTTCACTGCGGCAGGTGCCACCACTGCCAAAGGCGCTGACACCAGCGAGTTCGTCACCGGTCAGTTGGGCGTCGTTTACAAACCGGCTGAAAACGGCAGCATCTATGCGTCCTACGCAACCTCGGCCACACCACCGGGCAACACCCTGGGCGAAGGCATGGACGGCAACCCGCTGTCGGGGACCACGGATCGCAACGGCAACCTGCTGAGCAGCGACATGGAGCCGGAAACCACCAAGAACTACGAAGTCGGCACCAAGTGGGACCTGCTCAACGATCGTCTGTCGTTGACCGCCGCCCTGTTCCGTACCGAGAAAGAGAATGCACGCGTACAGGTTGATACCACTTCCTACGCAAACGCCGGCAAAACCCGCGTTCAAGGTATCGAACTGTCGGCAAACGGCAAGATCACTGACAAATGGCAAGTCTTCGCCGGCTACGCCTACATGGACAGCGAGCAAGTCGATGGCGGCCCGCTGAACCACGCCACCGATGGCAACCAATTGCCTAACACCCCGAAAAACAGCGCCAGCCTGTGGACGACTTACAACGTCACGCCGAAGCTGACCCTGGGTGGCGGTGCGTTCTACGTCGATGACGTGTTCGGCAGTGTGGCCAACACCACCATGGTCAATTCCTACGTTCGTTACGACGCGATGGCCAGCTACAAGTTGAGCAAAAACGTCGACCTGCAACTGAACCTGCAAAACCTGACCGACGTGACCTACTACGACAAAGCCTTCGCGACTCACTTCGCCAACCAGGCGCCGGGCCGCACGGCATTGCTGAGCACCAACTTCCACTTCTGATAAAGAACGAAGTCGCCGAGCCCCGCCCATTCAGGTGAGCGGGGCTTTTGTGTGTAAAAAGGAATGTTTCTCGACAACTCACGGCATAATGCGCGCCTTGAGATTTTATTGAACAAACAGTTTCAGACGAACAAGGCGGTCGACGTGTTGAAGAAAACCCTGTTCCAGCTGCATTGGTTCTTCGGCATCAGCGCGGGTCTGGTGCTGGCCTTGATGGGCATTACCGGTGCGGCGGTGTCGTTTCAGGATGAGATCCTGCGGGCGCTGAACCCGCAGGTCCTGCAGGTTGAGAAGCAGGTCGCCGGCGTGCTGCCGCCGGCCGATCTGGTGGCCAGGGTCGAAGCCACTGAAGGCAAGAAAGTCGCGATGCTCTGGGTCGAAACCGAGAGCGGCTTTGCTGCACGCGTGTTCTTCACCCCGCCGCCGGGCGAGCGCCGTGGCCAGATGCGCTACGTCGATCCGTACACCGGCGATTACATGGGCGACGCCGTCGGCCAGGATTTCTTTGGTCTGATGCTGCAACTGCACCGTTTTCTGGCGATGGGCGACACCGGCCGGCAAATCACCGGTGCCTGCACACTGATTCTGATTTTCTTCTGCCTGTCCGGGCTCTACCTGCGCTGGCCGCGTCAGGTCGCGAGTTGGCGTGCCTGGCTGACCCTCGACTGGGCGAAGAAAGGTCGCAGCTTCAACTGGGATTTGCACTCGGTCGCCGGTACCTGGTGCTTGCTGGTGTATTTGCTGGCAGCGCTGACCGGGTTGTCCTGGTCCTATGAATGGTACAACAAGGGCCTGAGCAAACTGTTGTCCGACGCGCCGCAAAACGAGCGCGTCAGGCAGGGTCGTGGTGCCCCGCCACCGGCCGGCCCCGCGCCGACCGCCGATTACAACGCGATCTGGAGCAGTATCTACAGCACCGCCGGCCCAGGCCTGAGCGCCTACAACGTGCGCATGCCACCGGTGGCCGGACAACCGGCGACCGTGTTCTATCTGTTGAAAAACTCGCCCCACGACCGGGCGCTGAACCAGATCACCCTCGACCCGGCCACCGGTGTTATCAGCCGCCATGACCGTTACAGCGACAAGAGCTTCAAGGCGCAACTGCTGACCAGTATCTACGCGCTGCACGTCGGCAGTTATTTCGGCCTCGTCGGGCGAATTGTGCTGATGCTCGCGGCGCTGAGCATGCCGCTGTTTTTCATCACCGGTTGGTTGCTGTACCTGGATCGTCGGCGCAAGAAACATCAGATCAAAAACGCCCGTAAGGACCTGGTGCACACCACCAGCGATACCCCGGCATGGCTGATCGGTTTCGCCAGCCAGAGCGGTTTTGCCGAACAGTTGGCCTGGCAGACCGCCAGCCAGTTGCAAGCTGCCGGGTTGCCGGTAAAGGTTCAACCGCTGGCGGCTGTGAGCGAGCAGGATCTGCATGAGTCGAGCAACGCGCTGTTTGTGGTCAGCACCTTTGGCGACGGCGAAGCACCGGACAGCGCCCGTGGTTTCGAGCGCAAGGTGCTCGGTCGGGCTCTGAGCCTTTCGAGCCTGAACTACGCGGTGCTTGGCCTCGGTGATCGGCAGTATCAACACTTCTGCGGCTTCGCCAAACGCCTGCACACCTGGCTAGCGGAACACGGTGGCACCACGCTGTTTGCCCCGGTGGAAGTCGACAGCGGCGACCCTTACGCCCTGCGCCATTGGCAACAGCAACTCGGTCAACTGACCGGACAGCCGCCAGTCGATACCTGGAAAGCCCCCAGCTACAGCAACTGGACCTTGAGCAAGCGTGAACTGCTCAACCCCGACAGCAGCGGCGCCGACGTTTACCTGCTGGGCCTGACGGCGCCCGACACCAGCAGTTGGCTGGCCGGCGACCTGGTTGAAGTGCTGCCGCGCAACTGCCGGGGAGCGATTGAACAGTTCCTTGAAGGGCTGGGCATCGCCGGCAACAGTCGGGTGCAACTCGATGGCTTGCAGGAACCCCTGGAACACGCCTTGGCCAGCCGTCAGTTGCCGGAGAATCGTGTGCATCTGGTCGGCTTGCACGCTCAGGCGTTGGTCGACGCGCTGGTGCCATTGGCCATGCGCGAATACTCGATCGCCTCGATTGCCGCCGACGGCGTGCTCGAACTGCTGGTGCGTCAGGAATGTCATGCGGATGGCAATCTGGGCGTCGGCTCCGGCTGGCTGACCGAATACGCGCAACTCGGTGGCGCCATCAGTCTGCGGGTGCGGCGCAACAGCGGTTTCCATCTACCGACAACGCCCGTGCCGATGATTCTGCTGGGCAACGGCACCGGGCTGGCAGGCCTGCGCAGCTTGCTCAAGGCGCGAATAGCCGAGGGCCAGACACGCAACTGGCTGCTGTTCGGTGAACGCAATCGCGAGCATGACTTCCTCTGCGGTGATGAACTGGTGGAATGGTTGATCGCCGGAGACCTGGAGCGCCTGGATCTGGCGTTTTCGCGGGATCAGGCCGAGAAGATCTACGTTCAGGATCGCCTGCGCCAAAGAGCCATCGAGCTGAAAAAGTGGTTGGCGGACGGTGCATCGATCTACATCTGCGGCAGCCTGAAAGGGATGGCCTCGGGGGTGGATCAGGTGCTCAACGAGGTGCTCGGTGTTGATGAAGTCGAGCGGTTGATCGAGCAAGGCCGCTACCGACGCGACGTTTACTGACAACACAAACCCAATGTGGGAGCGAGCTTGCTCGCGATGACGGTTCAACATTCAACATTGATGTTGTCTGTCCGACCGCTATCGCGAGCAAGCTCGCTCCCACACCAACCCGCTCTCAAACCGGCTGCAACTTCTGCTCAAACACTGCCACCCCATCCAGATCACGCAGAATGACGCTCATTTCGGCGGTCTGGCCGTCGATCTGTACTTCACCAAAAAACTGAAATCCGGCAAACGGCGAAGTGTTCTGCGCCGGCGGGGCTTTCTCGAATACCACTTCGGGGCCGAAGGTTTTATCCAGTGGATTGGGTCCGAAGCTGCCGGCATTCAACGGCCCTGCGACGAACTCCCAGAACGGCTCGAAATCCTGAAACGCGGCGCGATCCGGGTGGTAATGGTGAGCGGCGCAGTAATGCACATCAGCCGTCAGCCAGACGAAGTTGCGCACTTGCTGCGCCCGCAAGAAACCCAGCAATTCAGCGATTTCCAGCTCGCGGCCCTGAGCCGGGCCAGGGTCACCGTTGGCCACTGCTTCCCAGCGCGGTACGCCGGGGCTGACTTCGCCATCCGGCACGCCGAGGCCAATCGGCATGTCGGCGGCGATGACTTTCCACTGCGCGCCGGAGTTCTTCAGTTCACGCTTGAGCCACTCTAGTTGCTCGCGCCCCAGGAAGGCTTTTTCGCCGCCCAGGTTGTCATCGTTGGCCTCGCGATAGCTGCGCATGTCCAGCACGAACACATCCAGCAGCGGCCCGTAACCGAGCTTGCGATAGATCCGCCCACCGTTGTCGGCAGCCTGCAAGCGCATCGGCGCGTATTCGAGCCAGGCTTGCCGTGCGCGGCCGACCAGGCTGTGGATATCTTTGCTTTGATAGCGCTCGTCGAGCTGCTTGCCCGGCGACCAGTTGTTCACCACTTCGTGGTCGTCCCACTGCCAGATCTGCGGCACTTCGGCGTTGAAGCGGCGGATGTTTTCGTCCATCAGGTTGTAGCGATAATTGCCGCGATACTCGTCGAGGGTTTCCGCAACTTTGCTCTTGGCCTCGCTGGTGATGTTGCGCCACACCCGACCGTTTTCGGTGGTCAGTTGCGCCGGCACCGGGCCATCGGCGTAGATGGTGTCGCCGCTGTGGATAAAAAAGTCCGGCAGGCGCAGGCGCATGGCTTCGTAGATCCGCATGCCACCGATGTCCGGGTTGATTCCGAAACCCTGACCGACAGTGTCGCCGCTCCAGACAAAACGGATGTCGCGACGGGTCTGCGGCACGCTGCGCAGGTGACCGAACCAAGGTTCGCTGGCCACACCGCTTTGAGCGTCTTCGAAGTACACGCGATAGAAAATCGCCTGATCGGCGGGCAATCCGCTCAGCTCGACCCGGGCTGTGAAGTCGGTGCGGGCATCGGCCAACGGTGAGACAAAACGCCGAGGGTTGCTGAACAGGCTGCGAGTGTCCCACTCCACGACCATCCGCGCCGGGCGATCGCTGCGGCTCCAGATCATCGCCCGGTCGCCCAGCAGATCGCCGGACTGCACGCCATCGGTAAGCTGTGGACGATCCTTGACCGAGGCGATCACCGCCGGAGCCAGGCCGGGTAACAACAACCCGGCACCGACGGCCTGCATCACTCGACGGCGTCCCAAGTCGAATTCGCTCATGGTGTTCTCCCTGAAAAGGAAAACTTAAACATGGCTGTGTGAATCAGGCATGACACAAAAGTCCACCAGTGCCACTGGTCCCCTTATGGGAGCGAGCTTGCTCGCGATGAGGCCATCACATTCAGAAGGGATGCTGCCTGCTAGACCGCTATCGCGAGCAAGCTCGCTCCCACAGGGGTAGATGTCAGGCGTTGGCCGGTTCCAATGCCAACTCGACGACTTCCGGACGCTTGACCAGCGCATAGACCACCGCCGTCAGCAAACTCCCGGCAACAATCGCCAGCAAGTACAGCAACGCATGATTGATCGCATTCGGGATCAACATGACGAACAGCCCACCGTGAGGCGCCATCAGTTTGCAGCCGAAATACATCGACAGCGCACCGGCCAACGCACCACCGGCGATGCTCGCCGGGATCACCCGCAACGGGTCCTTGGCGGCGAACGGAATCGCCCCTTCGGAGATAAAGCACAACCCCAACACCAAGGCTGCCTTGCCGGCTTCACGCTCGGTCTGGGCAAACTTGCGACGGGCGATGAAGGTGGCGATGCCCAGGCCAATTGGCGGCACCATGCCGGCAGCCATGGTCGCGGCCATCGGTGCATAACTTTGCGACGCCAACAGTCCTACCGAGAACGCGTAAGCGGCCTTGTTGATCGGCCCACCGAGGTCGACGCACATCATGCCGCCGAGCAATACCCCCAGCAGAATCGCATTGGTGGTGCCCATGCTGTCGAGGAAATGAGTCAGGCCTTCGAGCAGTCCAGCGACCGGTTTACCGACCACATAAATCATCACCAGACCGGTGAACAAACTCGCCAGCAACGGGATGATCAAGATCGGCTTCAGCGCTTCCAGACTTTGCGGCAAGCGCGCATAACGATTGATCGCTTGTGCCGCGTAACCGGCGATGAAACCGGCAATGATCCCGCCGATAAAACCGGCGCCCAACGTACTCGCCAACAGACCGCCGATCATCCCCGGCGCCAGGCCCGGACGGTCAGCAATCGAGTAGGCGATGTAACCTGCCAGTAGCGGCACCATCAACTTGAACGCGGTATCGCCACCGATCTGCATCAGTGCCGCCGCCAACGTGCCCGGTTCCTTGAACGCAGTGATGCCGAAGACAAACGACAGCGCAATCATCAAACCACCGGCCACCACCATCGGCAGCATGAACGAGACGCCCGTCAGCAGGTGTTTGTAGACCCCGGTTTTCTCTTGCTTGGCCGGGCCTTTGGCGCCGGTCGACGCGGTTTCTTGCGTGCCTTCGGCCAAGGCCTTGTTGAGTGTGGCTTCGGCCTGCTTCAGGGCGATGCCAGTGCCGCAGCGGTAAATCTTCTTGCCGGCGAAACGCTCGGTAGCGACTTCGATGTCCGCCGCCAACAACACCACGTCGGCATCCGCGATGGCTTGCGGGCTCAATGGATTACGCGCACCGACCGAGCCCTGGGTTTCCACTTGCAAGTCATAACCCAGACGCTTGGCTGCTTGCTGCAAGGCTTCGGCAGCCATGAAAGTGTGAGCGACACCGGTCGGGCAGGCGGTGACCGCCACCAGGCGCGGCGCGGTTTTGCTGACGGCTACTGGCTCGACGACGGCTTGCGGTGCGACGTACACCTGAGCTTCTTCCGCACCACGGCGCAGCACCGCATCGACGTCTTGCAGGGCTTGGGACGGCGTGCTCTGGAACACCCGTTTGCCGACAAACCGCGACATCTCCACAGTTCCGGTGCTGACCAGCAGCACCCACTCGGCATCCTCGAGCGTCGCGGCGGACAATTGGCGTTCCGGGTGCGCGGCGTCGTGCACTTCAACACACGTCATCCAGCCCTGACGCTGCGCCGCTGCGTCGAGCAAACGGGCGCACAGCACACTCGTGACCATGCCATTCGGGCAGGCAGTAACAATGGCTAACTTCATGACCAACCCTCTTATTGTTCTGTCAGGAGGCGCACACGCACGCCCTGTTCGAGCTGCGCCAGTTGCGCGGCGTCGCCGATACCGAAACCGATCTGGGTGACCGCCATCGCGGCAATCGCCGTGGCGGTGCGCAAGGTCTGCTCAGGCGTATCGGCACTGAGCAAACCGTGGAGCATGCCCGCCAGCAACGAATCGCCTGCGCCCACCGTGCTGACAACGCTGACTCTGGGTGGCGTGGCGTGCATCGCCGAACCGACACTGAACCAGTTCACGCCGTCGGCACCGTGGGAAATCACCACGTGTTCGATACCTTGAGCATGCAAGCGGCTCGCCGCTTCGGCTTGGGCGGTTACCGAAACCACCTCGCAGTCCAGCGCGTCGGCCAACTCTTCGGTGTTGGGTTTGATCAGCCACGGGCCAGCCGCCAGACCTGCGCGCAAGGCTTCGCCGCTGGTGTCCAGGGCGACTTTCAAACCCTTGGACTTGAGGCGCAGCAACAGCCCCTGCAACCAATGCGCACTGACGCCTCGTGGCAAACTGCCGGCGACCACCACCGCATCATGGCCCATAGCAATCTGATCCAGACGATCGAGCAACGCCTGCTGCGCGACCTCATTGACCAGCGGCCCCGGCCCGTTGAGGTCGGTGATGCGCCCGTCGGCTTCCGCCAGTTTGATGTTGCTGCGGGTTTCCCCCGGCACGCGGATAAACGCATCGACAAAACCACGGCGGGCGAACAACGCTTCGAACGCCTGAAGATTGTCCTCACCGAGAAAGCCGCTGACCGTCAGCTGATGCCCGAGGTCCGCAAGCACCTGCGCCACATTCACGCCCTTGCCGGCGGCATGGGTGTGCATGGCGTCGCTGCGGTTGACTTGACCAGGTTCCAGACGCGGTAACTGAACGGTAAGGTCCAGCGCCGGATTAAGGGTCAGGGTTAGGATCTTGGCCATTACAAAGCCTCCACTAATGCGCGCACTTCATTCGCGCTGCCCACGGCCAGAGCCTGCTGGGCCAGATGTTTTACCTGCGCAAGACTCAGCTCACGGACCCGTGCCTTGACCTCGCCGATACTGCGCGCCGAAACGCTCAATTCGTCCACACCCAAGCCAACCAACACCGGCACAGCCAGCGGGTCCGCCGCCAGTTCCCCGCACACCCCCACCCATTTGCCATGGGCATGGGCGGCACGCACGGTGATGTCGATCAGTTGCAAGACCGCAGGATGCAAGCCATCGGCCTGAGCCGACAGGGTCGGGTGACCACGGTCGATGGCCAGGGTGTATTGGGTCAGGTCGTTGGTGCCGACGCTGAAGAAATCGACTTCTTTGGCCAGGACCGGCGCCAGTAAGGCCGCCGACGGCACTTCGATCATGATCCCCAGTTGCAGGTCGGCCACGGGGATTTCCAGACGCAGCCGCTCGGTCATGTCCCGCGCCTGACGCCATTCATCGATGCTGCCGACCATCGGGAACATGATCCGCAACGGACGGTTGTCGGCGGCACGCAGCAAGGCACGCAACTGCGCTTCCATAATCTGCGGACGTTGCAGGGTCAGGCGAATCCCGCGTACGCCGAGGAACGGGTTTTCTTCCTTGGCAATCGGCCAATACGGCAACGGCTTGTCACCGCCGACATCGAGGGTCCGCACCACCAGCGGCCGCCCGGCCAGGCCATCGAGCACCCGACGGTATTCGGTCTCTTGAGTGGCTTCGTCCGGCGCTTGCGGATGGGCCATGAAAATCAGTTCGGTGCGCAGCAGACCAATACCTTCAGCGCCCTGCTCCACCGCGCTGACCACACCGGCGCTTTCGCCAATGTTGGCGAACACTTCGACCGCGTGGCCGTCCGTGGTCAGCGCCGGTTGGTGACGCTGGGCCGCTGCCGCTTGCAGACGTTGTTCGCGGTTGTCACGTTCTTCGACGGCACGCTGCAACGTCGCAGCATCGGCGTCGACATGCAGCCGACCGCGTTGACCATCGAGCAGCAACGGCGTGCCCGGCGCCAGCAGCAACACCGCCGCGCCCGCACCGACCAGCGCCGGAATGCCCAGAGCCCGAGCGACGATCGCGCTGTGAGCGGTGGCGCCACCACGCGCGGTGAGAATGCCGGCCACCCGCGTCGGGTCAAGACGGGCGACATCCGATGGACCGACTTCATCCATCACCAGAATGTACGGTTGATCCGGTTCGCTCGGGGTTTCGATCCCGCACAGCTGCGCCAGCACCCGCCGACCGATATCGCGCAAGTCCGCTGCACGTTCGGCGAGCAAGGCGTCCTGCAAGGATTCCTGTTGTTTGGCTGCCGCGTCGATCACTGCCATCCACGCCGCTTCAGCGCTCTCGCCTTGCTTGAGGCGAGTGTCGACTTCGTCGGTCAGTTCCGGGTCGTCGAGCATTTCCTGGTGGGTGATGAAAATCTCGCGAATGGCCTTGGCCTTGCTGCGCTGGATCAACCCTTCGATATCGCGACGAACATCGGCCTGGGCAGCTTTCAGACGCTCGCGCTCGATGGCCGTGGACTCGCCACGCAATGGGTAATCGATCGGTTGCAGCACGTGGATATGCGCAGGGCCAATGGCAATCCCCGGTGCAGCGGCGATGGCCTGAATCACACTGCCCGAGGCTGGAGCAACCACGACGTCAGTGATTTCGGCGATGACCTCGCTCGGTGCACTCGCAGTCGGCAAGGGTTCGATTTCTTCGCCCAGACCTTCTTCGATAGCCGCCAGCAACGCTGGCAAGGCATCGGCGGCAATGCTCGGCTCGGCGATCAACTCCAGCACCTGGCCCCGACGGGCGCCGAGGCTGAGCAGTTTGCTCAAGCTCTTCACCGACACCGCGCTGTCCTGACCATCGACAATGCGTACGCGGATCTCGCCTTCAAAACTTTTCGCCAGTTGCGCGAGGATCTTTGCCGGCCGTGCGTGCAAACCGTGGGCGTTGGCCAGGGCAATGCGGGCACTCGGCCAATCGGCTGGCAACTCGCCGCCGAGCACTTCCAGCACCGCACGGCGGCTGGTGGCGCGACCCAGTTCATGGCCGCGCCCTTCAATCAGCAAGGCGCAAAGGCGTTCGAGCAGGGCTTGATGCGCCTCGCCGAGGCTGGCCAGACAGAACAGCCCGCTCAGCGGCTGACCAAGGTAACGAATCGGTTTGTCCGGGGTGACGAAGGCCAGGCCCGGGCGCTTGACCGTTTGTTCGCTGTGCAACCACCACAGACCATCGCCCAACGGCAGCGCTTCGACCTGCTGCAATACCGCAGAGAAACCGTTGCTCACGCAGTCGGCCTGACGCAACAACCGCGCACCGCGCCAGACCAGCTCTTCGAAGTCATCGGCGGAGACCCCCAGACCGATCATTTGCGCATCCAGCGCCAACTCTTGCGGCGCACCTTGCAGCAGCTTCAGCAAGGCGTCGCTACTGCTGGCGCGACGCAAGGCCTGGCCGAGATCGGTTTCACCGAGGGCGCGGGTCAGCAATTGCAGCAGGCGCAAATGCTCGTCGGATTTGGCCGCGATACCGATCGCCAGATACACGATGTGACCGTCGCCCCAGTCCACCCCTTCGGGGAACTGCAGCAAACGCACGCCGGTGGTGTGCACCAGATCGCGGGTATCAGGGGTTCCGTGGGGGATCGCAATACCTTGGCCGAGAAAGGTCGAACCCTGGGCTTCACGCGCCTGCAATCCGCTGAGATAACCCTCGGCCACAAGGCCATCGGCGACCAGCCTGTCGGCCAGCAAATGCAATGCGGCGGCTTTATCCACAGCCGACTGGCCCATGGATATCTGCTCTATGGTGAGCTCGAGCATGCTTTCTCCTTTTTGGCGCGGGATCGCACCAGGTATTGTTTTGATTGAATCAGTTTAGGCTTTATTCAGAGCACTCTTTTTCAGAGCATCCTTTGTCGGTTTCGCGGCAGAACCGGCAAAAAGAGCCAATAGCGAAGAAAATACGCTTGCTGAAACGTTTAATCTAGATGAGTTGGCACGTTACTCGATAATCTCCCAACCTTGAAGTCCAACTTGTCGGATGCGTTGCGACATGGGTCGCCTGCCGTAATCGGGTAGGATTGGACAAAATGTCGGGGCAAGCTCGAAAAAACAAGGAAATCCCGGGTTGAAACTCAGTGATATCGCCCAGTTGGCCGGTGTGTCTGTCACCACCGCCAGCTATGTCATCAATGGCAAGGCCGAACAGCAACGCATCAGCAACGCCACCGTTGAGCGCGTGCGCGCGGTGGTCGAGCAACATGGCTTTACGCCTAACCCTCAAGCCGCCGGGCTGCGCAGTCGGCACACCCGCACCCTGGGCTTCATTCTACCGGACCTGGAAAACCCCAGTTACGCGCGGATCGCCAAGCTCCTCGAACAAGGGGCCCGGGCGCGTGGCTATCAGCTGCTGATTGCCAGCTCCGACGATGCACCGGACAGCGAGCGCCAGTTGCTTGCGCTATTTCGTGCACGGCGTTGTGATGCATTGATCGTCGCCAGCTGCCTGCCGGCCGGCGATGACAGTTATCGCCAGTTGCAGGCCAAGGGCTTGCCGATCATCGCCATCGACCGGGTCATGGAGCCTGAGCATTTCTGCTCGGTGATCAGCGATGATCGCGAAGCCAGCCTGAACCTCACCCGCAGCCTGTTGCAGCCGCAGCCCAAGCAGATTGCGCTGATCGGTGCGCGGCCCGAGCTGAGCATCAGCCAGGAACGTGCGGCCGGCTTCAAGCAGGCCCTCGTCGACTTCAAGGGTGAAGTCCTGATCGAACACGGTGAGTCGTTCAGTCGTGAATGCGGTCGGCAGTTGATGGAAGAATTACTGCAACGACTCGGCCACTTGCCGGATGCGCTGGTGACGACTTCCTACGTGCTGCTTCAAGGCGTGTTCGATGCCTTGCATGACTTCCCGTTGAAATCTCGCCCATTGCGCCTCGGCACTTTTGGCGATACGCAATTGCTGGACTTCTTGCCGTTGCCAGTCAACGCCATGGCCCAGCAGCATCAACTGATCGCCGATAAAGCCCTGCAACTGGCCCTCGCGGCGATTGAAGAAGCCCATTACCAACCCGGCGTGCAAGCCATCGCGCGGACCTTCAAGCAACGTATCCATCAGGACTGAAACGTGGAGCTGATCGACAGCCACACTCATCTGGACTTTCCGGATTTCGATGAAGACCGTCAGGCGCTGCTGGCTCAAAGCCGCGCCTTGGGTGTGAAGCGGATGGTGGTGCTGGGGGTTTATCAGCGCAATTGGCAGCGAGTGTGGGATCTGGTGCACAGCGATCCGGACCTGCATGCCGCATTTGGCCTGCACCCGGTCTACGTCGATGAGCATCGCCCTGTCGACCTGATTGAGCTGGCGGACTGGCTGACGCGTCTGGCCGGCCATCGGCAACTGTGTGCGGTAGGTGAAATTGGTCTGGATTACTTTCTTGAGGCTCTGGACCGCGAACGCCAGCAAACGCTGTTTGAAGCACAACTACAGCTGGCGGCGGACTTCCAATTGCCCGCGCTGCTGCATGTGCGGCGTAGCCATGCGGCCGTGATTGCGACCTTGAAACGCTTCAGGCTCAAACGCGCCGGCATCATCCACGCCTTTGCCGGCAGCCAGGAAGAAGCCCGCGAATACATCAAACTCGGTTTCAAACTGGGATTGGGCGGCGCGGCAACCTGGCCACAAGCGTTGCGCATGCACAAAGTGATCGCCGGTTTGCCACTGACCTCGGTGGTACTGGAAACCGATTCACCGGACATGGCGCCCGCCATGTACCCCGGACAACGCAACAGCCCTGCTCATCTGCCGGCGATTTGCGCGGCATTGGCGCAAATCATGGCCATCAGCCCCGAGCAACTGGCCGCCGCCAGCACTGCCAACGCCTGTGAGCTGTTCAACTGGTAATAACTGACAGCACAAAACACCACATTTATTCGTGGTGAGGCTTCAAACCCTGAACGCGCTGATCAAGTGCTTCAACTGCACCACTTGGGCCGACAGTGCACGGCTGGCGCTTTCGGTCTGGTGCGCACCTTCGGCGGTGCGCTCGCCGGCCCGGTTGATCTCGACAATGTTCTGGTCGATATCGTGGGCCACCGCAGTTTGCTGCTCGACTGCCGCGGCAATTTGCTGGTTCTGGTCGACGATCATGCCCACCGCGCCGAGGATGTTTTCCAGCGCTTGCTGAACCTTTTCCGACTGACCCACCGTGCCACTGGCCATCTGATGACTGACGCCCATGGCCCTCACGGCCGCGCCAACACCGCCGTGCAGCTTGGCAATCATCTGCTCGATTTCTTCAGTCGATTGCTGGGTGCGTTTGGCCAGGGTGCGGACCTCATCGGCCACCACCGCAAAACCACGTCCCTGCTCGCCTGCCCGAGCGGCCTCGATGGCGGCGTTGAGCGCCAGCAGGTTGGTCTGTTCGGCGATGCTCTTGATCACTTCCAGCACGCGACTGATGGACTGGCTGTCACTGGCCAGTTGATTGATCACCAACACCGACGAATCGATCTCGCTGGCCAGTTGCGCAATGCTGCCTTGTTGCGACTCGACCAACCCGCGTCCGCTAATGGTTTCGTCGTTCACGCTATGGGCACTGCTGACGGCAGCCGCGGCACTGCGTGCGACCTCTTGAGCGGTGGCCGACATCTGGTTCATCGCCGTGGCGACCTGCTCGATCTGCGTACGCTGGCCCGCCACCGCCTGATTGCTCCGGGCCGATACCGTCTCCACCTGACTCGCCTGACGCTCGACCTCGTTGACGGTCTTGCCGACCAACTCAATCAGGTCATGGATCTTGGCCACGGTGCCATTGAAGACGTTGCCCAGTTCACCCAACTCATCACGGCTATGGGCGGTAAACGTGACGGTCATGTCACCGGCCGCCACCTTGTCCATGACCCCGCCGAGACGCTTGAGAGTGGTGCGGGTGGAAGCGTAGAAACCACCGTAGAGATAGAAAATCAGCACAAAAACCGCCGACAGCGCCACCACTTGCAGCAGCATGTGCGTGCGATTTTGCTCCAGGCGTTGCTGCAATTGCACGTCGAGAAACTTCAGCGTCGCATCGTTCAGTTGATAGGTCTTCTCCATCAGCCCCGTGACCTGATCGTAAAAGCCCTGCCACGGTTTATCGAGGGTATCGGCCATCACCACTTGCTCTTCAAACAGCTCGCTGGCTTGCTTGAGCGTCGCCTTACTGGCATTCGCCGAGGGTTCCAGCACCTCACGCGCGGCTTTACCGACACCCAGCGCATCCTGCAATTTCAAGGTGTATTCGGCCTGGAGCTTTTCAATCTGCGCCAGCAGTTCATCGAAACGGGTGCTCGAAGCGGAATTGAGAAACCCCTGCCCCAGCGAGTAGGCCCCCATCGCCCGGCCTTCGCCGAGGATTTGCGTGACGCGTGGAGTGACATTGGTGATCAGCTCGCTCAATTGGCGCATGTCACTCTGATTGTCGCGGCTCAGACCGGCCTGACTGACGATGATCTGACCGAAAACCTGTGCATTACCGAGCAGTTTGCCGATCAACGCACTTTTGCTTTGCAGGGACGTCTCTGCCTGCTGGGCCTTGAACGCCGCGATCATTTCATCGCGTTTTCCATCGAAAACACTGACCTGCTCAGGATCGATGGTCATCGCGCTCAGGCCTTGCAGGCGTGCAAGCACGTTCTGCTCAAGGACGCTGATCTTCGATTCGATATCTCCCGCCTTGCCGGACTGGCCGAGGGTCGCGTTGATCTGCACCAGGTTGTTCAAGGTTTCCAGATCACGCCGCAGCGTCAGGCCACTGCCCAACAGGTCGAGGCTTTGCAATTCGACCTGAGTGCCCTGGAACTCGCGATACGAGTCGCGGACCAGATAGAAATTGGTCGCCAGCATGGGAAAGAAAAACAGCACGCTGATCAGGCTGAACTTCATGCCGAAGCTCAGGCGATTCATCAGTGCAACGGCGGGATAGAGCAAACTCTTCACAGACGTCCCCCTTTCATTTCTTATTTTTATTCGCAGGCACGCAGATGCAGCAGATAGCCACTATGGCGCGCTGCTTCTGTATAGCTCAAATCGAAGGGGGGGTTTGTAACTTAAGGTTAACGGCAAAAGATCGCAGCCTGCGGCAGCTCCTACGGGGGATCACGTGAATCTGTAGGAGCTGCCGCAGGCTGCGATCTTTTAAATTTTATGCAGAAATCAGCGCAACACGGTCCAAACGGCAAACCCCGCATACCAGACCACCGCCGCCCGCAGCAGCAGTTCCCAGAGCTGATCCAGGCTGTTGATCCCTTCTGGCCCCGCAACCGGCGCCGGAATTTCACCCGCCACCATGCCGACTTTCTCGATCAACTGCGCGGCGCTGATGTTCCAGTTCAATAACTCATGGAGCATCACCCGGCTGACCGCGACGAAGTTGCCTACCAGAGCAAAACTCGCGGCCAGCAAGCGTACCGGCAACCAGTCAAAGGCATGTCGCAATTGTCCGGCGCGCTCAACCAGAGCCGGTTTCTTGCTGTGTTCAGCCGCCAGGGCCAGCAAGCGATAACTCAACGCTGCCACCGGGCCGAGCAGGAAGTACCAGAAAATCACCGCAAAAAAACTCTGGTAAGCCTCCCACAGCAAATGGGCTTGCACCCTTTGCAGCAGTTGCTCGCCGCTGTCGGCGCAAATGTCCAGGTCACGTTTGGCGACATGCGCCGCCGCTTGCAGGTCTTCCCGGCGCCAGGCATCACGAAACGGTCCCAAGCCGCCGAGCAAATCACCACGGCCCAGGCTGTAAATAACCACCAGCAAATGCACCGGCAAGGCCAGCAAGCCGTAGGCAACCGGCTCCAGCACCAGCAACAACAAACCGAGCAACGCCACAGGGAACAGCACCAGCAATGCCAGTACCAGCCAAGGCCGATTCGTAAGTTTTGGGCTGGCTTCAAGTTTGGCCAGCTCGCGCAACCAACCACTGTCGCGCTGAACTTGATGACGCAAGGCCGAGAACTTCTCGATCCAGACCGCCAGCAGTAACACCAGAAAACTCATTGTGCTTCCCCTTTTTCCAGAGCTGCGCGGTAGCGCGCCCAGTCGAACGCCGGTCCCGGATCCGTCTTGCGCCCAGGTGCGATATCGCTATGACCCTGGATACGTGAATGGGTGATGGCTGTAAACGTAGACTGCAATTGGCGGGTCAGGGCAATCAGCGCTAGATATTGAGCATCGGCGAACGGCAGATCATCGGTGCCTTCAAGCTCAATCCCCACGGAAAAATCGTTACAGCCTTCGCGCCCTTCAAACCGGGAAACCCCGGCGTGCCAGGCCCGATCCAGACAAGAGACAAACTGCGTGATCGCCCCGTCACGTTCGATCAGAAAGTGCGCAGACACGCGCAAGTCGGCAATCCCTTCAAAGTAGGGGTGCTCGGTGACATCCAGACGGTTCTGAAAAAATTCCTGCACCTTGCCCGTTGCGAACTGCGCCGGTGGCAGGCTGATGTTGTGGATCACCAGCAAGGAGATTTCGCCCGTGGGGCGCGCATTGAAGTTGGGTGACGGGCAATGGCGCACGCCTTCAAACCAACCGCTCGCGGGGTCCAACTGCATAGAGGTTCCTTCAACGACGGCTTTGATGGGCTCCAGTATGCCGTGATCGACCCTCAGGTTGCGATCACTTGCCGCGATTGAGTTGGCGTAGATTGCCAATCACCGACTCCAGCGCCCGATCGAACAACAAGGTGTCGTCGAGCATGCGTACCGTGCCACGGCGAAACTCCAGAGCCAACCCTGTGCGACTGCGCTCCAGGACTTTAAGGCCGGTACGGTTAACGAAGATGTACTTGCCCGTTGCCTGGATAATGGCGGCCAGCTTGCAGCGCAGCGTGTTTTCGTCGTCCTCCTGAAACTCGACCCAATTGCCCAGGCGCAGTTGATCGACCTGTAGCAAAACGGCATCGTCGTCGGCCAGGAATACAGAAGTTGGCTCGATGGGGCCTTCTTCGGCGTCGCGCGTCCGCTGCTCAAGCAGTTCGCTGCGACGGCGCTCATCGCTGGTGAAGGCAAGAAAATCACGCAACAGTTCGGAGAAAATCGCCGGATCATCGACAAAGTCATTCAGCAGCCGCTGCACCACCTGCTCGATACGCAAGTACAAGCTGTCGCGCTGATGATCATCGCATTGCCCCCACCCCATCGCCGCCGCGGCAATTTCGTTGAGCAGACGCCGGGCCGGGTGACTGCTGCGGCTGAAAAAGCTTTTGTCGAGCACCGCGACCTTGAGCATCGGGATCTGCAAGCGACCGATCAGCGCCTTGAGGGAATCCGGCAAATGCTGGTCGTCGAGGATGAACTCGAAAAGCATGGCGATCAGATTGATCACATCCTCGTCCGCCACCCCGACCACCCGCGACTTGCCACTTTTCACGCTGACCCGGGTCAGCAACTGTTCGAGCTGATTGCGCAGGTCGAAATCATCCTGGGCGGCAGGGGCCGGCACGTATTGCTGCAAATGCGAGAGCAGGCGCAGCAGGTCGCGGGTCGAGATGGGCTGGGCCTGGGCGCTGGCTTCGAGCGTCGGCGCAACACTGCCGCGCACGTGGTACAGCAACTCCTGCAATGCAGCGAAGACTTCCTGCACGCTTTCGTCGATGTGCGCGCTGCTGGATCTGGCGCCCGACTCACTGGACTCTGCATGAACGCTGGCCGCCGCATGATCCGTGGCACGGCGCGCAGGAGCGGCCTTGAGTTCAGGCAGAACGCCGGTGGCAATCAGCAACTGGTTGGCTTGCGCGTACAGCTGATCGGCGTTGCTCAGTACATAGCGCTCGAATAATTTGAGAATGATCAGCTTGACCTTGATCTCCACCCCCAGATTGCGCCAGGCCTGCAAGAAGTACTCGCAGAGCATGGCCGGCCCCATGGGGTTGTGCGAATCATCCAGGGGCTTGCCCAGCAGTGCGCTCAGGCGCGCGGTCAGTTGGCCGAGGGCAAAGCCGTCCCGGTTGAGCGCCTTGGCGACCATGGCTTCCAGCGCCACTTGCCGCTCAAGTTCGTCACTGGGAAGTTCGATCGAGGGGTCGAAACTCATCGCCAGCGGCAATGTGGTCTGTGTCAGTTCGTACTGGACAAGACCGACGAAGGCCTCGAAGAAACTCTCGAGAACGCCGCGCTCGATGCTTTTGCGCTTGAGGCGCAAGTCGCGCATGGCTTCAAAGAAGGTGTTCTGGTCAACATTGTTCTGTGCCCGGTCGGCCATTTCGAACAAGGTGTCGTCGGCATTATCGAACAGCTCCTGCAAGCCATGCCTGAGTTGTTGCGCAGCCTTGTCGCGAACCTGAAGCAGAATCACCGGCAGGCGGGCGAGCGGCGACGGATTCGCCTGATCGGTAGTCGCCTTGTGCAAAGGCACTACATTCCCGTCGTTGTGCATCCAAGCCTCCTGCAAAGGGGTGATTCCTCGGTTCGATGTGAAGCGGCAAACGCTCACAGCCGGCTCACAACGCAATCGTGATGCACTGCGCTGCATTTCAAGTTTTGGAAAGCCAAAGGTACGTCAAAGCTATGACGTCAAACGCAAGGCGGATTATCTTGCAAAAGACCTCCCGAGTGCCAGCAGACTCTGCATCGCCGCGTCAAATAGACCTGAATCACAGACCTTCAGGCCAGCGGAATAATGCTGGCGAGTCGACCAAAGGCAGGCTTCAGAGCCCGGTGAATGCATTGGGTGCCTTGGGTTCGCTTGCGCCATGGCCCTATAATCGGGCCACTTTGTTTGTGGAGCTCGTTATGCCGAATCTACGCCTCGCCGATTTGACCGCCGAAATCGAAGCCAACGTGCGCCGTGCGTTGCTTGAAGACATCGGCAGCGGCGACATCACTGCACAACTGATCCCGGCCGAACGCCTGGCCAAAGCCACGATCATTACCCGTGATGCAGCCGTTATCAGCGGCACTGCCTGGGTCGATGCCGTGTTTCGGCAACTGGACCCGCGGGTCGCGGTGCACTGGCAAGTGCGCGACGGGGAACGCGTGAGCCCCAATCAGCCGCTGTTTCACCTCGAAGGCCCGGCCCGTTCGCTGCTGACCGGCGAGCGTAGTGCGTTGAACTTCCTGCAACTGCTTTCCGGGGTCGCCACTCGTGCGCAGTACCTGGCCGACTTCGTCGCCGATACTCAGGTGAAACTGCTGGATACCCGCAAAACCCTGCCTGGGCTGCGGTTGGCGCAAAAGTACGCCGTGACCTGCGGCAGCTGCTACAACCACCGTATCGGCTTGTACGACGCCTTTCTGATCAAGGAAAACCATATCGCCGCCTGCGGTGGTATCCCTCAAGCCATCGCCGCCGCGCACAAGATCGCACCGGGCAAACCGGTGGAGATTGAAGTGGAGAGTCTGGCGGAGCTCAAGGAGGCCCTGGCGGCTGGCGCCGACATCATCATGCTTGATGAGCTGAGCCTGGACGACATGCGCGAAGCCGTGCGGCTGAATGCCGGCAAGGCGAAGCTCGAGGCCAGCGGCGGTGTCAACGAAAGCACGCTGCGGCCGATCGCCGAGACGGGTGTGGATTACATCTCGATTGGTGCGATGACCAAGGATGTGAAGGCCGTGGACCTGTCGATGCGCCTCAGTATCTGAGGAGCTGCAAGCCGCAAGCTGCAAGCCTCAAGCTGTTCCGCGCCTGGCTTGTAGCTTGCCGCTTGAAGCTTGAAGCTGCTCTCAAACCACCAGATTGTTCATCTCGCAGTATTCTTCCCACTCGACGCCCAGCACTTCGGCTGCTTCCTTGTGCAACGCAAGGCGCGTCGCTTCGTACTCTTCAGGCGTTGAGGTGTACTTGAGCGTCAGCTCCCAGGGCTGCAAGCCCTGCGCTTCTGCCTCGTCCTCGAACGCCCACTGAATCTGATCTTTCTGATCGTCAGCGCTCAGGTTCTTGATCTCTTCCATCAATTCGGGCGCATCAAGCATGTACTTCTTGAGGGCTTCTTCGTGCCGTGCTTCTTGTGTCAGTTCTTTAACGGTCATTTCGTTCTCTCTGATCTGGGAATGGAAGATGGATCTGGATCATCAAGGATCTCTCTGACGCAGAAAACCGTTTGAAGCCCGGTTTATCTGGCCTTCAGAACCATTCGGGATCATCTGAAAACAGGTGGTGCCTGGTGCCCGAGACAGGAATCGAACCTGCGACCTTCGCGTTACGAGTGCGCTGCTCTACCGGCTGAGCTACACGGGCGGTGGGCTAAACCTAGCACTGACTTTGGGGGCAGGCAACTTGGCCGGCCCCTCGATTTGCTTCAGACGACAAGATCGCAGCCTTCGGCAGCTCCTACGGGGGGGATGCGCATCACACGATTATTGTAGGAGCTGCCGCAGGCTGCGATCTTTTGATTTTACGGCACACAGCAAAACGCCCCGAACCAGTCGGGGCGTTTGCTTGTTCAGCGCTTAAGCTGCGGGGTAATTAAACGCCCGAAGCCTTGGCAGCTGCTACGTCTTTGATGGACAGCTTGATACGGCCGCGGTTGTCCACGTCCAGTACCAGTACTTCCACTTCCTGGCCTTCTTTCAGGATGTCGGTCACTTTCTCAACGCGAGCGTCGCTCAGCATGGAGATGTGAACCAGACCGTCCTTGCCCGGCAGGATGTTGACGAATGCGCCGAAGTCGACGATGCGCTCAACCTTACCGACGTAGATCTTGCCGATTTCAGCTTCAGCGGTGATGCCCAGAACGCGCTGACGCGCAGCCTCTGCAGCTTCCTTGGTTTCGCCGAAGATCTTGATCGAGCCGTCGTCTTCGATGTCGATCGAAGCCTTGGTCTCTTCACAGATCGCACGAATGGTCGCGCCGCCTTTACCGATAACATCACGGATTTTGTCGGTGTCGATTTTCATCGCGATCATGGTCGGAGCGTTTTCCGACAGCTCGGTACGCGACTGGGCGATGATCTGATTCATCTGGCCGAGGATGTTCAGGCGCGCTTCCAGGGCTTGGCCCAGAGCGATTTCCATGATTTCTTCGGTGATGCCTTTGATCTTGATGTCCATCTGCAGCGCGGTAACACCTTTGGAGGTACCGGCTACTTTGAAGTCCATGTCGCCCAGGTGGTCTTCGTCGCCCAGGATGTCGGTCAGGACGGCAAACTTCTCGCCTTCTTTAACCAGACCCATGGCGATACCGGCAACCGGTGCCTTCATCGGTACACCAGCATCCATCAGAGCCAGGGAAGCACCGCAGACCGAAGCCATGGAGCTGGAACCGTTAGACTCGGTGATTTCCGATACAACACGAATGGTGTACGGGAACACGTCAGCAGCAGGCAGCATGGCCTGAACCGAACGACGGGCCAGACGGCCGTGACCGATTTCGCGACGACCAGCGCCACCCATGCGACCACACTCGCCCACCGAGAACGGAGGGAAGTTGTAGTGCAGCATGAACGGGTCTTTTTTCTCACCTTCCAGGGTGTCCAGCAGTTGTGCGTCACGGGCGGTGCCCAGAGTCGCGACTACCAGAGCCTGGGTTTCGCCACGGGTGAACAGTGCCGAACCGTGGGTCTTCGGCAGAACGCCGACTTCGATGTTCAGCGGACGTACGGTGCGGGTGTCGCGGCCGTCGATACGTGGCTTGCCGTTTACGATGTTTTCGCGAACGGTGCGGTATTCGATTTCACCGAAAGCAGCTTTGACTTCGCTGGACGAAGGCTGGCCTTCTTCACCGGACAGCTTGGCAACAACCTGGTCTTTCAGCTCACCCAGGCGAGCATAACGGTCGGCCTTGATGGTGATGGTGTAAGCCTGGGAGATCGCTTCGCCGAACTCGGCACGGATAGCGCCCAGCAGTGCGGTGGCTTCAGGCGCAGGAGCCCAGGTCCAGGTTGGCTTGGCAGCTTCGGCAGCCAGTTCTTTAACAGCGTTGATCACAACCTGGAACTCGTCGTGAGCAAACAGTACTGCGCCCAGCATCTGGTCTTCGGTCAGCTCTTTGGCTTCCGATTCAACCATCAATACCGCTTCCGAAGTACCGGCAACGACCATGTCCAGGCTCGATGCTTTCAGTTGTTCGTAAGTCGGGTTCAGCAGGTAACCGGTGCTTTCGTGGAACGCAACGCGGGCTGCGCCGATCGGACCATCGAAAGGAATGCCGGAGATAGCCAGTGCAGCCGAGGTACCGATCATCGCAGCGATGTCCGGATCGGTCTTCTTGCTGGTGGAAACGACGGTGCAGACAACCTGCACTTCGTTCATGAAGCCTTCGGGGAACAGCGGACGGATCGGACGGTCGATCAGTCGGGAAGTCAGGGTTTCTTTCTCGGAAGGACGGCCTTCACGCTTGAAGAAACCGCCAGGGATCTTACCGGCAGCGTAAGTTTTTTCCTGGTAGTGAACAGACAGAGGGAAGAAACCCTTGCCTGGATCGGCTTGTTTGGCACCGACTACGGTCACCAATACGCTGACGTCGTCGTCAACGGTGACCAATACTGCGCCGGAGGCCTGACGGGCGATACGGCCAGTCTCGAGGGTAACGGTCGACTGACCGAACTGGAATTTTTTGATTACCGGGTTCACGGTGTCCTACCTTCTTTGTGGCTCTTGGGGGAACTGGTTTTCTTGCGAAATTCTTGGGCAATGTCGGGAATCGGCCCAACCCTTGTCCAGGGGTAAAACGTGTATCCAGATAAAACTTGAGGCTGGGAGCCTGCCATGGGCCAGCGGGAATCCCACTGACACACGACAGACAACCAACCTCTAGCGCAATCGCTGATTAGCGACGCAGACCCAGGCGACCGATCAGAGCCTGGTAACGGCCCAGATCTTTGCCTTTCAGGTAGTCCAGCAGCTTACGGCGCTGGTTTACCATGCGGATCAGACCACGACGGGAGTGGTGATCTTTACCGTTGGCCTTGAAGTGACCTTGCAGCTTGTTGATGTTGTGGGTCAGCAGTGCAACTTGCACTTCTGGCGAACCGGTGTCACCAACAGCTTGCTGGTAGTCAGCTACGATTTGAGCTTTTTCTTGAACGTCGAGAGCCATGAGGCAATCCTTTTATCAGGAAACTGTTTCAAAAAAACAGTTTCAACAGGCCAGGGACAAATCCCTGTATCTAAAAATGAGTAGTGACCGTGCCTGTTAACAGCCACCCTCGCCAGCTCGCTGTTACGCGGGCTGGTTTCGGTCATTCTGACCGAATCAGTCGACGCGGCGCGATGCGCCCGTCTTCGCTCACTTCACCGATACCGATGAAGCGACCATTGTGATCCTGTACTCGTACCATGCCGAACTTCGGTGCATCCGGGGCCCGTACCGGCTGGCCGTTGAGCCAGTAGAACGAGCTGTGCTCCGAGAACTGCAACAGTGGCCAATCCAGCAAGCCGCTGTCCGATGGCATCAGGAAGCGATCAACCGCTTCATTGCCGCCTTCGGCATGTACTGCTTCCAACTCTTCCAGCGTGACCGTCTGGGCCAGACTGAACGGACCGGCCTGGGTACGTCGCAACTGCGCAACGTAAGCGCCACAACCAAGCTGTTCACCAATATCCTCCACGAGGGTCCGGATATAGGTGCCTTTGCTGCAATCTACGGCGAAGCGCGCAGTATCACCTTCAAAGGCCAGCAATTCCAAGCGCGCAATAGTAACAGAACGCGGTTCGCGCTCCACCACTTCACCTGCACGAGCCAGCTTGTACAACGGCTGACCGTCACGCTTGAGGGCTGAGTACATCGGCGGTATCTGACTGATTTGCCCACGAAATTTAGGCAAAACCGCTTCGATATCGGCACGACCAACGGTCACCGGGCGCTCCTGCAAAACTTCACCTTCAGCGTCTGCCGTGGTGGTGGTCTTACCCAATTGCGCCAGGGTTTCATAACCCTTGTCGGAGTCGAGCAGGTATTGCGAGAACTTGGTCGCCTCACCGAAGCACAGCGGCAACACGCCGGTGGCCAACGGATCAAGACTGCCGGTATGCCCGGCCTTCTCGGCATTAAGCAGCCACCGAACCTTCTGCAAGGCCGCGTTGGAGGTGAACCCCAGCGGCTTGTCGAGCAGGATGATGCCGCTGACGTTACGACGGATACGTTTGACCTGAGCCACCGATTACTCCTTGGTGTCTACGGGTTCTGCCACGACCGGATGCTGATTGTCTTCAGCCACGGCGCGTTCGATCAATGCCGACAGATGAGCCCCACGCACGACGCTTTCGTCGTAGTGGAAGTGCAGCTGAGGAACGCTGCGCAGTTTCATCTCGCGAGCCAGCTGCATGCGCAGGAAACCGGCGGCCGAGTTCAGCACCTTGATGCTTTGAGCGATATCGTCTGCGCTGTCCTGGCCCATCACAGTGATGAAGATCTTGGCGTGACCGACGTCACGGCTGACTTCAACAGCGGTAATGGTGACCAGGCCGACACGCGGATCTTTGACTTCACGACGGATCAGCTGTGCCAGCTCACGCTGCATCTGATCGCCGATACGTTGGGTACGGCTATATTCTTTTGCCATGTCTTGTTACCTGTTACTGCCTCACGGTGAAACCCGTGTGGTCTGAAAGCGGCAAACGCCCGGCCTGACAGAAGCCAGACCGGGCGTTGCGTTTAGAGTCCGGGCGATGCGCCGTGCATTTTCATGCGGCTGCCCATCACGGCTCTTGAAGTGCGCGAGTTAGAGGCTGCGAGCAACCTGAACCTTCTCGAAGACTTCGATCTTGTCACCGACTTTGACGTCGTTGTAGCTCTTCACGCCGATACCGCATTCCATGCCGGCACGTACTTCGGAAGCGTCATCCTTGAAGCGGCGCAGGGATTCCAGCTCGCCTTCGAAGATAACGATGTCTTCACGCAGTACACGGATTGGACGGTTACGGTGCACAACACCTTCGATAACCATGCAACCGGCGATCGCGCCAAACTTCGGCGAACGGAACACGTCGCGGACTTCAGCGATACCCAGGATGTTCTCCCGAACGTCGCTGCCAAGCATACCGGTCAGGGCTTTCTTGACGTCTTCGATGATGTCGTAGATCACGTTGTAGTAACGCATATCCAGACCTTCCTGCTCGACGATCTTGCGAGCGCCAGCATCGGCACGCACGTTGAAGCCGAACAGTACAGCGTTGGAGGCCAGTGCCAGGTTGGCGTCGCTCTCGGTGATACCACCGACACCGCCACCGACTACACGCACTTGCACTTCGTCGTTACCCAGGCCGTTCAAGGCGCCGTTCAACGCTTCCAACGAACCACGGACGTCGGATTTGAGGACGATGTTAAGCGTCTTCTTCTCTTCCTGGCCCATGTTCTCGAAGATGTTTTCCAGCTTGCCTGCGTGAGCACGAGCCAGTTTGACTTCGCGGAACTTGCCTTGACGGAACAGAGCCACTTCACGGGCTTTCTTCTCGTCGGCAACTACGCTCATCTCGTCGCCAGCGTCCGGGGTACCGTCCAGGCCGAGAATCTCGACAGGGATGGAAGGACCGGCTTCTTTGATTGGCTTGCCGTTCTCGTCGAGCATGGCGCGAACGCGGCCATAGTTCGAACCGACCAGCACCATGTCGCCTTGGCGCAGAGTACCGTCCTGGACCAGAACGGTTGCAACCGGGCCACGACCTTTGTCGAGACGCGATTCAACCACGACACCACGGCCAGGAGCCGAAGGAGTCGCTTTCAGTTCAAGAACTTCAGCTTGCAGCAGAACAGCTTCGAGCAGCTCGTCTACACCAGTACCGACTTTCGCCGAAACCGATACGAACGGAGTGTCGCCGCCCCACTCTTCCGAGGTCACGCCGTGAACCGACAGTTCGCTACGGATGCGATCGAGATCAGCGCCCGGCTTATCGATCTTGTTCACTGCAACAACCAGCGGAACACCAGCAGCCTTGGCGTGCTGTACGGCTTCAACGGTTTGCGGCATTACGCCGTCGTCCGCTGCAACCACCAGGATCACGATGTCGGTCGCCTTGGCACCACGGGCACGCATTGCGGTAAACGCGGCGTGACCCGGGGTATCGAGGAAAGTGACCATGCCGCGATCAGTTTCAACGTGGTATGCGCCGATGTGCTGGGTGATACCGCCGGCTTCGCCAGCAGCTACCTTGGCACGACGGATATAGTCGAGCAGCGAGGTCTTACCATGGTCAACGTGGCCCATTACGGTCACGACTGGTGCACGGGAGAAAGCCTCACCTTCAAACTTCAGGGACTCGGCCAGGGAATCTTCCAGGGCGGTGTCGCTGACCAGGGTCACTTTGTGGCCCAGCTCTTCAGCTACCAGTTGAGCAGTTTCCTGATCAAGTACCTGGTTGATGGTCGCTGGAGTACCCAGTTTGAACATGAACTTGATGATTTCAGCAGCCTTGACCGACATCTGCTGAGCGAGATCGCCAACAGTGATGGTCTCGCCGATCTTCACTTCACGCACGACAGGGCCGGTTGGGCTCTGGAAACCGTGGGCGTTGCGTTTTTTCAGCTTGGCCTTGCCGCGACCACCACGACGGAAGCCATCGCTTTCTTCGTCGGTAGTACGTGGCGCAACACGTGGAGCAGGCGCTTTTTCTTTGACCGAAGCACGATGCGGAGCGTTTTTGCGCTCACCATCACCCGCGCCACGACGATTGTTATCGTCGGCACGTGGTTTGTCCGGACGACGCTGTTCGTCGCGTTTGCGAGTGTCAGCCGCTGGTGCAGCCGCTACAACCGGCGCTTCACGCACTGGCTCGGCAACCGCAACAGGTGCTGCAACAGCTTCATTAGCAGCAGGTTGCGCAGCAGCAGGCTGGCGACGCGCTTCTTCTTCGGCGCGACGCTTGGCTTCTTCTTCAGCCTTCTGACGTGCAGCATTTTCTACTGCGCGACGTTCTTCCTGTTCGCGTTTGCGCTCGGCTTCGATTTCTTCCGGGCTGCGCTGTACGAAGACTTTCTTCTTGCGCACTTCAACGCTGATGCTTTTGCTGCCAGCAACACGCAGGGTGCTGGTGGTTTTACGCTGCAACGTGATTTTGCGCGGTTCTTCCACTTTCGCCTTGTGGCTGCTTTTCAAGTGAGTCAGCAAAGATTGCTTCTCACTGTCGGTCACATGTTCCTCGGCGGCGGTGTGCGGCAGACCTGCCTCACGCATCTGCTGCAGCAGGCGCTCTACCGGTGTTTTGACCTCATCGGCCAGTTGTTTCACCGTGACTTGCGTCATGCACTTCTCTCCTCAGGCCGCGCCTATTACTCGAACCAATGGGCTCGGGCGGCCATGATCAACTTGCCGGCACGATCATCGTCAATGCCGTCGATGTCGAGCAGGTCGTCAATAGACTGCTCGGCCAGGTCTTCGCGGGTAATTACGCCGCGCACCGCCAGTTCCATCGCCAAATCCTTGTCCATACCCTCAAGCGAGAGCAGGTCTTCGGCCGGATGGGCGTCTGCCAGCTTTTCCTCAGTAGCGATGGCTTTAGTCAACAAACGATCCTTGGCCCGAGCGCGAAGCTCGTTGACGGTGTCTTCGTCAAAGCCATCGATGTTGAGCATTTCTTCCAACGGTACGTAGGCAATCTCTTCCAGGCTGGTAAAGCCTTCATCAACCAGCACCTGAGCCAGATCTTCGTCGACTTCCAGCTCGTCGATGAAGTTGCGCAGGATGTCGCCGGTTTCTGCTTGCTGCTTAGCCTGGATGTCCGATTCGGTCATCACGTTCAGGGTCCAGCCAGTCAACTGGCTAGCCAGACGCACGTTCTGACCACCACGACCGATGGCCTGAGCCAGATTGTCTGCGCCAACGGCGATGTCCATTGCATGGGCATCTTCGTCAACGATAATTGCCGCAACCTCAGCCGGGGACATGGCGTTGATCACGAACTGCGCCGGGTTGTCGTCCCACAGGACGATATCCACACGCTCACCGCCCAATTCGCCGGATACTGCCTGGACGCGCGAACCGCGCATACCAATGCAAGCGCCTTGCGGGTCGATGCGTTTATCTTTGGAACGGACGGCGATCTTGGCACGCGACCCCGGGTCACGGGAGGCAGCCATTACTTCGATCAGGCCTTCAGCGATTTCCGGCACTTCGATACGGAACAACTCGATCAGCATTTCCGGCGCAGTACGCGACAGAATCAGCTGCGGGCCGCGGTTCTCGGTGCGGATTTCCTTGAGCAGTGCACGCAGGCGCACACCCACCCGGAAAGTTTCGCGAGAAATGATGTCTTCACGAGCCAGCAGCGCTTCAGCGTTGTTACCCAGATCAACGATCACGTTGTCGCGGGTTACTTTCTTCACGGTGCCGGAGATGATTTCTCCCAGACGCTCGCGGTAAGCATCAACAACTTGAGCACGCTCGGCTTCGCGGACTTTCTGCACGATAACTTGCTTGGCAGTCTGCGCAGCGATGCGGCCGAATTCGATGGACTCGATTTTTTCTTCGACAACATCACCGACCTTCGCGCCAGGATGCGTTTCCTGGACCTTGCTCGGCCAGATTTCGACAGCCGGATCATCCAGGTCCGCTTCTTCGACTACCGTCCAGCGACGGAAAGTTTCATAAGCACCGGTGTGGCGATTGATTTCCACACGCAGATCAACTTCGTCTTCAAAACGCTTTTTGGTAGCAGTGGCCAGAGCCAGCTCCAGCGCTTCAAAAATTACGTTTGCCGGTACGCCCTTTTCATTGGATACCGACTCAACAACCAGCAGTACTTCTTTGCTCATCGTACGCCTCGCCTTTCGCAAGCCATTGGATCCGCGGGATCCGCGTCTCAGTCAAAACTGGGAATAATGTTGGCCTTGTCGATCATATCGATCGGCAACAGGAATTCATGGTCTTCAACCTGCACCACGACGTCCTGTTCTTCTACACCGCGCAGAAGGCCCTGAAAGTTGCGTCGACCTTCGAAAGGCGAGCGCAGCTTGATCTTCACTTGTTCACCGGCAAATTTTGCAAACTGCTCAATAGTGAACAGCGGGCGTTCCATGCCAGGCGAGGAAACTTCAAGGGTGTATTCAACGGCAATTGGATCTTCAACATCCAGCACACCGCTGATCTGACGGCTGACGATGGCACAATCGTCCACCAGCACGCCGCCCTCTTTATCAATATAAACGCGCAACATTGAGTGGCGACCTTGAGCCGAAAACTCAATACCCCAGCATTCATAGCCTAGGGCCACGACCACCGGGGCCAGCAAGGCCTGCAACTCTTCTAGCTTGCTCGACACCTGAACCCCCTCGTGCATGTATGTGCATGCTATGCAAAATAAAAAAATGGGCGAAACGCCCATCCTTGAAACGCCGTCGAATAGCGGCGTTGAAAGTGTCCAGCTAACAAAAAGCCCCTTAAAAGGGGCTCCTTAAACTGGTTGCGGGGGCCGGATTTGAACCGACGACCTTCGGGTTATGAGCCCGACGAGCTACCAGACTGCTCCACCCCGCGACAAAGCTGGGGCGGAAGTATACGACCGATCCCTAACAGGGTCAATGTAACCTTCCACCTACAAGAAAGCCCGCAACAGCGGGCTCTCCTGATAATTGGTACCGAGAAGGGGACTCGAACCCCTACACCCTATGGGCACAACCACCTCAAGGTTGCGTGTCTACCAATTCCACCACCTCGGCAATACTACGTTTGAAACCCTTCTTACTTTTGCCCTTGAGCTGGAGGTACGTCAGTCGCATTGGTTGCCGACTTTTGCTCTTGAAGCACCGGAACATCATCAGAAGCCGGTTTTTGCTTTGGAACTTCCAACACTGCTGGATTTGGCAAACCTACTTGAGTCAGCTGGTGAGCTTTCTCTTTAGCAAAGTAACCTAACCCTAAGCTGGTTATGAAGAAACCTGCGGCAAGTATAGCAGTAAACTTACTAAGAAAGGTAGAGGAACCTTGGCTTCCGAACACAGTATTTGAAGCACCTGCTCCGAAAGACGCGCCAGCATCCGCACCTTTACCCTGCTGCAGCAATACGAGAGCAACTACGCCCAGTGCACCCAGCAGATGAAAAACGACTACGACTGTTTCCAGCATTTTTTCAGTTTCCCGCGGCGCGACAAATCGCACCGAACTCATCTGCATTCAGGGAAGCCCCACCAATGAGCCCCCCATCGATATCCGGCATGCCGAACAGTTCGACCGCATTGGCCGCCTTCACGCTGCCGCCGTATAGAAGCCGCACACCTTGTGCGATTTCAGAATTCTCTGCCGCCAACTGCGCGCGAATGGCTGCATGCACATCCTGCGCCTGTTGCGGCGAAGCAGTCAGCCCGGTGCCAATGGCCCAGACCGGCTCGTAAGCGATTACTGCTCTTGCAAATGCACCAACACCCAGCTCTTCGATGATGCTGCCCAGCTGACGCCCGACAACCTCAAGAGTTTTTCCGGCTTCACGCTGCTCAAGGGTTTCCCCTATACACAACACCGGAATCAAGCCACATGCCTGTGCCGCTGCAAACTTGCGATTCAGTGTCCCGTCACGTTCGCCGATGATCTGGCGACGTTCGGAGTGCCCAACAAGCACCAGGGAACAACCTGCATCCACCAACTGACTCGGTGCAATCTCACCGGTCAATGCACCTTGCATGGCTTCCATCGCAGAGTTCTGCGCGCCGACCGAAATCGACTTGCCTTCCAAGCCATCAATCACTTGATTGATATACAAGCAAGGCGGAAATACCGCGACATCAACATCGCTCGGCAAGGCCAGATGACGAAGGCCGTTAATCAGCTCAGCGACGCTGGCGCGGGTACCGTGCATCTTCCAGTTACCAGCTACCATAGGGCGACGCATGCTGTACCTCGTCGGTCAAAGTGGGCGCAGATGTTACCCAACCACATCATTGCTGGCAAGCCGAAATCAGGCAGAAACTTCACCAACCAGCTTTGCCAGCTCTTCGGCGTAACCACGAACCAGAGTTTCGTCCTCGCCTTCGACCATGACCCGTACCAGCGGCTCCGTGCCGGACTTGCGCAACAGCACGCGACCACGCCCTGCCATTGCCTTGGTAACGCGCTCGCTGGCTTCTTTGACAGCCGCATGTTCAACCGGGTTTGCACCACCGTCAAAACGCACATTGATCAAGATCTGAGGACATTTGCGTAGCGCCTGACGCGATTGCGCGAGACCTTCGGAACGGCGTTTCAGCGACATCAATACCTGCAACGCAGCAATAATCGCATCGCCCGTAGTGGTATGACTGAAGCACACGACATGGCCGGAATTTTCACCGCCCAACAGCCAGTTACGCTCAAGCAGTTCGGCGATCACATAACGATCACCTACGTTGGCCCGCACAAAAGGAATCCCAAGATCCGCCAGGGCCAACTCCAGCCCAAGATTACTCATCAAGGTTCCAACAACGCCACCCTGCAACTTGTCACGATCATGCAGATCGCGCGCGATGATGAACAGCAGCTCGTCGCCATCAACGATCGCGCCTGTGTGATCAACCATCAACACCCGATCACCATCACCATCGAAGGCAATGCCCAGGTCGGCCTGCTCGGCCACTACAGCTGCCTGCAGTTGCCCCATATGGGTCGAACCGCAATTGTGATTGATGTTCAGGCCATCAGGCTGTGCAGACAGCACCGTCACCTGCGCGCCCAACTCACGGAAAACACTTGGAGCCACTTTGTAGGTAGCACCGTGTGCGCAGTCGATCACAATTTTCAGACCGGCGAAATTCGTACCGGTTGGCACGCTACTTTTGCAGAACTCGATGTAACGACCAGAGGCATCGTTGATTCGCGAGACTTTACCGATCTTGCTCGACTCAACCACGGTCATCGGCGTATCGAGCAACTCTTCGATCATCAGCTCAATGTCGTCCGGCAGTTTCGTACCCTGACCGGAGAAGAACTTGATGCCGTTATCATCATGAGGATTGTGCGAAGCACTGATCACAATGCCGGCCTCAGCATGGAAGGTACGCGTCAAATAGGCGATAGCCGGAGTAGGCATCGGCCCCAGCAGCATGACATCAGCCCCGGCAGAGGTAAGCCCGGCCTCAAGCGCCGACTCGAACATATAACCAGAGATTCGAGTGTCCTTGCCTACCAGAACCTTGCAAGCCCCCTTACTGCGGAAGGCCATGCCCGCGGCCCAGCCGAGCTTGAGCATGAATTCAGGGGTAATCGGATACTCGCCGACCCGACCGCGAATGCCGTCGGTGCCAAAATATTTCTTAGTCATAAGTGCTCCAGCATTCTTATTCGGCGGATTCAACCGCTGTGATCATCCGTACCACATCTACTGTTTCGGCCACGTCATGCACACGCAAGATGCGCGCACCCTTGACGACAGCCAACGCCGCGAGAGCCAGACCGCCATGCAGCCGCTCTCCCACCGGGCGATTCAATGCCTGCCCAATCATGCTCTTTCGCGAAACCCCGACCAACAGGGGCCGCCCCAAGGCATGCAGGGCCTCCATATGCTTGAACAGACTCAAATTGTGCTGCAGATTTTTCGCAAACCCGAAACCCGGATCAAGAATAATCCGCTCGGCCGGAATACCGACCGCAGCACATGACGCCATACGCTCGGCAAGAAACTCACCGACTTCGCTCGTCACGTCATCATAATGTGGATTGTCCTGCATATCTCCCGGCTCACCGAGCATATGCATCAGACACACTGGCAATCCGGTGGCTGCCGCTGCATCCAGAGCACCGTCTCGACGCAGTGAACGCACATCGTTGATCAGCCCCGCCCCCAGACGCGCGGTTTCACGCATGACCGCAGGCGTCGAGGTATCGACCGAGATAATCACATCAAGTTCGCGATGAATCCGCTCGACGATCGGCGCCACGCGCTCGAGCTCCTCAAGCGGCGAGACTGCCCGTGCACCAGGCCGGGTCGACTCCCCACCTACATCAATGAGGGTCGCACCAGCAGCCACCATCGCCTCAGCGTGTCGCAGAGCAGCATCAAGCTGGCTGAAGCGACCACCATCGGAGAAAGAATCAGGAGTGACATTGAGAATGCCCATGACATGCGTATGGGCCAAATCAAGAACCCGATTGCCGCAAGGCAACCGGGTTGAGGACTGTGCAAGAGTCATTTCAAACCTTAGACGTCGGCGGCCGGGCCACCGATAGGGGTTTGCGGACGTTCTTCCTGTACGACAGGAGGAGTACCAGTGCCACCCGACCAGTCACGAGGCTCACGTGGTGTGCGACCAGCCATGATGTCATCGATCTGTTCGGCATCAATGGTTTCGTACTTCATCAGCGCATCGGCCATGGCATCGAGCTTGTCGCGGTTGTCCGTCAGGATCTGCTTGGCCGTGCCGTAGCACTGATCAATGATGCTGCGAACTTCAGAATCGATCAGCTTGGCGGTCTCGCCCGAGAAGCTGGCGTGTTGACCACCGCCGCCACGACCGAGGAACACCTCACCTTCTTCTTCGGCATACATCAAAGGACCGAGTTTTTCCGACAGTCCCCACTTGGTGACCATGTTCCGTGCAATCTGGCTGGCACGCATGATGTCGTTGGAGGCGCCAGTGGTGACACCATCGAAGCCCAGGGTCATCTCTTCAGCAATACGACCGCCATACAGCGAGCAGATCTGGCTGATCAGCGCACGCTTGGACAGGCTGTAGCGATCTTCTTCCGGCAGGAACATGGTCACACCCAGTGCACGACCGCGCGGAATGATCGAGACCTTGTAGACCGGGTCATGCTCAGGCACGACGCGACCAACAATAGCGTGACCAGCTTCATGATAAGCGGTGTTCTGCTTCTCTTTCTCGGACATGACCATCGATTTGCGCTCGGCGCCCATCATGATTTTGTCTTTGGCCAGCTCAAACTCTTTCATCTCGACAACACGCTTGCCGGTACGAGCAGCGAACAGCGAAGCCTCGTTCACCAGGTTGGCCAGATCGGCACCAGAGAAACCTGGCGTACCACGCGCGATAACCGCTGGAGCGACGTCGTCACCCATTGGCACCTTGCGCATGTGGACTTTCAGAATTTGCTCACGGCCACGAATATCCGGCAGGCCTACGACAACCTGACGGTCGAACCGGCCCGGACGCAGCAGCGCCGGGTCAAGCACGTCTGGACGGTTGGTCGCGGCGATGACGATGATGCCGTCATTCATTTCGAAACCATCCATCTCTACCAGCAACTGGTTGAGAGTCTGTTCACGCTCGTCGTGACCACCGCCCATGCCAGCACCACGATGACGACCGACAGCGTCGATTTCATCGATGAAGATGATGCACGGAGCGTGTTTTTTCGCCTGTTCGAACATGTCGCGAACACGGCTGGCACCCACACCGACGAACATTTCGACGAAGTCGGAACCGGAGATGGTGAAAAACGGTACTTTGGCTTCGCCCGCAATGGCTTTGGCCAGCAGGGTTTTACCGGTACCCGGTGGACCCACCATCAGCACACCGCGAGGAATGCGGCCACCCAGGCGCTGGAACTTGCCCGGATCACGCAGGAACTCGACCAGTTCGCCCACTTCTTCCTTGGCTTCGTCGCAACCGGCAACGTCAGCCAGGGTGGTTTTCACCTGATCTTCGGAGAGCAGGCGCGCCTTGCTCTTGCCGAAACTCATCGGCCCGCCCTTGCCTCCGGCACCGCCCTGCATCTGCCGCATGAAGAACATGAAGACGGCGATGATCACCAGGATAGGGAAGCTTGCGACCAGGAGCTGAGTCCAGATGCTTTGCTGTTCAGGCTGCTTGCCTTCAACGACTACGTGGTTATCCACCAGGTCGCCGATCAGACCGTTATCCTGAATGGCCGGACGAATGGTCTTGAAGCTGTCGCCATCATTGCGCTTGCCAGTAATGACATAGCCGTCCACGGCTACGCGCTCGACCTTGCCATCCTTGACCTGCTGGATGAAGTCGGAATAGTTGAGGGTCTGCGGCTCGTTAGGGCTGGAGAAGTTGTTCATCACCGTCACGAGGACAGCCGCGATGATCAACCACAGGATCAGATTCTTTGCCATATCGTTCAATTAACTACCCTCTGAAGCAAGCTCCGCTACTGGCGCGCGCTTCGCATGATATTCACCGGCCTAACTTACTACATTACCTACGGCTCTGGCAGGCGCCGTCTGTAACCCTTTGTGAAACACTAACTACACAATATTCGTTACGCTGGATCTGTAAAGCGATACAAAAAAACCTATCGCCCTCTTAGAAACGCTCGACACTCTCGGAACCGTCGACTCCACGGAAGCCACGCCCCAGCAAGTACTGCTCGCGGGACCTGTCACGCGAAGACAAAGGCTTGCGCATCTGTACCTTGTCAAACAGCTTGCGGATGTCCTTGTGGTATTCGTCGAAGCCTTCACCCTGGAAAACCTTGATCAAAAAATCACCACCGGGCCGCAAAACCCGACCGGCGAGATCCAGTGCCAACTCGCAGAGGAACATCGCCCGTGGCATATCTACTGCCGCCAATCCACTCATATTGGGGGCCATATCGGAAATCACAAGGTCTACCTGCGTATTTCCGACCGCCTCGAGGATCTGTGCCAGCACGGCATCCTCGGTAAAGTCGCCCTGAATGAAGGTCACATCGGGGATGCTGTCCATTTCCAGGATGTCGGATGCGATCAAACGACCCTGACCACCAATCAGACGACTGGTCACTTGCGACCAACCACCCGGCGCTGCGCCGAGGTCGATGACAGTCATGCCTGGACGGATCAGGCGATCCTTTTCCTGGATCTCCAGCAATTTGTAGCTGGCACGGGAACGATACCCGTCTTTTTGCGCCATTTTGACGTAAGGGTCGTTGAAATGTTCTTTCAGCCAGTTAAGGCTAGTCTTGGAACGGGCCACGGGCCACCTCAAAAAAATAAACGAGTCGCGATTAACTGGGCGGTCCCGGACTCGCTCGGGTAAACTGGCCGCCGCTTTTTACAAGATCAGACGCAGGGGTCAGATTATGCCGCTCACTCAAGAGCAGAAGAAACAGTACAAATCCATTGGCCACCATCTGAAACCAGTTTTGACTGTGGCTGACAACGGTTTGACTGAAGGTGTCTTAGCTGAACTGGAACGCGCATTGGGCGATCACGAGCTGATCAAGATCAAGCTCAGCATCCTCGATCGTGAATCGCGCCTGGCAGCCATTGCAGAACTGTGCAAGGCCGGCAAAGCGGATCTGGTACAAGTCATCGGCAAGATGGCACTGATTTACCGGAAGAACTTCAGCGTAAACAAGCAGCTGTCGAACGTCCATCGCTTCAAGTAATGAAACGGGTCAAGGGTGTGCTTCGCGCACCCTGCCACCCCATCCCGGCACCGGCTGCAAAACCAGCAGCAACCCGGAAAAGCCCAGAACAAGATAGCTGAACAACAACCATTGCTGCGCCTGCGGCCAGTCGATTCGCACGACGAAGTACATCGCACTCGCGTACAGCGCCATCAACAGCAGTTGCCCGCGAATATCGCGCCATAGACTGACAAGGCCCTTGGCCTGAACCAGCACCAAAACCTGAAAAACCACACACGCCGCTGAAAACCCGACCAGCAGCGCACTCAGCATGCCTGAAATTTCGTCGATCAGCAGCGGCGCCAGGCCAATACGGCCCAGCACCGGCAGCAAACCGATGTGCAACAACCACAGGCCGCCAACCCATAACATCTGAGTCAGCTGCCAAAGCATGGCGCCCGCACGAAGCAAGCGCCTGCCTTCAGATATGGCGGACTTCGACAATCTCGTACTCGATAACGCCGCTAGGCGTTTTGACCGCCACCACATCACCCTCTTCCTTGGCAATCAAGGCGCGAGCAAGTGGCGAACTGACGGAGATCTTGCCGAGTTTGAAGTCAGCCTCATCCTCACCCACGATGTGGTAAGTGACGCTTTCATCCGTTTCGACGTTGGCGATCTCGACTGTAGTGCCGAAAATCACTTTGCCGGTGTGAGGAATGCTCGTGACATCGATGATCACCGCATTCTGCATGCGGCCTTCGATGTCGCGGATCCGCGCCTCAACCATACCTTGCTGCTCGCGAGCAGCGTGGTATTCGGCGTTTTCCTTCAAGTCACCCAACTCGCGGGCCGTACCGATGTCCTGGCTGAGCTTCGGACGGACGACCTTGGTCAGGTGAGCGTGTTCTTCTTCCAGGGCTTTCGCGCCCTGAACGGTCATTGGGTACTTGGTTATGCTCATGCCTTCAATCCTGCGTGTAGATCCTGCAAGCGGCGCACGGTCTTTTCCGGACCGAACTTGAGCGCTTCGCAGATAGCTTCGCCAGCAGCAATGGTGGTGGTGCAATAGATCTTGTGCTGCAAGGCATTACGACGAATGGAGTACGAATCAGCGATCGACTGACGACCTTCGGTGGTGTTGATGATCAGCGTGACTTCGTCATTCTTGATCATGTCGACCACGTGCGGACGACCTTCGGTCACCTTGTTCACACGACGCACTTTCAGGCCTGCGGCTTCGATCATCTTGGCAGTACCGGCAGTGGCGACCACTTCGAAGCCCAAGTTGATCAGATCACGGGCTACGCCTGCAACCAGTGGCTTGTCATCGTCACGTACGCTGATGAACGCGGTACCGCCGGTCGGCAGCACTTCGCTGGCGCCCATCTGGGCCTTGGCAAAGGCTTCGCCGAAGGTGTCGCCCACACCCATCACTTCACCGGTGGACTTCATCTCCGGGCCGAGGATCGGGTCAACTCCAGGGAATTTGGCGAATGGGAACACCGCCTCTTTCACGCTGTAGAAGTTAGGAATGATTTCTTTGGTGAAGCCGATTTCCTTCAGGGTTTTACCGGCCATGACGCGAGCCGCGATCATTGCCAGGGAAACACCGATGCACTTGGACACGAACGGTACGGTACGCGAAGCACGCGGGTTGACTTCGATGACGTAGATGTCTTCGCCTTGCAGCGCCAACTGAACGTTCATCAGGCCGACCACGCCCAGCTCCAGGGCCATTTTCTTGACCTGCTCACGCATCTCGTCCTGGATATGCGCAGGCAGCGAGTACGGCGGCAGCGAGCACGCGGAGTCACCGGAGTGAACGCCTGCCTGCTCGATGTGCTGCATGATCGCGCCGATGACGACGTCGGTGCCGTCGCAAACCGCATCCACGTCCATTTCGATGGCGCAGTTGAGGAAGTGGTCCAGCAGCACCGGGCTGTCGTTGGACACTTTGACGGCATCACGCAGATAGCGCTTGAGCTCTTCTTCTTCGTAGACGATTTCCATCGCCCGACCACCCAGTACGTAGGACGGACGAACCACCAGCGGGTAACCGATCTTGCTCGCTGCGCGAATCGCTTCGTCTTCGCTGCGCACGGTGGCGTTTGGCGGCTGACGCAGGTTCAAACGCTCAACCATTTGCTGGAAGCGCTCACGGTCTTCAGCGCGGTCGATGGCATCAGGGCTGGTGCCGATGATCGGTACACCGGCCTCTTCCAGCGCACGCGCCAGTTTCAGCGGGGTCTGGCCGCCGTACTGGACAATCACGCCTTTTGGCTTCTCGACGCGGACGATTTCCAGTACGTCTTCCAGGGTTACTGGTTCGAAGTACAGACGATCGGAGGTGTCGTAGTCGGTGGAAACGGTTTCCGGGTTGCAGTTGACCATGATGGTCTCGTACCCGTCTTCGCGCAGCGCCAGTGCCGCGTGTACACAGCAGTAGTCGAACTCGATGCCTTGGCCGATACGGTTAGGACCGCCGCCCAGGATCATGATCTTGTCGCGGCCCGACGGCGCGGCTTCGCACTCTTCCTCGTAAGTCGAGTAGAGGTAGGCAGTGTCGGTGGCGAACTCGGCCGCGCAGGTGTCAACGCGCTTGTAGACCGGGAACACTTCGAGCTTGTGGCGATGACGACGCAGGCTCTTCTCGGTCACACCCAGCAGCTTGGCCAGACGCTGATCGGAGAAGCCCTTGCGCTTGAGGCGGAACATCATGTCGCGGTCGATGCTGGTCAGACCCAGGGTCTTGACCTTCTCTTCGTCCTTGATCAGATCTTCGATCTGCACCAGGAACCATGGGTCGATCATGTTCATGCCGAAGATGTCTTCGACGCTCATGCCGGCACGGAAGGCGTCAGCCACGTACCAGATACGCTCGGCTCCCGGCACGGTCAGCTCGCGCTTGAGCACGCTCAGGCTTTCCGGGTTGCTCAGGTCGAGCTTCTCGTCCAGACCACAAACACCTACTTCCAGACCGCGCAGGGCTTTCTGCAAGGACTCCTGGAAGGTCCGGCCAATGGCCATGACTTCACCGACCGACTTCATTTGAGTGGTCAGGCGGGCATCGGCGTTCGGGAATTTTTCGAAAGCGAAGCGTGGCAGCTTGGTCACGACGTAGTCGATGGACGGCTCGAAAGATGCGGGAGTAGCGCCGCCGGTGATTTCGTTCTGCAACTCGTCCAGGGTGTAGCCGATCGCCAGCTTGGCAGCGATACGCGCAATCGGGAAACCAGTGGCTTTCGAGGCCAGTGCCGAAGAGCGGGATACACGCGGGTTCATCTCGATCACGACCATACGGCCAGTGTCCGGGCAGATGCCAAACTGAACGTTGGAGCCGCCAGTTTCAACGCCGATCTCACGCAGTACCGCCAACGAGGCGTTACGCATGATCTGGTATTCCTTGTCCGTCAGGGTTTGTGCCGGAGCAACGGTGATCGAGTCACCGGTGTGCACACCCATCGGGTCGAAGTTTTCGATCGAGCAGACGATGATGCAGTTGTCCTTCTTATCGCGGACAACCTCCATTTCGTACTCTTTCCATCCGATCAGCGATTCGTCGATCAACAGCTCTTTGGTTGGCGACAGGTCCAGACCGCGGGCGCAGATTTCTTCGAACTCTTCACGGTTGTAAGCGATACCGCCACCGGTGCCGCCCATAGTGAACGACGGACGGATGATGCACGGGAAGCCGAGCTTCTCGAGGACCGCGTTGGCTTCTTCCATGCTGTGGGCGATGCCGGAACGCGGGCAGGCCAGGCCGATGGATTTCATCGCCTTGTCGAAACGCGAACGGTCTTCAGCCTTGTCGATGGTGTCAGCGTTGGCACCGATCATCTCTACGCCGAACTTCTCCAGAACGCCTTCGCGCTCCAGGTCCAGGGCGCAGTTCAGAGCGGTCTGGCCACCCATGGTCGGCAGCAGCGCGTCCGGGCGCTCTTTTTCGATGATCTTGGCAACGGTCTGCCACTTGATCGGCTCGATGTAGGTCGCATCGGCCATGTCCGGATCGGTCATGATGGTGGCCGGGTTGGAGTTCACCAGGATGACGCGGTAACCCTCTTCGCGCAGGGCTTTGCAGGCCTGGGCGCCGGAGTAGTCGAACTCGCAAGCCTGGCCGATCACGATCGGGCCAGCGCCGAGAATCAGGATGCTTTTAATGTCTGTACGTTTTGGCATGGGTAGTCACTCAAATCCGCAGGTCCGACGGCAATCCCCGAGGAGAAGCCGTCTTGATCAATCTCTGAAGTCCTTCAGGGGCCGCCGGGCACCGGGGCCACCCTCAGGGACTTCTCGCTACATGCTCAAGGCCAGCGACTAGCGTCGCTTGGCCATCTCGTTGATGAAGCGATCGAACAGCGGCGCCACATCGTTCGGACCAGGACTGGCTTCAGGGTGACCCTGGAAGCTGAACGCGCTCTTGTCGGTGAGCTCGATGCCTTGCAGGGTGCCGTCGAACAGCGATTTGTGGATCGCACGCACGTTGGCTGGCAGGGTCGTTTCGTCTACCGCAAAACCGTGGTTCTGGCTGGTGATCATCACGACACCGGTGTCCAGATCCTGAACCGGGTGGTTGGCACCGTGGTGACCGTGACCCATTTTCAGGGTCTTGGCGCCAGAGGCCAGGGCCAGCAGTTGGTGACCGAGGCAGATGCCGAACACCGGGATCTCGGTTTCAAGGATGTCCTTGATCGCCTGGATCGCGTAGTCGCAAGGCTCCGGGTCACCAGGGCCGTTGGACAGGAACACACCGTCCGGCTTGAGTGCCAGGACTTCGCTGGCCGGAGTTTGCGCCGGCACCACGGTCACGCGGCAGCCGCGCTCGACCAGCATGCGCAGGATGTTCAGCTTGACGCCGTAATCGTAAGCCACCACGTGATGCGGCAGCTCGGAAGCTTCGAGGGTCGCGTGGCTGTCGATTTTCAGATCCCAGACCGTCGAGCGCCATTCGTACTGCTCTTTGGTGCTGACGACTTTCGCCAGATCCATGCCTTTCAGGCCCGGGAAGCCGCGCGCCGCTGCAATCGCAGCTTCGTCGGAGATGTTGTCGCCAGCCATGATGCAGCCGTTCTGCGCGCCTTTTTCACGCAGGATGCGTGTCAGGCGGCGAGTGTCGATACCGGCGATTGCCACAACATTGTTGGCTTTCAGGTAGTCGGACAGGGACATCGTGTTACGCCAGTTGCTCGCAACCAGTGGCAGGTCACGAATGACCAGACCTGCAGACCAGACGCGGTCGGACTCGGCATCTTGCGGCGTGGTGCCGGTGTTGCCGATGTGCGGGTAAGTCAGAGTAACGATCTGTTGGGCGTAGGAAGGATCGGTAAGGATTTCCTGATAGCCGGTCATGGCGGTGTTAAACACCACCTCACCAACGGTTTGACCGTCGGCTCCAATGGCTTCGCCGCGAAAAATGCTGCCATCAGCAAGGGCGAGTATGGCTGGCTTAGTCAAGAAGACCTCCCGTAAATAAAGCCTGAAAGGGCGATCGCAGGTTGTAAAAAAGCGGAGTGACGTATGGACACGTCACCCCGCTTCTTCACTGAATTATTCTGCGCGCTTTTAGTGGACACACTAAAGCTGTAGCTTACAGAAAAAGGCATTTTTGGTCTACCGCCAATGAGCCTTAAAGGCCGGGGAATGCGACAGGACGTCGCTTGGCGGGGTAAATCGGGTTCAAACGCTGCGTTTGAACCCGATTTCAGGTGCATCTTAACGCAGGTCGAGCACGTCTTGCATGTCGTAAAGACCCGGCTCACGACTATCCAGCCACAACGCTGCACGCACCGCGCCCTTGGCGAAGGTCATGCGACTGGACGCCTTATGAGTGATCTCCAGTCGCTCGCCCTCACAGGCGAACAGCACCGTATGATCACCGACCACATCACCACCACGAACGGTGGCGAAGCCGATGGTTTCGCGCTCGCGCACACCGGTGTGACCTTCGCGCCCATAGACCGCAACCTTCTGCAGATCACGATCCAGTGCGCTGGCGATCACCTCACCCATGCGCAAAGCCGTACCTGAAGGCGCATCGATCTTGTGTCGATGATGGGCTTCGATGATTTCGATATCCGCATCATCGCCCAGCACCCGAGCCGCCATATCGAGCAGCTTCAGCGACAGGTTCACGCCAACACTGAAATTGGCCGCGAATACGATCGGAATGTCCTTGCTCGCGTCGACCAGCAGCTGTTTTTCCGTGGCGCCTAATCCCGTGGTGCCGATCACCATAGCCTTGCCCGCCTTGCGGCAGAACGCCAGGTTTTTCAGCATGACCTCCGGGAGCGTGAAGTCGATCAACACATCGAACTCATCAGCCACCGCGTCCAGGTTACCGGACAATGGCACCCCGATACGCCCCAGCGATGCCAGCTCACCGGCATCCACGCCAATCAGCGTACTGCCGGGGCGCACGATTGCCGCCGTCAGACCAGTGAGCGGCGCGCGCTGCTGCACCGCTTCGACCAGGATCTTGCCCATGCGCCCGGCAGCGCCCATCACAGCTATACGTCGCATGCCTGACTCCTTACAGATCGCCGAAGAAGCGCTTCACGCCTTCGAACCAGCCAGTGGTTTTCGGTGAATGGCTGTTGTCGTCCGCCAGAGAGCTGCGGAACTCTTCCAGCAATTCGCGCTGACGACGCCCCAGATTGACCGGAGTCTCGACCACCACACTGCACATCAGGTCGCCCGCGCCACCACCACGAACCGGTGCCACACCCTTGCCACGCACCCGGAATTGCTTGCCGGTCTGCGTGCCTTCAGGAATCTTCAGCCTGACCCGACCATCAAGGGTCGGAATCTCCAGCTCGCCGCCCAGCGCCGCATCAACGAAGCTGATTGGCACTTCGCAGAACAGATGCTTGCCGTCACGCTGGAAGATCGCGTGCTCGCGCACGTTGATCACCACGTACAGGTCGCCAGTCGGCCCACCTTGAGTACCCGCCTCGCCTTCGCCCGACAGACGAATACGGTCGCCGGTATCAACGCCAGCCGGCACTTTCACCGAGAGGGTCTTGTACTCTTCAACACGCCCTTCGCCGTTGCAGGAGTTGCACGGGTCGGAAATGATCTTGCCCTGGCCATGGCACCGCGGGCAGGTTTGCTGCACCGAGAAGAAGCCTTGCTGCATGCGCACCTGGCCGATACCGCCGCAGGTCGGGCACGTGACCGGCGAAGAACCTTTCTTGGCACCCGAACCGTCGCACGGCTTGCAGTTGACCAGTGTCGGAACACGGATATTCACGGTCGTACCGCGCACCGCTTCTTCCAGGTTCAGCTCCAGGGTGTAACGCAGGTCGCTGCCGCGCTGAGCGCCGCCACGGGAACCGCCGCGACCACCACCGAAGAAATCACTGAACACATCACCGAAGATGTCGGAGAAGTTCTGACCACCAAAACCGGCACCGCCGCCGCCCATGCTTGGGTCGACACCGGCATGACCGTACTGGTCGTACGCCGCGCGCTTGCTGGAATCGGACAGCACTTCGTAGGCCTCGTTGGCCTCTTTGAATTTTTCTTCCGACGCTTTGTCGTCAGGATTACGGTCCGGGTGGTGCTTCATCGCCAAGCGACGGTAGGCCTTTTTCAGGTCCGCTTCGCTCGTGCCACGCTCAACACCCAACACTTCGTAATAGTCACGCTTTGCCATAAGTCTTTGCACTCTTAAGGACGTTCGGCAAACCCCTCCTGAGCTTCGCCAAACTCGTTGAGCCCCAATACAGGCCCGGACCCAACTCACGTCAATTCAACGATCCTGGTCTTTGATTCGATGCGGTACCTGTGGATCGGAAAGCAGGAGCATCCCCGTCCGCACCGCCAACACACGAACGCTGTCGCATGCTGTAAAAATTCGTCTACTCCAGACACGCCAACGCGGGAGCAAGCTCCCGCGCGGCGACATCCTACCAGTCACCGCACAAAGGCAGTCAACCGGCCGACCAACAACTTACTTGTGGTCTTTAACTTCTTCGAACTCAGCGTCGACAACGTCGTCAGCCTTTTCAGCCTTCTCAGCGTGCGGTGCCGCACCTTCAGCTGGCTGGGCTTGCTCGGCGTACATCTTCTGCGCCACTGGAGCGGAGACTTTCGACAGCTCTTCAACCTTGGCTTCGATGGCAGCCTTGTCGTCGCCTTTAACGGCGGCTTCCAGAGCAACCACAGCCGCTTCGATTGCAGCCTTCTCTTCAGCAGTCACTTTTTCGCCAGCGTCAGCGACCATTTTGCGCGTCGAGTGAACCAGCGCGTCGCCCTGGTTGCGGGCAGTCGCCAGCTCTTCGAACTTGCGATCTTCGTCGGCGTTGGTTTCAGCATCGCGAATCATCTGCTGAATTTCTTCCTCGGACAGACCGGAGTTGGCCTTGATCACGATCGACTGAGTCTTGCCGGTGGCCTTGTCTTTGGCGCCTACGTGCAGAATGCCGTTGGCGTCGATGTCGAAGGTCACTTCAATTTGTGGCACGCCACGTGGTGCTGGTGGAATCTCGGCCAGGTCGAACTTGCCCAGGGACTTGTTCTGGGCAGCTTGCTTACGCTCGCCTTGCAGCACGTGAATGGTCACAGCGCCCTGGTTGTCATCGGCAGTCGAGAACACTTGCGATTTCTTGGTAGGAATCGTGGTGTTTTTCTCGATCAGCGCGGTCATCACGCCGCCCATGGTTTCGATACCCAGCGTCAGCGGGCTGACGTCGAGCAGCAGAACGTCTTTCACGTCACCGGCCAATACTGCGCCCTGGATAGCAGCACCCATGGCAACCGCTTCGTCCGGGTTAACGTCTTTACGCGCTTCTTTACCGAAGAACTCGGTCACCAGCTTCTGAACCAGTGGCATACGGGTCTGACCGCCGACCAGGATCACGTCGTTGATCGCGCCAACTTCGATACCCGAGTCTTTCAGTGCAATGCGGCAAGGCTCGATGGTGCGTTGAACCAGGTCTTCAACCAGCGCTTCCAGCTTGGCGCGGGAGATTTTCACGTTCAAGTGCTTGGGACCGGTCGCGTCTGCAGTGATGTACGGCAGGTTAACGTCGGTCTGCAGGCTCGAAGACAGCTCGATCTTGGCTTTCTCAGCGGCTTCTTTCAGGCGCTGCATGGCCAGCGGGTCACCTTTGAGGTTCATGCCGCTTTCTTTCTTGAATTCGTCAACGAGGTAGTCGATCAGACGAATGTCGAAGTCTTCACCGCCGAGGAAGGTGTCACCGTTGGTGGCCAACACTTCGAACTGGTGCTCGCCATCCACTTCGGCGATTTCGATTACGGAGACGTCGAAAGTACCGCCACCCAGGTCATAAACGATCACGGTGTGATCGCCCTTGGCCTTGTCCATACCGTAAGCCAGAGCAGCTGCGGTTGGTTCGTTGATGATGCGCTTTACGTCCAGGCCAGCAATACGGCCGGCGTCTTTGGTCGCCTGACGCTGGCTGTCGTTGAAGTAGGCCGGAACGGTGATGACCGCTTCAGTCACGGTCTCGCCGAGGTAGTCTTCGGCGGTTTTCTTCATTTTCTTCAGGATTTCAGCCGAGATCTGAGGCGGCGACATTTTCTGGCCGTTCACTTCAACCCAGGCGTCATTGTTGTCAGCCTTGACGATCTTGTAAGGGACCATCTGGATGTCTTTCTGTACCACTTCTTCATCGAAGCGACGACCGATCAAACGCTTTACCGCGTACAGGGTGTTGTGCGGATTGGTCACTGCCTGACGCTTGGCCGACTGGCCAACCAGAATTTCGCCATCGTTGGCGTACGCGATGATCGACGGCGTGGTGCGCGCGCCTTCAGCGTTTTCGATAACTTTTACGTTGCCGTTTTCAAGAATAGAGACGCAGGAGTTGGTAGTCCCCAGGTCGATACCGATAATTTTACCCATGTTAACTCTCCCGAAACTTTGGATTTGGTTGCCGCAGTAGTGGTGGCTGACTGCGGTAGCACTTAAACGCTTGACATCTAAATGGGGGCCTTACGGCGGATTTCAAGCCTGCTCGTCAATCGAAGGCGAAACCGGCGCCGGAGCCTTGCTGACCACGACCATGGCCGGGCGCAGCAGGCGACCGTTAAGCATGTAGCCCTTCTGGAACACCTTCAGCACGCTGTTGGGTTCCATGTCGGCGCTTTCCTGCATGGCCATCGCTTGATGGTGTGCAGCGTTGAACGGTTCGCCTTCAGGATCGATCGCTTCCAGCTGATAGCGCTTCAGGGTGTCCTGGAACATTTTCAGGGTCAGCTCGATGCCTTCGCGCATCGGGCGAATGCTTTCGTCGTCCGGGTTGGACAGCTCAAGGCCACGCTCCAGACTGTCGATGATCGGCAGCAGGTCGTTGGCAAACTTCTCCAACGCGAATTTGTGAGCTTTTTCTACATCCTGCTCGGCGCGACGGCGGACGTTCTGCAGATCGGCAGCAACACGCAAAGACTGATCCTGCGCGCCAGCCAGTTGCTCTTCGAGCACTTGTACACGAGCCACCAGGTCTTCACCCGATGCTTCGGGAGCCTGATTGGCGTCTAGATTTTGCGTATCCAGCGTCTGTTCGTCAGCCATAGATTTCTCCTTTCAAAATCGTGCGCGAACTCGACTCGCGCTTCTGCCCCGGTATATGGGGTCGCAAATTCCAGGTTCAAGGGCTATCAGACCGCTGAACACCATTACCCTTACAAAAACAGCTGATTTAACATTCCAGCGGGTTTTAAAAAAAAGTATTTGCCAAGCAAATCGAGCTAAACACGGGCATTGTCAGCCAGAAACAAAACACTGTATAAATAACCAGACTTAAAGCCTGGGAGCGGCCTCTATGCTGGTGCACCTGTCCGTACATAACTACGCCATCGTTGAACATCTCGATCTGGAACTCGATCGCGGGATGAGCGTGATCACTGGGGAAACCGGCGCCGGCAAGTCGATCATGCTCGACGCCCTGGGCCTGACCCTTGGCGATCGCGCCGACAGCGGCGTGGTTCGCCCAGGCGCGGAGAAGGCCGACATCCTGGCCACCTTCGACCTCGCCGATATTCCGGAAGCCAGTGCCTGGCTGGCCGAGCGCGACCTCGATACCGACGGCCCGTGCATCCTGCGCAGGGTGATCACCGCCGAAGGTCGCTCGCGTGGCTACATCAATGGCAGCCCCTGCCCGCTTGGCGACCTCAAAGCCCTCGGCGAACTGCTGATCGATATCCACAGCCAGCATGAACACCAATCGTTACTGAAAACCGACACTCACCGCCGGCTGCTCGACGAATACGCCGGCGCCACGGACCTCGCCCGCCAGGTGCAACTTGCCGCCCAGCGCTGGCGCCAGACCCGCCAGGAGCTGGAACGCCTTTCCAACTCCGGCGACGAGCAGCGTGCTCGCCACCAGTTGCTCAGCTACCAACTCGAAGAGCTGGAAAACCTGGGTCTGGGTGAGAGTGAGCTGGAGCAACTGGAGCAGGAACACAAAAACCTGACCAACGCCGAAACCTTACTGGGCATTTGCCGACAGGTCGTCGAGCAGTGCAGCGAAAGCGATTCCGGCAATGTGCTGAACGCCCTGACGGCCAGTCTCAATCGCCTGTCGAGCGTGAACAATTCGGTCGGCGCACTGGGCGAAGCAACCAACCTGCTGACCAGCGCACAGATTCAGGTAGAGGAAGCCGTTGGCGAGCTGAACCGTTTTCTCGACCACTTCGATGCCGATCCGGCACGCCTCCAGCAACTTGAAGAACGCCTGGACTCGATCTACACCCTGGCGCGCAAACACCGGATCCAGCCCACCGAAGTCGCAGAACTTCAGCAAAAACTGCTGGACGAGATCGAAACACTGAATGCCAACGACGAGTCCATCGAACGACTGAACGAAGAGCTGGGCGCATTCGCCCGGCACTACCAGGAAAAAGCCCGAGAGCTGAGCGATCTGCGCCATCAAGCCTCTACCAGCCTGGCCAATGCCGTCGAACAGGAAATTCAACGTCTGGGCATGCCCGGCGGCCGCTTCACCATTGAGCTACGCCCCAACACCAGCACCGAACTGCTGCCCAACGGCCTCGAACAAGTGGAACTGCTGGTCAGCGCCAACCCAGGGCAGCCGCTCAAGGCACTGGCCAAAGTCGCGTCGGGGGGCGAGTTGTCGCGAATCAGCCTGGCCATCCAGGTGATCACCGCACAAACCTCGCGAGTACCGACACTGGTGTTCGACGAAGTGGACGTCGGTATTGGCGGCCCGACTGCGGAAATTGTCGGGCAACTCTTGCGCCGCCTCGGAGAGCGCGGACAGGTGCTGACCGTCACGCACTTGCCGCAAGTGGCCTCTCAGGGCCATCAGCATCTATTTGTCCATAAGGTGCGCGGTGACGATGCCACGCACACCGCCGTGTCCAAACTGAGTAAAAATGAGCGGATTGAAGAAGTAGCACGAATGCTTGGAGGGATCGACCTGACCAAGGAATCCCTGGCCCACGCGAAGAAAATGGTCGTGACTGCAAAAATTTAAGGTCACCAGAAAGCACGAAGGCGACCCTCGGGTCGCCTTCGCTCGTTTCGCAGATCAAAAATCCGCGCGACATGCTTACTTTTTCTTGCGTACGTACAGCACCAGATTGTGATCAACCATCTCGAAGCCATACTTGTCGACGATTGCCTTCTGCAGTCGCTCGATTTCTTCGTCGAAGAATTCGATCACTTCACTGGTCTCGACGTTGACCATATGGTCGTGATGCTTGCCGTCGTCCAGCTCGAAGACCGCATGGCCTCCGTCGAAGTTGTGCCGCACCACAAGACCAGCTGCCTCGAACTGAGTCAGAACACGGTAAACCGTGGCCAGACCGACATCCTCACCAGCTTCCATCAGCGCCTTGTAAACATCTTCAGCACTCATGTGACGTTGCTCAGCGGAATCGAGCATTTGCAGAATTTTGACCCGTGGCAGGGTCACTTTGAGGCCGGCTTTGCGTAGTTCGCTATTTTCAACCATGGTCAGCTTTCTCGCGATGCTGCTTCGCAGCTTCTCTTAATGCGGGTATGATCGGCGTTTACGTTGTCCCAGCCAAGATAGTGGAAGTCGCCCACCGATGCAAAACACCAAGCTCCTGCTAACCAGTTTCACCTTCGTGGGACTGCTCGCACTCGCCGGTTGTTCATTCCCCGGGGTTTACAAAATCGACATCCAGCAGGGCAATGTCGTCACGCAGAACATGATAGACCAGTTACGCCCGGGAATGACCCGCCGGCAAGTACGGTTTATTATGGGCAACCCTCTGCTGACCGACACGTTCCATGCCGATCGCTGGGATTACTTGTATAGCCTGCAGCCAGGCGGCGGTGAACGCCAACAGGAACGTATCAGCGTTATTTTCAACTCTAACGACCAGCTTGTCAGCCTGTCGGGCGATTTTATGCCTGGCGTGAGCCGTGACGAAGCCATTCTCGGCAAGGACAGCGGCACGACCGTGACCGCCCCTGTTGAAAACGCCGAGAAGCCGAAGCCAGAGAAACCGGTAAAACCGGGCTCGCTGCTGGATCAGATCCAGAAGGACGTCGACAAAGTCGAAACCGTTCCGGTCCCGACGCCAGCACCGCTGGACACTGCGCCGCAATAAAATGCGACACAACAAAAAGCCCGGCATGCCGGGCTTTTTGTTGCCTGTCATTTGGGAAATCTACTGATCACGGGCCTTGGCCTGCGCCGCAGCCTTGGCCGCACGAAGCCGGCGAACCTCTTTTGGATCCGCCAGCAACGCTCGATAAATCTCGATGCGGTCACCCGCCTGAACCTGACGGTTCTCGGGATCGGCAATCACCTTGCCGAAAATCCCTACAGGGCAAGTCGTCAGGTCCAGTTCGGGAAACTGCTCGGCGATGCCTGATTCAGCCAGCGCCGCTCGCAAAGTAGTGCCTACAGGCACCGCCACCTTGAGCAACAACTGGCGATCAACAGCGGCATACACCACCTCGACGTCAATCACCGACTCAACCATGCAGCTGTTTGGCGCGCTGACAGAACGCGTCCACCAGCGTGTTCGCCGCCTGATTGAACAACGGCCCCAGGGTCGCCCGAACAATCGGCCCGGCATAATCGAACGACAGGTCCAGGCTGATCTTGCAGGCCTTCTCGCCCAACGGCTTGAATACCCAAACACCATGCAACTGATTGAATGGACCCTCTTCTAGATTCATCTCGATCGACTGCCCAGGCACCAACGTATTGCGCGTCACGAAATGCTGGCTTAACCCGCCCTTGGCCACACCCACACTAGCGCGCATGTGCTCGGCAGAGCTTTCCAGCACTTGCGCCTCGGAACACCAGGGCAAGAATTCCGGATAGCGCGCCACGTCATTGACCAGGTCATAGAGCGCTTGCGCCGGATACGGCAACAGAGCCGAACGTTGAATATGTGTCGTCATGTCAGCGTCACTTCCACAGCTGGGCGGCAAACACTACAAGAATGCCGATTGGCGCCACATAGCGCATCAAGAACAAAGTCAGGGCAAACAATGCCGGGCTGCGCATCGACAGTTCGTCGCGCACCGCTTCACGGCCCATCACCCAACCTGCAAATACCACAAAGCACAAACCACCGAGCGGTAACATGATCCGCGAGGTGAAGAAATCGATCACACCAAAGAAATCCAGACCATTTTGCGCCCCCCACTGGTAGAGGTAAAACGCACCGCCATCATTGACGAAAAACTTGGCCTGCTTCCAGATATTGAAGGAAAACACCGTTCCCAAGCCAACAAACCAGCAACTGAATGCCAACCAGAACGTTACCCAGCCACGACGGATGTTGGTCCGCTCGACCAGGTAGGCCACCATCGGCTCCAGCAAGGAAATCGCCGAACTCCAGGCCGCAATTGCCACCAGCACGAAAAACACCACACCCATCAACTGGCCGAATGCGACGTTACCAAAGGCAAATGGCAGACTGACGAACATCAATCCCGGCCCTTCGCTAGGGTTCAAACCTGCCGCAAACACAATCGGAAACAGCGCCAGGCCGGCCAGCAACGAAACAAAGGTATCCAGTAACGCAACGCCGACGATGGTCCCGGAGATCGACGAATGCTTAGGCATATAAGCACCGTAGATCATGATCGAACCTACACCGACGCTCAGGGAAAAAAACGCATGCCCCATGGCCGGCAGCAAGCCGTCCAGCAACTTGTCCGGGTTGAAGTCGAACATGAAATGCACACCATCCATGAAATGCCCGGTGGTCAGGCTGTAGCCCAACAGAATCACCAGCATCACGAACAGCAGCGGCATCATGATCCGCAGGCTGCGCTCAAGCCCCGCGACCACGCCTTTGGCGATAACGGCTGCCGACAACAGCATGAAGAGGGTGTGCCACAACGTCAGACGCCAAGGGTCGGCAATCACTCCACCAAAATAGGCGCCGACCTGATCGGCCGTCACGCCCTGGAAGTCGCCGCGGCCCATGCCGATGATGTAATCCAGCGACCAGCCGCCCACCACGCTATAGAAAGACAGAATCAGCAGCGCCGTGATCATCCCGGCAAACGCACCCCAGGACCATTTCGCAGAATGCCCTGCCTCAAGTGCCAGCACCTTCAAGGCATTCGCCGGACTTTGCCGGGCACGCCGACCGATCAGGGTTTCGGCCAACATCACCGGTACGCCGATCAGCGCGATACACGCCAGAAACACCAACACAAATGCGCCGCCGCCATAGACGCCGACCATATAGGGAAACTTCCAGATACTACCCAGCCCCACGGCTGAACCGGTCGCAGCGAGTATGAAAACCCAACGGCTAGCCCAACTACCGTGGACTGAAACCTTGTCTGACGACATCCTTAACACGCCCAACCGATCAAAAAAGAGGGCGCATTGTCCGGGATTCACTCAATGCGCTCAAGCACGCAGGTTCACCGTAGCCGACTCGCGCGCAACTCCCTATAATGCCGCCCCTATGGCTAAACAGAAGAAACACCCCGAAGGGACCATCGCGCAGAATAAAAAGGCGCGACACGATTACTTCATCGAACACCGGTTCGAGGCTGGCATGGTCCTGGCCGGCTGGGAAGTAAAGAGTCTGCGTGCAGGCAAGGCACAACTGGTCGACAGTTATGTGCTGCTCAAGGATGGCGAGGCCTGGCTGCTCGGCAGTCATATCACCCCGCTGACCACCGCCAGCACCCACGTCATTGCCGACCCGACGCGTACGCGCAAACTGCTGCTCAACCAGCGCGAGCTGGAGAAGCTGTTTGCCGCCGTACAACAGAAAGGTTACGCCTGCGTCTGCCTGTCGTTGTACTGGAGCAAGCACTTGATCAAGTGCGAGATCGCTCTGGGCAAGGGCAAGAAGGAATACGACAAGCGTGATACCGAGCGCGAGCGCGATGCCGGTCGCGAGCTGCAGCGCGCGGTGCGGAACAAGGGCAAGGAAGATTAATCGTCTTTTTGCTTGAGACCGCTTTCGCGAGCAAGCCCGCTCCCACACTGGACCGTGTCTGGACATAAATTCATGCCCGGCACCGACCTAATGTGGGAGCGGGCTTGCTCGCGAATACAATCGTAAAAACTACACAACACCCACCTGACTACATCCCCTTGCGCCGCTCCGCCCGAGCCATGCGCTGCATTTCCTGACGCACTTCTTCGAGCACTTCCTGCACATACAGAATGTGTCGGCTGGAGATTTCTCGCGCCTGCTCCGCGCGCCCTTCGATAATCGCCTGATACAACTCCCGGTGCTGACTGATCAGCATGTCGCGGGTTTCGGTGCGCTGTTTGTACATGCCACCGATGTTGGTCACCACGTTGCGCTTGAGCAGATCGAACAGCCCGCGAATGGTGTGCAACAGCACCGCGTTGTGACTGGCTTCGGCAATGGCCAGGTGAAAGTTCGCATCCGCCGCGCCCTCTTCCGTCCGACTCACTTGATCATGGCGCGAGTAGCAATCCTGCAACTCTTCGAATGCCGCAGTCAGTCGCTCACGATCAACATCCGTCGCACGCAATGCGGCGTAATAGGCGCATGAAGCTTCCAGCGTATGGCGAAACTCCAGCAGATCACGCTGGGCTTCCGGGTTGCTTTCCAGCAGGTGCAGTAGCGGATCACTGAAGGTTGAACCGAGCGATTCAACCACATAGTTGCCGCCGCCCTGGCGACTGACCAGCAGCCCCTTGGCCGCCAGTTTCTGGATCGCCTCACGCAATGAAGGGCGCGATACACCGAACTGCTCAGCCAGAGCGCGCTCCGCCGGCAATCGCTCACCGGACTTCAGCGTGCCCTCAAGGATCATCCCCTCGAGCCGCTCGACAATATCGTCAGACAAACGGCGCTGACGAATCTGATCAAACCCCATAACTCATTCTCCACGATCCCGACGGCTCGCCGGGGCCTCTATTCTGGCCTATTGGCGTCGCGCCAGCACCTACCAGACTGCGTTTGATCGAGCAGATCAGATGAGCTCTGCACCGCTCATTCGACGAAAGTTTCAGGGCGGCAAATTGACACACCGCACCCAAGGCTTTTACTCTAGCCAACAGCGATTGTAAATTGGTATTACCAATTAACCAAGAACGCTGACCAGTGCCTTACCAACAACAATTAGGGGCCACCCCATATGCAAACCTGGCAACAGCTTTACAGCCCGCTCGGCAGTCTCGGCTTGTCCGCGCTCGCGGCCGTTATCCCTATCGTATTTTTCTTCCTGGCTCTGGCCGTGTTCCGCCTCAAAGGACACGTCGCCGGGAGCATCACCCTGGCCTTGTCGATACTGGTGGCGATCTTCGCCTTCAAGATGCCTGTCGACATGGCCTTCGCCGCTGCTGGTTATGGATTTGCCTACGGACTGTGGCCGATTGCCTGGATCATCGTGGCTGCGGTGTTTCTCTACAAACTGACGGTCAAGAGCGGCCAGTTTGAGGTGATCCGCAGCTCGGTGCTGTCGATTACCGACGACCAACGCCTGCAAGTGCTGCTGATTGGTTTCTGCTTCGGCGCATTCCTGGAAGGTGCCGCCGGATTCGGCGCACCGGTAGCGATTACCGCCGCGCTGCTGGTAGGGCTGGGTTTCAACCCGCTATACGCCGCCGGCCTGTGCCTGATTGCCAACACTGCGCCGGTAGCCTTCGGCGCACTGGGGATTCCGATCATCGTGGCCGGGCAAGTCACCGGCATCGATGCCTTCAAGATCGGCGCCATGGCGGGTCGCCAGTTGCCGCTGCTGTCGGTGTTCGTGCCGTTTTGGCTGGTGTTCATGATGGACGGCCTGCGCGGCGTTCGTGAAACCTGGCCCGCAGCACTGGTGGCCGGCCTGAGCTTCGCCGTGACCCAGTTCTTCACCTCGAACTTCATCGGCCCCGAGCTGCCGGACATCACCTCGGCACTGGTCAGCCTGGTCTCCCTAACCCTGTTCCTCAAGGTCTGGCAGCCCAAGCGTTCGTTCGCCGAAGCAACCGCCAGCGTCGGCGCAGCAACCGTGAGAAGCGCCGGAGGTTTCGGTCAACCGCGTACGACCCAGCCTTCGCCGTACAGCATCGGCGAGATTTTCAAGGCCTGGTCGCCGTTCCTGATCCTCACCGCGCTGGTCACCATTTGGACACTCAAGCCCTTCAAGGCAATGTTCGCCGCTGGCGGTTCGATGTACAGCTGGGTGTTCAACTTCGCCATCCCGCACCTTGACCAACTGGTGATCAAGACCGCCCCGATCGTAGCCACCCCGACCGCCATTCCGGCGGTATTCAAATTCGACCCGATTTCCGCGACCGGCACGGCGATTTTCTTCTCAGCACTGATCTCGATGCTGATCCTGAAGATCAATTTAAGAATTGGTCTGACCACCTTGAAAGAAACTTTCTACGAGCTGCGCTGGCCTATTCTGTCGATCGGCATGGTGTTGGCCTTCGCCTTCGTCACCAACTATTCAGGCATGTCGTCGACCATGGCGCTGGTACTGGCCGCCACCGGCACTGCCTTCCCGTTCTTCTCGCCATTCCTCGGTTGGCTGGGCGTATTTCTGACCGGTTCGGACACCTCGTCCAATGCGCTGTTCAGCTCGCTGCAAGCGACCACCGCGCACCAGATCGGCGTTAACGACGTGCTGTTGGTGGCGGCGAACACCAGCGGTGGCGTGACCGGCAAGATGATCTCGCCACAATCGATCGCCGTGGCCTGCGCTGCGACCGGCCTGGTGGGCAAGGAATCCGACCTGTTCCGCTTCACCCTCAAGCACAGCCTATTCTTTGCCACTATCGTCGGCCTGATTACGCTGGCCCAGGCCTACTGGTTTACCGGCATGCTGGTGCACTAAGGGCGACACGCAGCTACACGAAGCATGGAAAAAACCGACGCCGGGATACGATCCCGGCGTCAGCGACTCACCACCCGGTCTGCAAGGCTGCTGAAAGCTTCCCGCTTTATAGTCAGCAGCCTCAGCGGACGGATAACCGGCCGAGAGACACGCCCGATGAGCGAGCTTTTTTACAACGCTGTGCCGAACGCGACCCGTGTCGCCCCGCCACTGCCTGAACCGCGCCAGTACCCCAGCGAGAAACCGCAGCGGGTCTACCTGTTCGGCACGTGTGTGGTCGATCTGTTTTATCCCGAGGCCGGGATGGACGCGATTCACTTGCTCGAACGCGAAGGTATTCGCGTCGAGTACCCGCAAGGGCAAAGCTGCTGCGGACAACCGGCCTACACCTCGGGTTACACCGAACAGGCCCGGACCGTAGCGCGCTCGCAACTGGCGCTGTTCGCCGGGGACTATCCGGTGGTAGTGCCTTCGGGTTCCTGCGCGGGCATGCTGCGTGAACATTACGCCGACTTGTTCAAGGACGAGCCAGAGACGTTGAAACAGGTTCAAGCCCTCGCGGCGCGAACCTATGAACTGGCCGAGTTTCTGCTGTTCGTCTGCAAGGTGCAGCTCAAGGACAGCGGCGAGCCGGTCAAAGTGGCGCTGCACACCTCGTGCTCGGCACGGCGTGAGATGAACACCCACTTGCATGGCCGCGAGTTGTTGTCGCAACTGAGCAACGTAAAACGGGTCGATCATGACCACGAAAGTGAATGCTGTGGCTTTGGTGGGACATTCAGCGTCCGAATGCCAGACATTTCCGGTGCGATGGTCGAGGACAAGACCCGAGCCCTGAAGGAATCCGGCGCACACACGGTGTTGAGTGCCGACTGCGGCTGTTTGATGAACATCAACGGCTCGCTGGAAAAACAGAACGAAGCGTTACGCGGTCAACACCTGGCCAGCTTCCTCTGGCAGCGTACCGGAGGTGCTCTATGAGCACTTCGACGCTGATTCCGACGGTAGCGGTTGAAGAAGATTTTCGCACCCGGGCTCACGAGGCGTTGGGTGACAAGCAACTGCGGAACAACTTTCGCAGTGCGATGGATTCACTGATGGCAAAGCGGGCAGCGTCCTTCAGCGATGCCTTTGAGCGAGAACACTTACGCGCCTTGGGCAATGCAGTCCGTGCCCGCGCGTTATCCAAGTTGCCCGAGCTGCTCGAGCAACTGGAACAGAACCTGACCCGCAACGGTGTGACAGTGCACTGGGCGGAAACGGTGGACGAGGCCAATGGCATCGTCTTATCGATCATCCGCGCTCACGAGGCGCGGCAAGTGATCAAGGGCAAATCGATGGTCAGCGAAGAGATGGAGATGAACCATGTCCTCGCGGCTCAAGGTGTTGAATGCCTGGAGTCGGACATGGGCGAATTCATTGTCCAGCTCGACCACGAGAAGCCTTCACACATCATTATGCCGGCGATCCACAAGAATGCCGGTCAGGTCGCGTCCTTGTTCCACGACAAACTTGGCGTGGAATACACCAAGGACGTTGACCAACTCATTCAGATCGGTCGCAAGGTCTTGCGGCAGAAATTCTTCGAAGCGGACATCGGTGTCTCCGGCGTCAACTTCGCCGTGGCCGAAACCGGTACCCTGCTGCTGGTGGAAAACGAAGGCAACGGGCGCATGTCGACCACCGTGCCGCCGGTACACATTGCCGTCACCGGCATCGAGAAAGTCGTCGAAAACCTGCGCGACGTTGTACCGCTGCTCTCCTTGCTGACGCGTTCGGCCCTCGGCCAGCCAATCACCACCTACGTCAACATGATCTCCGGCCCGCGCAAGGAGCATGAGCTCGACGGCCCGCAAGAAGTGCATCTGGTATTGCTCGACAACGGTCGCAGCCAGGCCTTTGCCGACAGCGAACTGCGTCAGACCCTGAACTGCATCCGCTGCGGCGCCTGCATGAACCACTGCCCGGTTTACACGCGCATCGGCGGTCATGCGTATGGCGAGGTTTATCCGGGCCCGATCGGCAAGATCATCACCCCGCATCTGGTCGGTCTGGCGAAAGTCCCGGACCACCCGAGCGCCTCGTCGCTGTGCGGCGCCTGCGGTGAAGTCTGCCCGGTAAAAATTCCGATCCCGGCACTGCTGCGCCGCCTACGCGAAGAAAACGTCAAAGCCCCTGACAGCCCTCATCAAGTGATGCGCGGCCAAGGCAGCAAATTCTCGCGCAAAGAGCGTTTCATCTGGAACGCCTGGGCGAAACTCAACAGCTCGCCGACGCTGTATCGGCTGTTCGGTTTCTTCGCCACTCGCCTACGCGCCCTCACGCCAAGCAACGTTGGCCCATGGACGCAAAACCATAGCGCGCCAAAACCCGCCGCCCGCTCATTGCATGACATGGCCCGCGAACATCTGGCCAAACAGGGAGACCGCTGATGAGCGCCAAGCAAAACATCCTCGCCAAACTGCGCAACAGTCTGACCGGCACCACGCCAGTGCCTGACAACTTCGACGAAGCACTGGTGACCGAGCCTTACACTTACCCCCCAGAGCAACGCATCCCGCAACTGCGCAAACTGATGGAAGCGGTGCACACCGAAATCCACCTGACCAGTGAGCAAGGCTGGCCAGAGTTGCTCACGCAATTACTGCGCGACCGTCAGTTGCCGAGCCTGCTGATCGCACCGACTACGCCGCACGGTCAACGCATCACGCAGCATTGGTCGAACAATCCCGAGCTGCCAACACTCAAGGCCTACGACCGCCCAGTAGAAGAATGGAAGGCAGAGCTGTTCAACGACACTCCGGCCAGCCTGACCACCACCCTCGGAGCAATCGCCGCCACCGGCAGCCTGATCATCTGGCCCACCCGCGAAGAACCACGACTGATGAGCCTGGTGCCTCCGGTGCATTTCGCCCTGCTCAAGGCCAGTGAAATTCGCGACAACTTCTATCAGGTGCAGCAAGAGTTCGAGTGGGCCCAAGGCATGCCGACCAACGCCTTGCTGGTGTCTGGCCCGTCGAAAACCGCCGACATCGAGCAAGTCCTGGCTTACGGCGCCCACGGCCCGAAAGACCTGGTGGTGCTGATTCTGGAGGACCAATGAGTCTACCGGCAGCGTTCCTGCGCGATGCGCAGCAGCTGATTCCCCATGACCGGCGTTTCGACGATCCGCTGTCGACCCTGGCCTTCGGCACCGACGCGAGTTTCTATCGGCTGATCCCGAAACTGGTGATCCGTGTCGAGTCTGAAGATGAAGTGGTTGCCCTGCTCAAACTGGCCCAGCGTGATCAGGTTCCGGTGACCTTTCGCGCCGCCGGCACCAGCCTCTCTGGTCAGGCCATCAGCGACTCGGTGCTGATTGTGCTCGGCGATAACTGGAACGGTCGCGAGATCCGCGCTCAGGGCACACAAATCCGCCTGCAACCGGGCGTGATCGGCGCGCAAGCGAACGCCTGGCTGGCACCGTTTGGCCGCAAGATCGGCCCCGATCCGGCGTCGATCAATGCCTGCAAAATCGGCGGCATCGTCGCCAACAACGCCAGCGGCATGTGCTGCGGCACCGCGCAAAATACCTACCACACGCTGGCCGGCATTCGCCTGGTGCTGGCCGATGGCAGTCGCCTCGACACCGAGGACGCCACCAGTGTCACGGCATTTCGCAGCAGTCACGCTGAACTGCTGGAGCGTCTGGCGACCCTGGGCCGCGAGACCCGCGCCAATAGCGAATTGGCCGCAAAAATTCGCCACAAATACCGTCTGAAAAATACCACCGGCCTGTCGCTCAATGCCTTGGTGGACTTTGACGAGCCTGTGGATATCTTGAGCCACTTGCTGGTGGGCTCCGAAGGCACGCTGGGGTTTATCAGCGCGGTGACCTACGACACGGTGATCGACCATCCGAACAAAGCCTCGGCATTGATCGTCTTCCCCGATGTCGAAACCTGCTGCAACGCCGTGACCGTGCTGAAAAGCCAACCGGTCTCGGCCGTGGAACTGCTCGACCGCCGCAGCCTGCGCTCGGTGCAGGACAAACCCGGGATGCCGGCCTTCGTCCAGCAACTGTCAGCCAACGCTTGCGCCTTGTTGATCGAATCCCGCGCCGCATCAACTGCGCTGTTGCATGAACAACTGGCGCAGATCATGAGCTCGCTGGTCGCGTTTCCAGTAGAGAAACAAGTCGACTTCACACAAGACCCGGCGGAAAACGCCAAGCTCTGGGCGATCCGCAAAGACACCTTCCCCGCCGTTGGTGCGGTGCGCAAAACCGGCACCACGGTGATCATCGAAGACGTGACCTTCCCGGTCGAGCAATTGGCGGCAGGTGTGAACCGTTTGATCGAACTGTTCGACAAACACCACTACGACGAAGCGATCCTTTTCGGTCATGCACTGGAAGGCAATCTGCACTTCGTCTTCACCCAAGGCTTCAACAGCGCGGAAGAAGTCGCACGCTATCAGGCGTTCATGGACGACGTGGCGCACTTGGTCGCCGTCGAGTTTGGCGGCTCGCTGAAAGCCGAACATGGCACCGGGCGCAACATGGCGCCCTTCGTCGAACTGGAATGGGGCAGCGACGCCTATCAGTTGATGTGGCAACTCAAACACTTGCTCGACCCGAACGGCATCCTTAACCCGGACGTGGTGCTGAGTGAGGATCCGCAGATCCACCTCAAGCACCTGAAACCGCTGCCGGCCGCCGACGAGATTGTGGACAAGTGCATCGAATGCGGTTTCTGCGAGCCGGTCTGCCCATCGAAAGGCCTGACCTTGAGCCCGCGCCAGCGCATCGTGATCTGGCGTGACATTCAAGCGAAAAAGCCCGCTGGCATCGACACCTCGGAACTGGAAGAGGTGTATCAATATCAAGGCCTCGACACCTGCGCCGCCACTGGACTGTGTGCCCAACGCTGCCCGGTAGGAATCAACACCGGCGAGCTGGTGAAAAAACTCCGTAGCCGCACGGCAACCCGGACGAAAACCGCCAACTGGCTCGAAGGAAATTTCGCCACCGCGCTGCAAGGCGCGCGCTTCACACTGCACGTGGCCAACGGTGCGCGGATGCTGCTGGGCGCGCCACGGCTGACGAAGATTTCCGCCGCGCTGAGCAAACTGTCCAAAGGGCAAATCCCGCAGTGGACCAATGCCATACCGCAACCGGAACGAGCGGTTCGCTTCAGCCCGACGGTGGCCGACGAACGCCCGCGAGTGGTCTATCTGGCAGCTTGCGTGTCGCGGGTCATGGGCCCGGCGGCCGGCGACAAGGAACAGATGTCGCTCTACGACAAGACTCGCGGCCTGCTGGAAAAAGCCGGCTACCAAGTGGTCTCGCCGAGCAATCAGGACAACCTCTGCTGCGGTCAGCCGTTCGCCTCCAAAGGCTACACGGAACAGGCCGAACACAAACGCCAGGAACTGATCGGTGCGCTGCTGCATGCCAGCCGCGGCGGGCTCGACCCGATCTATTGCGACACCAGCCCTTGCACCTTGCGTCTGGTGCAAGACCTTGGCGATGTGCGCCTGGACCTGTACGACCCGGTGCGCTTCATTCGTACGCACTTGATCGACCGACTGGACTTCACGCCCCAGGAAGCGCCGATTGCAGTGCACGTCACCTGCAGCACTCAGCACCTCGGCGAGAGCCAGGCGTTGATCGATCTGGCGCGACGTTGCAGTAAGAACGTGGTTATTCCGGAAGGCATTCACTGCTGCGGGTTTGCCGGCGACAAGGGCTTCACCACACCTGAACTGAACGCTCACTCACTGCGCACATTGAAAGACGCCGTGCAGCATTGCAGCGAAGGTATCTCTACCAGCCGCACCTGTGAAATCGGCCTGAGCCAGCATGGCGGGATCGATTATCACGGATTGGTTTACCTGGTGGACCGAGTGACCCAGGCCAGAACGGTCTGATACATACACCATCCAGCAAGGGGCACCTCGCCCCTTTGCTGTATTCTCCCGCCGAAGAAAAACGTCTCTGTTTTTCACCCCATCCAGAACCCTTGTGCGCCGCGACAGTCTATCTATTAAGCCCAAGCCCCTTGGTTCCCGACGTTGTTCAAGGAGAAAACCCATGAAGCGATCCGCCCTGGCCGGACTGCTTATCTGCGCGACACTGACAACCGCCCACGCCTTTGCCTCAAACGAGAGCGATATGTGCGCGAGAAACCTTCAAACACTCACCAGCGAACTGGCCAATGCGACCAAGCTCGATGCCGCCACACAAAGCGACGCCACGAGCAAACTCCAGCAAGCCAAATCAGCCTATGACGCGAAAAACGACCGGGAATGCGTGGCCCTGACGCAGCAGGCGCTGCAGTCCGTTCAAAGCCATAAAAACAGCCAGTAACCCGGCCCTGACGCGCACACTGGACAGAAGGTCGACTCGCCACACGCATTGGCGTACACTACACACGCTTGCTGCTCAAATTGATTCACAGAGCAGTGAGTTCGGGGCCGTTTAGGATTCGACGCCGGTTGCGAAACTTTAGGTGCATGCCGAGTTGGTAACAGAACTCGTAAATCCACTGTTGCAACTTCCTATAGTTGCCAATGACGAAACCTACGGGGAATACGCTCTCGCTGCGTAAGCAGCCTTAGCCCTTCCCTCCTGGTACCTTCGGGTCCAGCAATCATCAGGGGATGTCTGTAAACCCAAAGTGATTGTCATATAGAACAGAATCGCCGTGCAGTACGTTGTGGACGAAGCGGCTAAAACTTACACAACTCGCCCAAAGCACCCTGCCCGTCGGGTCGCTGAGGGTTAACTTAATAGACACGGCTACGCATGTAGTACCGACAGCGGAGTACTGGCGGACGGGGGTTCAAATCCCCCCGGCTCCACCAAACGAAGCATCAACAAAGCCCGCCTAGTGCGGGCTTTGTTGCATCTGGGGTTTGGGGTTTCTAGCTTGCTGCACAAGCCCTCTTTGTTGAAAACCGGCCCGGAACGCGGCATTACGTTGTTTTCCATTCCGTGCCAGCAGCTCAACCTCGCGATACTCAACCTGGTTCAAGCCCAGCTTGAAAACGACTTTCAGCTTGCCAGCCAGCCCACCTCCCCCCTTGATATCCTTCCGACCCGATTGCTAGCAGGTACGGCTACGCCTCAACTCGCAAGCCACCGTATTTGAAACCAGCAACGCCGTGCTCTTCGCGATGCTAGACCCAGTCAGCAAAAAATGATCGTTGCCTGCAACTTCACTGGCATCACTCGCGGTGCTGTCCAAGCCTATTTCCTTAGCTACGCCCTAGCCGAACTCCATCGGGGACACGCGCCAAAAATAAATCCCCTTTTCCTGAAGAAGTCTGCTGATACGGCAAACATTTTAGTAACTAAAGAGTTCCCTGGGATGCGTCCCAGACCAAGAAAAAGGACTCGCCCCTGCTGCGCGCACATGAAAAAAACTGCCGCCCAGCGCATAATGGCAAAGAGATACCATTAAAATCCCACTGTAATTGCGAAGAAAAAATGACATCCGCTATCGAAACTGACCGCTTCAAAGCCAAGTGCGCATCAGGCAAGACATACACAGTCATTGAGAAGACCAAAGAAATAAAGGAGCCCAGAGGTCGCAACGAACAAACCTTTATCATGGCTCAAAAATCATACTTTTTATCGACTGGGGAAAAAGTTAACAAACTCGCAGACAAAGGCTACTTAATAATCAATGAAAAAAAGAAAATCAGCCGGAAAGACCCGATAATTCCAAAGAAATTTTTCACAGATATAAAAACTCTTTTTGATGGCCTTAAAAACCTAGCACTTTGCATTGCGATGATTCTTGCACTCCCTCAATTTCAAGAAATCACAGCTATTTTTAATGATGGTCACGAATTCATAGCATTCGCTAACTTTATGGCATCAGCCGTCATAGTCATACTTTGCGGCTTCAATTTATTCTGGTTATTTTCCAGCATGGAAAGCAAACCAATATACAAAGCCTTCAACATCTTCTGCACGGCCCTGTCGATCATAATTCTTGTTACCGTTGTTGCCTGTGCAGGATTCATAACCTACCCAAAGTTAATTTTTTAGTCTCCAGTTAAAGACAGCATTACTGAAAGCCAGTTGACTCCCAAGAAACACTGCCCACCAGAGATGAAAGATCCCGCTCGATGGCGGGGTCTGAAAAAACTAGCGCACCTACGGTCTCTTCTTTAGATTTCCGTGGATGACTTCATACATTGCTTGCGCTACATCAGTGAAATCATTTCCATGAATCGTAATCGCTATTTTTACTCCATCAACAGCCACCTGAAACTTCCCATCTACTCGTTTACGGTCGCTGCGACACATTTTTCAACCACTTCACCTCTAGCACTGACAACGTCAACGGTGATAGCCATTTTTAATGAATCCATCTCACCCTCACGTGGCTGAAGGTCATTCGCTTGCTGAAACTTACCTTCATGCACAGTTCCAAACCTGAGGTATGGCTTTTGTTGTTGATCGTCACTTACATAAGAATTACCCGGGAGCTGAAGATAATCCCCGAATGCCTTATGGATAGACCGAGCAGCTCCGTTCAAATCAGACCAATATTTGTCAACAGCAGCTATTTGGATATTGAGTTCTTTAGCCAGTGCTTCATATCGAGACATCTTCAGTTCTCCATAAATAAGCACTGAAGATAGGCAGACATCCAAAATTTTGCCAATAAAAAGCCCGACACAGTGGCCGGGCTTGCTCTGTGGTGTCGCGCTGAAACAGCTGAACACCGTGCCATGAAAACAGGTGTTCATCTGTACGGAAAGCTTTTTTTACGCAGCTTCGGTAGATCGATCAATCGCTCCGTCGATCCAGGCCACGCCCGCCTTAATCAGTTCCCACGCCTTTCGCTCAGATATACCATGCTCCCGCGCAACACGGTTTGCTGGCCACTTCGCGCCAAAGTAAAACCAAACGAAATCCCCCATCTGCTGCTCGCGCTTGGTCAATCGAGCGAGCGCTGCATCCACGACCAGCGCAACGTCATCGGTAATCACGTATGACTGCGTGCTTGGCTCAGGGCTGAACTGGTTCATCACTGCGGCCAGTTGAGACACGTAAGCAAATGGGTCATGCCAGTTGGCTGATGATCGCTCAAGTTTATGGTCGCTGGATGCCTTCAGCTGATATCAGTGCAGGCAGCAAGGCAGAAGAACTTTGGAGTGTAAAACCGGATGATGGAAATAACGCTAAGGGAAAGCCTGACTCTGCCGCTAGATGACCAAGAAGCATCGATCGCGGTTTTTCATCAATCACTCATTGTGGGCTACAATTTCTGAGAAAACAGATTTCATTCGATCCAATTGCTTGGATGCGTTGAATGGATGAGTAAATATTAGAGCATTTTCATGTCCGCCTAAAATAATACCTCCCAGTCGCTGAGCCACTCGCACATCTACCCCAGCATAGATGTGTGCTATGCACCCCTGCATGTAAAATCGATAAGTTGTAACTCGCTCCTCTGGCTCGTCTTCAGTGGCAGGTAAAACAACATCATCAAGTGTCGGTGTATTGTTATGGCAATACCCTCGAGTGTTCATCTGGTAAAGCACAATAGGATGACTAGACAAAGACCCTGGGTCCCCTGACAGAATTATCTCCCGCAGCTCATTGATATCTAGTCCATTATTTTTAACGTGTGAGAACTCTTTTCGAGTAGTGACCAGCGCCCGCCAAAGCAAACTAATAAAGTAAACCCGAAGTAGCTTAGCATCAACACCAGGAAGCATTCGAAGCCCTTCTCGACCTTCCGATATAAACTCGTGATATTTACAGTTCAGTACCTTACTACGCCCCCACCCACTCCATACCATTTTGTGTTTACGCAGTTCAGCAATCGCGCGGCTATCGATTTTACTCAAATAGTCCTCGCCGGCTCTAACAACCATCGAATCGTCAAACCAGCTTGTAAACCTTCTTATCGGTCGTGATCCTCGGCCCGCTTCAATAAAGTGGGTGCCAGGAATCTCTGGAAGCGTTAGTGCTTGGGGGATCAAATGAGACTTAACAAAAGGCCCGTAAACCCCGGTTAAGGCGCAAACGCCTTCTTTGATAACCTTCTTCTTTTTTTCCATATTGCCCATAGCCATTTGCCTTCGATTCTCCTTTCCGAGGAATATAAACAGAATGACAGCAAAATGGCAGCTTGAAGGCTGAAAGCCCCGCAGTACGAGGGCTGGATGCGGGTTCAAATCCCCCCGGCCCACCAAACGAAGCATCAACAAAGCCCGCCTAGTGCGGGCTTTGTTGCATCTGGGGTTTGGGGTTTGGGGTTTCTAGCTTGCTGCGCAAGCCCTCTTTGTTGAAAACCAGCCCGGAACGCGGCATTACGTTGTTTTCCATTCCGTGCCAGCGACTCAACCTCAAGATACTCAACCCGGATCAGGCCATGCTTGAAAACGATTTTCAGCTCGCCAGCCACCTCCCCCCTCGATATCCTCCGCGACCCGAATGCGAGCAAGTAAGGCTACGCCTCGACTCATAAACCAGTGCATTTGAAATTGGTTACGCCACGCTCTTCGCGATGCCAGACCTGGTCAGCAAAAGAAATGATCGATTCCCGCAACTTCACCGGCGTCATTCGCTGCGCTATCCAAGCCTGTTTCCTTGGCTAAGTCCTAGCTGAACTCCATCGGGGACACACTTCGTTTTCTTCTTTAGCGCCTTTTTCATATGCAGGTCAATGCAACGAACATCTAAAGATCGCGTAACCGAAATGTCATATTCGAAGCCCCTAATGCGTTTCAAAATATTGCAGCGATTCAAATGCTTGGCATCAGCGCTGCAAAACTGCCGATGCATGGGTAAAGGATTGCCTTGGATGAACAAGTCCGTCGGCAGGGTGAATTACCCTGTGAACGAGATCCATGATGATCAAGAAACTAGCCGTATCCCTCGTTGGCGCTTTGCTGGGAGGCGCGATGTTGCCTGCCCATGCGGACTTCATCGACGACAGCCATGCCGACTTGACCCTGCTCAACCGCTACCTCAATCAACAAGGCCGTGACGTGGTGGGCAGCACCGCCAAGGCCAAGAGTTACCGCGACTGGGGACAGGGTTTCCAGTTCAATTTCCGCTCCGGTTATACCGACGGTGCTGTGGGTTTCGGCCTCGATCTTGAGGCGTTTTACGGCTTCAAGCTCGACTCTGGTGGTGATCTGAATAACAAGGATCACCAGAGTCGTTATCCCGGCAGCATGTTCCCGCTGGATGATGGGAAATCCGCCAATGACTTTAGTGTCTTGAGCCCGACCTTCAAGATGCGCTTCCTTAAGGATGAGTTGCGCGTTGGTATGCTCAGCCAAAATAACCCGATGCTGGCCAACACCGATGGGCGTCTGTACCACCAGACCAACACCGGCGTGCAACTGGTGTCGAAAGACCTGTCCGACTTCACCTTCACGGGTGGCGACATCATCCGGACGAAAATTCGCAATGAAAGCAACGACAGTGACATGACCACTGGCGGCGGTGCGAAACTCAGCGACCGCTTCCTCTATGGCGGTGCTGACTATACAGGCCTGGCCGACACCACCTTAAGCCTGTGGTACTCCAATCTTCAGGACTACTACCAACAAGCCTTCATCGGCGCCAAGCACACCACCGCGCTGCCGGTCGGTAGCCTCCTCAGTGATTTCCGCGCCTACCGCAGCCTGGGCGTAGGCGGCAACGCGAATGGCGACAGCGACTTTGCCACCGCGGGTTCTTACGGTGACGGCTTGACCAAGGGGCGTATTAACCAGTCCACTATCAGCCTGATGGAAAGCTACAGTCTGGCGGGCCACACCATTGGCTTGGGGGCCCAGAAAAACACCGGTGACAGTGACTTCCCTTACCTGGACTCCGGGCTTAACGGTGGCGATGCCCGACAAGGTCCTGGCTCCGGCGCTGATACACCGGCACTAACCAACCTGCAACTGAACAAATTCCAGCATGCTGGCGAAGAAACCTGGATGGCTCAATACAAATACGACTTCGGTCAGTTGGGCATCAAAGGCCTTGGCTTTCTGGCCACCTACGCGCACGGCGATAAGATCAAAGTAACTAAAGGCGGCGACAGCGAATGGGAGCGCGACTTGGCGCTGAGCTACCAGGTGCCTGATGGTAAGTTGAAGGGACTGGGCGTGACCTGGAAAAACGCCCAGGCCAACCCGAGCCTGACGGGCCAGAGCAAGCAGGATGAAAACCGGCTCTACGTGAGTTATGTCGTACCGCTTTGGTAAGCACTGATAGTGCAACAAAGCCCGCAAAAGCGGGCTTTGTTGCGTCTGGGGGGTTGAGCTTTCTAGCCTGTTACGCAGTGTCTCCTCCGATCCAGAGCATGCCAAAAACGCTCAAGCACGGCACAAAGCCAGCAAACAGTCCGTCGCTAAAGTACTTCGCTCTTCCCCCCGGCAATCTCAAAATCCCCACAGACCTATCAATAAACATTACCATTTGCGACGTAATAGTCGAAAACGACGGGAAATCGAATGCGTAGGTCTGCTGTATTTCTTTTGGCATCCATGCTGACAGCGTGCGGGACCGGGCTGCCCGTCGAGAATACGAAAGCAGTGGAGAACGTAGCGTCCGGGAATGGGCACACCCCACTGAACATGGATGGTTATACCGCTAGCAAACTGGATGCCCTGCTCAAAGAACGCTCAACGACCAACCCCGATGACATCGGGCAGATGAACAATCTGATTTCACGAGAGTTTTTGGGGCTGCCCTATGTCGCAAACAGGCTGCAAGGCTCTTCTACCACCCCGGAAGAATTGGTAGTCGACTTCAGGGGCCTGGACTGTTTCACCTATCTGGATTACGTCGAAGCGCTGAGAAAGTCCAACAATGAAGCGGACTTCTTCAAAAACCTCATTCAGACGCGTTATGTGAACGGCAATCTCGATTTCCTGCATCGCCGGCACTTTTTCACAGACTGGTCGCAGGCCGAGCAAAAACTGGCCGACGACGTCACCGCTCAAATCAGCCCTCATGCGGTAACCGTGGTCAAACGCCTCAACCGCAAAGCCGATGGCAGCGCCTACTTGCCTGGCGTGCCCATGATCGAACGCAGTATTACCTACATCCCTAGCGCGTTTGTTAACGACCGCGTGATCAGCCGTTTGCAGACGGGCGATTACGTTGGCATTTACACCCAAGTCGCAGGCCTGGACGTCACCCATACAGGATTCTTTATCAACAAAGACGAAGGGCCCGTGCTGCGTAATGCCTCTTCGAAGAAAAAGAACAGAGAAGTCGTAGACTCTCCATTCAAGGACTACATAGCGAAGACGCCAGGGATCGTGGTGTTACGGGCGCGGCAAACTGTGCCTGAGGTTCAATGAATTCTGGAGCGTCCCTCTGACGCGAGTCCTCTGCATCCTCAAGCCTCAACGAAGCCCGTCTTGTGCGGGCTTTGTTGCATCTGGGGTTTGTATGTCACTCACCTGTTCAAGGAGCGGGCGCCAGCGCCAGATCGGTTCGCCCAACGCCCTGCACTTCGGCGGGACCCGCGCAGGCGACAAAATCCTCCTTGCGCAATAGCACCAGCGCGATCAGCGACACCACCCCCGTGCCGATGTAAAAGTACCAGGGCGAGGTAATGTCTCCGGTGACCTTGATCAGCCAGGTAGAAATCAGCGGTGCACTACCGCCAAATACCGCCACCGGAATGTTGTACGCCACCGCGATGCCGGTGGAGCGGATGCGGGTGGGCAACAACTCGCTCATCAATGCGTAAGTCGACGAGGCATACAGGCCGAACAGGATTGCCACTGTCATCAACGGGTAGATAAACGAAGCCGGCGTCGCCGTGGGTGCCGATTTGAACAGCCAGTACATCGCCAGAGTTGCCAGGGTGCCGACCACCAACAGAAACGGCTTGCGCCCATATTTATCGGTGAATGCGCCGCCGAACGGCATGACGATTGCGGCCGAGAGGCTGGCAATGAAGACGTAGAGCAAGGTCGTGCCACTGTCGAACTTGAGAATGCTCGACATGTAGGTCGAGGCAAAGGTCAGCACCAGATAAAAGATCGAGCTGTGCAGGGTGATGATGAAGAACACCAGGGCAATCGCCCGTTTCCACTGCCAGACTTCTCGCAGAGGGGCCTTCGAGGTCTCCCCCGCGCGCTGCAACGCCAGGAACTCGGGGCTGTCTTCCAGCTTCAGGCGGATGTACATCGAGATCAGGCCCAGCGGCGCCGCGATCAGAAACGGAATACGCCAGCCCCAGGCTTGCATCAGGTCCGCGCCCAACACCCAGGTCATGCCGTTGGCCACCGCACCGCCCAGCAACAGGCCGAGCACCGCCGTCACCATCAACCAGCAGGTCGCAAACCCGCGTCGCCCGGGCCCGGCGTACTCGGAGATGAAACTGGTGATGGTGCCAATCTCGCCACCGGCCGAGAAGCCCTGCACACAGCGGATCAACACCAGAAGGATCGGCGCGGCGATGCCGATCGATGCATAGGTTGGCAACAGCCCCAGCAAAAAGGTGGAGCCGGCCATCATCACCAGCACCGTGATCAGGGTTTTGCGTCGGCCGATCTTGTCCGCCAGCGGACCGAAGAACAGCCCGCCCAGCGGCCGGATGAAAAAGCTCAAGGCAAACGCGGCAAAGCTGGCGAGCAGGCTGGTGGTCGGGTCGTCCGAGACGAAGAACGCCCTGCCGATATAGACGGCGAGAAAACCGTAAACGCCGTAGTCGTACCACTCGATCAAGTGGCCGGAGGTTGCACCGATAAACGCCCGGCGCCGTTGCCGGGCCGGGTTTTTCTGTTGAATGCCCACGTGAGGGACTCCTGTCTGATTTCTATCCATGGAAAACACAACTCAAGGAACAACAGCGCCGTTCGCGACCTCCTTCAACCACTGGCGCAGATCGGTCTTGAGAATCTTGCCGTAACTGTTCCTGGGCAGCTCGGTGCGAAACACGTACTTCTTCGGTTTTTTGAACGATGCCATACGTTCGATGAACCAGGCATTGAGCAAAGATTCATCGAGCGCCCCTGCACTGCGGGGAACGACGAACGCTACCACCGATTCGCCCCACTGCACATCCGGCTCACCGACCACGCAGACTTCAAATACTTCCGGGTGTTGCGCCAGCACCTCTTCTACTTCCCGAGGGTACACGTTGCAGCCGCCGGAAATGATCACATCCTTGGAGCGATCGGTGAGCGTCAGATAACCCGCGTGATCAAGCAAGCCAATGTCGCCGGTCAACAGCCAGCCATCCACCAAGGTCTGGCGGGTCGCCGCGTCGTTGCGCCAGTAGCCCTGCATGACGGTGGGACTACGCACGGCGATCTCCCCCGACTGACCGGGAGGTAGCGGCCGGTGCTCAGGGTCCAGAATCCTGATGTCCACGCACGATTGCGCCCGCCCCACAGACGCTGCAAGCGAGGCCCAGTCGGGGCGATTTCGATCCGCGATCAGCTCACGCGACAAGGCGCTGATCGTCATCGGGCTCTCCCCCTGGCCATAGATCTGCACCAGCCGCGCGCCAAACGTCTCGAGCGCATCTTGCAGATCCGCCAGGTACATGGGCGCGCCACCGTAGACGATGGTCTTGATCCCATCGCCGCCATAACCTTGGCGACGGGCCTGTTCAACCATGCGCTTGACCATGGTCGGCGCGGCGAACAACGTGACATTGCGCAGCCCGCTCGCCAACTCGAACAGCTCGTCAGCCTTGAAGCCACGGGATTCGGGGATGACATGCCGAGCACCGCAACGCACATGGATAAAGTTGTACAGTCCGGCGCCGTGAGACATCGGGGCCGCGTACACCACCGCGTCATCCGGGCTGACCGGATCAACATCCAGCGGATAACACAGCGACATGGCCGTCAGGTTGCCGTGGGACAGCATCACCCCCTTGGATCGTCCAGTGGTGCCGGAGGTGTAGAACAGCCAGGCAAGGTCATCGGATTGGCGAAGACAGGGAGTGTCCAGCGCCGTTGAGTCGACCGAAGCACACGGCACCCCGTCCCCTTCATCCAGTTCTCGACAGTCCTGCGGCAACGCCTCGGGCAAGAACACCTTGCCGCCATCAGTGAAAATCAAACGGGCTTGCGCATCCTCGATGATCCAGCCGGCTTCAATCGGATGCAGCTTGCAATTGATCGGTACCGCCACCGCGCCAACCCACCAGACGGCATAAAGCAGTTCGAGGTATTCGCAACTGTTCTTCATGAACAGCGCCACACGGTCGCCGGGCGCGATGCCGTGCTCGTCAATGAGCTGCGCGGCACGGCTACGGACACGGGCGGCAAACGAGCCGTAGTCGGCGACTTGTCGCTGCCCCTCAAACAACGCTGGGCGTTCTGGCCAGCGACGACCGGCGTCGTTCAACCAGTTGGCGATATTCATGCTCAGGCCCTGCGCGCTTGAAGCACCGAGGCGTAGTTGGCGACCGCCATTCCGCCCATGTTGAACAGCAGACCGAACTCGGGATTGGGCACGGCCAGGCCGATCGGGTCGCCGGTCATTTGCCGAAAGGCCAGAGCGTGCATCGACACACCGGTGGCGCCTACGGGGTGCCCCTTGGCCTTGAGTCCACCCGACAGGTTCACCGGCAGACGCCCACCCGCCCGCACGATACCGTCATCCAGGGCCCGATGCCCCTCGCCTTTGGGGGCCAGCCCCATGGCTTCGTAAATCAACAGTTCAGCGATGGTGAAACAGTCATGGACCTCGGCAAAGCTCAGATCGGTCAGGGTGATATTGGCCCCGCGCAAGGCCGAATGGATTGCACGCTGCGGGCCTTCAAACGCGAGGATGTCGCGCTGGGCAATCGGCAGGAAATCGTTGACCTGAGTCACCGAGCGAATCAGCACATCACGACGAAACTGCCTGGTACGCCTGGACGAGGCCAGCACAATGGCGGCAGCACCGTCGCTGATCAGCGAACAATCGGTCAGGCGCAGCGACTGCGCCACATAAGGATTGCTGGTGGACACGTTGTTGCAGTGCTCGAAATCCATGACCCGGTGCATCTGCGCCAGTGGGTTGGCCATGGCGTTGGAGTGGTTCTTGGTGGCAATGGCGGCCATCGACGCCATCGGGCATTGGTAGCGCTCACGGTACTGTTGCGCAGCCAGGCCGAACAACTGCGGAAAGCTGAGCCCGGCCTCTTCGACGTCGTTCTGATAACCGGCACCCGCCAGGGCCTTGGTGACGTCGGCTGTGGAGTTGGAGGTCATCTTCTCGGCACCCACGATCAACACCAGTTCAGCCGAGCCCGAGAGAATCGCGTTGATACCCGCATGAATCGCCGCCGAACCCGAGGCGCAAGCGTTTTCGCAACGGGCCGCGGGCTTGAAGCGCAAGCCTGGGTCGGCTTGCAGCATCAACGAGGCGGGAAAACCATCCGCCACCATCCCCGAATTGAAATGTCCGAGGAACATGGCATCGATTTCCGAGGCGTCGATAGCGGCATCCGCCAGGGCTTCGCGGGTGACCTGAACGATAAGGTCTTCCAGAGTGGAACCGTCCAGACGGCCAAAACGGGAGTGAGCGGCAGCGACGATGGAGACGGAATCATGGGGCATGGTGATTTTCTTCTGTGCTTGGATCAGGCATTCCTTACAATGACCTACCGCCCGGATCACTCGCTAGTTAGTGCAACTACGTACATGGATAAGTAACTGTGCTGGTCCATGGTGTCGCCAGTACCGGATTTAAATCGAGGCAGGATGCCCAATGACCGTCTTCGCACATCAACTGAAAGACCTTGAGCGTCTGGCGTTCAAGGTTTCACCCGCCCCGCAGCTCATCACCGGCAACCGTGTGATGCTCGACTGCAACGAAGCATTCCTGGAGTTGTTCGGCTACCAGCGCGAAGAGCTTCTGGGTCATCTGACCCTGCTGATCTACCCTTCCCAGGCGGACTACAAAACCATCGGCAATCGCAGCCAGACCTGGTTGCGCAACAGCCAGAGCGGCTCCTACTCCGATGAACGCTTCATGCAACACAAAAGCGGCGAGGTGTTCTGGGCCAGGTCCCACGGCTATACCCTGACCCTGGACGACCCGTTCAAACTGATGGTCTGGCACTTCGAACGCATGGACCGGGCGCACCACGCCACCGTGAACCTCACGCCTCGCGAGCGCGAAATCTCGATGCACATCGTCAACGGCCTGACCTGCAAGGAAGTGGCCAAAAAACTGGCGATTTCCCACCGGACCGTGGAAGTCCATCGCGCACGCCTGATGAAAAAGCTACAGGCCAAGAACAGTGCGGAGTTGGTTTCGAAGATTATTTTTGTGAGTTGATGGGCAAGGCCTTCTCCTATTCCGCCGCCTGATCGGGGGCTGCTCCCGATTTCCTGCACGTAAACAGGAGCGAACCAAAGCCCGCCTGGTGCGGACTTTGGGAAATACCGGTACTCGCGATCCCTTGTAGGAGCAAGGCTTGCCCGCGACGAGGCCGGACAAATCAGTACAACCGCTCAAGCATTCGACTCAACTCAAAATAAATCAGCCCCCTTTCCGCTTTAGCACTTCTTCGCCTGATCTTTCGCCTGCGCCCACACACGCTCTTCTTGCTCACGCAGCTCCGGTGTGAACTCGGCACCGAAATCCTCCGCCTCGAACACCTGGCGAATCTCGATCTCGGCCTCTGTGCCCGGCATCGGGTTCGGACAGCGTTTGACCCAGTCGATGGCTTCCTGCTTCGACTTCACCTGCCACAGCCAGTAGCCGGCAATCAGTTCCTTGGTTTCGGCGAACGGGCCGTCGATCACCGTGCGTTTCTCGCCCGAGAAGCGCACGCGGGTGCCTTTGCTGCTGGGGTGCAAGCCTTCACCGCCGAGCAGGATGCCGGCCTTGACCAGTTCTTCGTTGTAGTTGCCCATCGCGGTCAACAATTCCTGGGTGGGCATCACGCCAGCTTCAGAATCCTGGCTGGCTTTTATAATGATCATGAATCGCATCGTCTTATCTCCGCTGGATTTGAACTACTCACAACCTTGTCGAACGGTGGCGTCCCAAATCGACAGCCTTTCATTTTTTTTGCCGCGTCCCAACGATCCTAGGATATTTCCCGCAAACTGCGGCGTCATTGATGAACTGGTAAGCCTCTCGTCGTGCAGATACATTTGAAGCGTCGCTGCAAATGAGTGACCGGTTGTGACAGGCCGTAAAAGTGTAGGCCTCTCGAGACTACCGGAGCTCCACCATGAAAAAGATCCCCCTCAATCCCCCCGAAAAAACCGCCACTCCCGCAAGCCATCTCTTCACCCTCCTCCCCGACATCGACACCGAAACCCTGCTGATCCACACCAGCGAAACCCTCGCTTCTATCAATGTCATGACCACCGACCTGGCCTTCCAGCTCGACGACTCGCGTCGTAACGTGGCGCTGGCGATTCAGCAGTTGATCGTGCTGGGCGAGCTGCTGGTGAACCGGGCGCTGGAGCATTTCGACACGCCGGACGCAGCGCACGAACCTCAACCCGCCGCTCACCACTGAGTGGTCACGTTCTGCTCTTGAATGGAGGTTCTGTCATGGCTCGATACATGCCCATCACCGGCATCGACTGCACCGTCGCATCCCTGTTGATCGACACTGAAGCGCCGCTGGACGTGCTGCATGAAACAGCCGCCTACCGCATCCGCACCGCGACCCAGTTGCTGGAGAACGTCGCCACCGGCGAGGGGATTCACAGTGAACTGGCACGTGCGTTGGTGGTTTCACTGCGCGATGGCTGCGATTTGCTGGATGTCGTTGGGCGACGATTGCAGGCGCAGGTTTTGTCATCGTGAAGAAGAAAGATGGCCCTCGCGGGTAATGTAATGTCAGTCAGTTAAGCGCAATCCATGTGGGAGCGAGCCTGCTCGCGATAGCGGTGGGTCAGTCAACATTGATGTTGAATGTTATGCCGTCATCGCGAGCAGGCTCGCTCCCACAGGTTTGTGCCTTAACTGACAGGCATTAGCCCTCGCGGGCCACTATTAAGCGACTGAGTTAACCCGTGTGCTGCTCACGAAAAGCTTCTGGTTCAACGGAAGGTTTCACTTAACGTAACTTTCTGTCGACTCAATCCGTGGTTATCGCCTCGTAAAACTGCCTCAGCACCGTTCCTTCCGTGGTCAGGGTCAGACAATTCCCGCAAGCCGAAGCGTCGTCGATGAACTTGTGCGGGATCAGCAGCAAACCTAATCTGAACAGACGAAACAGACAGTTCGTCTCAAACCGATTGATCGAGATCGCCACTGCCACCAGACTCCACCTTCCGCACTACCCGCTGACAAGGAGGCCACATGCAACGCACTGCGCTACCCAGCCACCTTGTTGGCATTGGCTTGTACACCCCGGCAGAAGCCGCGCTCTACACCGGCATCCCAGCCGCCGATATCCGCCGCTGGTTGTTCGGGTATACCGCCCACGGCGCTCTGCATCCTGGCCTGTGGCCCTCCGAGCTGGCTGATTTGAGCGAGCCCATCCTGGGCTTTCACGACCTTCTCGAAATTCGCTTCGTCCACGCTTTCCGTAAACACGGCGTTAGCCTGCAAGCTATTCGCAGCGCTTCGCTGCAAGCAAAAGCAATGTTTGATCAGGCCTATCCCTTTACCTGCAAACGATTCGAAACAGACGGACGGAGTATATTCGCCACTGTTCTCGATGAACTCGGCGATGACGCATTGCTCGATCTGGTCAAAAGGCAATACGCCTTCAAACAGGTCATCACGCCATCGCTCTATGAAGGCATTGATTACACAGGCTCAGGTGCCGCCCAACGCTGGTATCCGATCAAACGCAGCAAGGCCATCGTTCTCGACCCTTCCAGAAACTTTGGGAAACCTGTGCTCTCCATTACAGGGATCGACACAGCAACGGTATTCAACGCTTATCAAGCCGAAGGGAACGACGCCAAGCGTGTTGCTCAACTTTACGAAATACCTGCCAGCGCAGTAGAAGCGGCGGTCAATTTTGAACACAGGAATGCGGCTTGAACTTCCTGCTGGACAATAACCTCCCTCCCGCTCTGGCCCGTGCCCTTAACGAGTTATCTAAAACCGAAGGCCACACCGTGACGCCACTGCGGGACAAATTCCCACAAAGTACAAGTGATGTGACATGGATTTCAACATTGAGTGAAGAAGGTGGATGGGCCGTTATCTCACAAGACAAATTTACTAAAGGCGATATTGAGAAAAGAGCGTTCCGCGTGCCTTGGAAGTTCGCGACTCATGGAAAGCTTGATCAGATGAAAATCTAAAGCCCGGCCCTAGTCTTTTCATCCACAAAAGAAAATGGGCGGCCTCTCATCAAGGTCGCCCATTTCAGTTGGAGCGGAAAAATGACTGTCGATTACCCCCATTACAGGTCTGCCATCACATCCTGAAATCCTGAGCCCCCTCATCCCCGCCCAACACGCGCTCAGTCTTCACATACAAATCACGTATATGCCCCACCAAAAACGTCCAGAACGCTGGTTCATTAACGGTTTGCGTCACCAATTCGCCGGGTAGGAACCGACCCATTTCCTTGCGAAACTCGGCGACGAGTTTCGGATCGGTATCAAGCACCGCTGAACGCTCTTTGAACAATCTCAAGAACTCACCCTGCTCGCAGTGATGATCAGCGAGCTTTTTTGCCACCAGATCCAGCTGCGGCGTTACGCCTTGCTGGCGCAACCAGACCATGTCCCACAGGTCACGGTTCTTGATTCGATTGGGGCGCAGGGCAAACGCAACGATCTTGTCGGCATAGATTTCTTCGCGAGTTTCAGCCTGCAAGATCAGACCGCTGGTGCCCATGTCGACCCCGTACGGATTGAGCAGCAGCATAGGTTGTGGTTGGTAACTCGGGATGGAACAGACGTCGATGTTGATACGCTGGGCAGGTAGATCCTTGCGTCCTGGTCTGGTCTGAACTTTCAACTTCCAGGTGTCGACGTTGCCTTCCTCACGAACCGGTTCGCCGACTTCGACTTCAAGACCATATTTGGTCTTCAGAGTATCGACCAGTACCTGAGCCAGTTCGGTCAGGCTTTCACGATTGAAGTCAGCCCCACCGGTAAAATCGAGATCTTCGCTCAATCGATTCGAGCCGTAGCAAGCACGCAGACAAGTACCGCCGATAAAAGTCAGTTTTGCGAGCATGCCGGCAGAGCTCAACGCCAGCATGATGTCGTGGTGCAGCAATTCCTTCTCCACGACGACTCGCAACGGCGCCAGGTTTTGCTGGTATTTAAGCGCTTCATCGACCAGCTCATCAAACAAACTCATTGGCGACACTCCAATCAATCAAATCCATGTTCCGTTTCGCAACTTTCATGTCACGTAATGCCTGCTGCGGCGTGGCTCGCCATAGTCGGCATCGCGCGTCGTAATGAACCTGCCCCACCAGGTCCTGGGGTTGTTGACGGGTATGTACGAACTCGATGGTGCCCCATCGTCCACATGAAATGATGCTGCTGCGCCCGGATGACATCAGCGAGATCCAGTTGATGGGGATCTGTGAGATAACCCCGCAATCGCTCAATGCCGTTTCAAGGCTGATGTAGTTGAACTGCGTGGCACGCAGTCTGGCGGCGGCATGAAACAGCACCAGACCGCTGGAGGGTTTGGCCCCTTCAAACAGGTAAAGCCCTCTGCACACCCGCGCCAGATGGCCTTCCGAAGCAGCACGGCTCAACAAGGTTTTATAGGCACCTTCGGAGATATCCGGCACAAGAACCCTGAGGTCGTCCGGAGTAAAAAGATAGCGCTCTTCGCTGGCCAGATTGGTCAGTTTTCGTAAGAGACGCCCCATGGGCTGCGTCGATTTTGTATAGGGCTGCATGCCGCACGACTCTACGGAAGGTTTCACTTAATGTAACTTACTGTAGAGCTAGCCCACAACTGACGGGGGCATTCTTAAAATGATAGATAACGAGACACCTGCTTGATCGATCTTACCTCAGCAGCCAAAAAGCCCCCCCGTCAGCCCACCCACCACCGCTTCACCCACAACGCCCCCACTATCCCCACGACAATCGAGGCCAATGGCAACGTTGAGGTCAAACTCAGCGTCGGAAACACCAGCAAAATCTGTGAATCGTTGCCACCGAGCATCATCGACGCGCCAGTGCCCATCAGGACCCCGGACAACAAGTGCACGCACGCCTTCGACAGGTTGAATGCCTGGTAGCTGAAGGTCTTGCGGCGCAGAGTGAAGCAGAGCATGCCCACCAGCAACATCACGAACACCGCGACGCGCTGGCCGGTGATGGCCGTTTGTTCGGGCATCCAGAATAGCTGTGACAGGTGGTAGAAGAACACGCTGGGCGTCCATTGCGGTTCGAAGGTGTACAGCGCGCTGGTCAGCGCCCCCAGCAGCATGCTGGAGAACACCAGGTGTTTGTCGCCGTGAACATAGGCCAGAAACAGCAACGCCATCAGCACCACACCCAGGGTGAGCAGATAGTGGCTGCTGGAGATCTCGGGCATCAGCAGGGTTCTGTGCTCGGGCAACATGTTGAGCCGATACCAAAGCACAATCCCCAGCACCCAGCCGACAATCGTAAAGGCCTTGTTGAGGTTGCCGCAGGTGAGTTTGGTCAGGGTGCCGACACTGCAGCCGTCGTTGAGCACCGAGGCCACCCCGAATAGCAGTCCGCCACCGATCAACAGCGGATACCCGACTTCGGGTGTGAACAACGGCTGACTGATGCCGAAATGGCGATAAATCGGCGCCAACAGCAGGCCGAACAACCCGCAGGAAACCAGTGCCACGAATAAGGTCGGCCGGCGTTTGAGCAATAGAGCGCTGGCATTGACCAGGCACATACCCATCCGCTGCGAAACCCAGCCAATCAGAAATGCCAGCAATAACGCGATCAGCAACGAAAGCACACGCCTCCTCACACCTCGGCAGGCCCATCAATAGGCTAAAGACTAGTCGGCTTTTCAATGGGCTCGCCAAGGTGCCAAGCACGCCATTGTATCGACCCGTTCAGTCTTGCCAGCCAACGCAATGACTGGCTAACAGCAGGATTCCTGCTAGCTTTCAGACGGACGCGGTACGTGTCCCACGGACAAAACCGCATGTGCCAGTGCTGTTAGTTGCACGCCATTCAGCCACCTCGAAAGGGACCTCATGACCACCCTCAAAGATCGCCTGAAAGAGGGCAAGGATGCTCGCAAGCAGTGCTCCCGCAACGCCCAGGCGCTGCACGGGAAGACTGATCGCGACCCGCTGCCCTTGATCAAGGCCTCCAGTGAAGGGCGAATCCGCTCGCTGGTCGACTTGCGCTACGGGCGCATGCTGGTTTCGCCTTTCGCCTTCTATCGTGGCAACGCCCTGCTGCATGCCCACGACCTGTCCGGTACGCCGGACATGGGGCTGCATTCAACCATTTGCGGCGATTGTCACCTGATGAACTTCGGTGGTTTTGGCACACCGGAACGCAACCTGCTATTCAGCGTCAACGACTTCGATGAAGTTCACCCCGGCCCCTGGGAGTGGGACCTGAAACGACTGGTAACGAGCTTTCTGGTCGCCATTCGCGACCTGCGCCATGGTGCTTCAGTAGAGGAGGCCATCTGTCGCCGTGTGGTCGCAGCCTATCAACAGAGCATGGCCGAATGTGCCGAACAAAGTGCCCTGGAAATCTGGTACGACGCACTCGGTTACAACGACTTGCTCAAGCAGGAACCCTCCACCAGCACGCTTGAGCATGTGAAAAACGCCATCAACAAAGCCGAGCATCGTACCCATGCCGATCTGCTGCCCAAGATATGCGAGCGCGATAAACACGGCCGCTTGCTGATTCGTGATGAACTGCCGCAAATCTTCCATCTGCACAAAGACACGACGCTACTGGACGCCGATGATGACTGGATGCGCGTGGACGATTGGCGGCCACCGTACGACACCCTCATGCACGATTACCGAGCCACGCTGATGGGCGATCGTCGCAATTTACTGGCGCGTTTCCAGGTCCAGGACCTGGCGTTCAAGGTCGTTGGGGTGGGCAGCGTCGGGACGCGCTGCCTGGTCGCTTTGCTGACCGACGATCAGGAACGACCGCTGTTCTTGCAACTCAAGGAAGCACGTCGCTCGGTGATTGCCGATTACGTCAAAGCCAAATCGCGGATACGCCATGACGGCCAGCGCGTGGTTGAAGGCCAGCGCCTGATGCAGTCGGCCAGCGATCTGTTTCTCGGCTGGACCACCAGCCCCAATGGCCAGCACTTCTACGTGCGCCAGCTACGGGACATGAAAATATCGGCGGAGCTGGAAACCTTCGATGCCGAAACCTTTTCCGCCTATGGCCACATCTGCGGCAAAGCCCTGGCTCGAGCCCACGCCAAAGCCTCCGGGAAAGCTGCGCAGATCAGCGGTTACATTGGCAAGAGCGACGTCATGGCTAATGCGTTGTTCAAGTACGCCAAGGCCTACTCCGACCAGAACGAGCGCGACTTCGAACGTTTTCAAACGGCCTGCCGCAAAGGCAAGCTACAGGCCCGCTCGGAAGCTGCTTTTGCCGCTGATTATTGGCCTTAGGCACGCCCCCCCAAAAGATGCAAAGGGTGACCGACCTGGTTCTGCTGAGCTATAAACCTGTCGTCTTTGCCAATAATGTTTCCAATTCACAATTTGTTAAGAAGTGGCCTCGTATACTGTCGAGTCCTGTTTTACTCTCGGCCCTCATCCTTTGGTAGCCTGATGCCTATGTCACGCCCTGCCCCACTCCTGTTTCTACTCGCCTGCCTGCTGTTCTTCTTTGCCCTCGGCAATCACCAGTTGCAAGGATCCACCGAAGCCCGGGTTGCCGGCATCGCCATGGAAATGCACCTGGATAACGATTGGGTGACGCCGCGGCTGTTTGGCCAGCCCTTTCTGGAGAAACCGCCTCTGAGTCTGTGGCTCGATGCCGGGGCGATTCGTGCCTTCGGTGGCACGCCATGGGCAGTGCGGCTGGCGTCGGCCTTCGCCGGGTTGTTCAGCGTGATGCTGCTGTACACCATGCTGCGTCGGTTCGGTCGGCCAACGACCATCGCCTTGGTCGCCGGGATCATGCTGGCAACCATGGCCAGTTACTGGGGCAACGTTCGCGGTGTCGGTGAAGACGCACTGCTGAGCCTCGGCGTAACCCTGGCGCTGCTTTCGTTCTATCAGGCCCATCGCCAACACGCCGAACAGCGTGGAGCCCTGGGCAGCTGGCTACTTTTTGCCGTCGGCATTGCCATCGCCACGTTGAGCAAAGGCGTGCTCGGTCTGGCGATGCCGGGCGTGGTGATCTTCGCCTATTTGCTGACCGAGAGCCTGATCGACAAACGCTTCAGCCTGCCGCGCTGGATAGGCCCGGCACTGGCGACTCTGCTCGGGCTGATCCCCTTGGTGATCTGGCTCTTCATGCTCTATCAACGCGGCGGCTCGCAGGCACTGGCCGAGGTGTTGTTTACCAACAGTATCGGTCGCTTCAGCGGTTCGTTCGTTCAAGCCGGTCACTACGAGCCGTTCTATTACTACCTGACCAAACTGCCGGAAGCCTTCCTGCCGTGGAATATCCTGGTGTATCTGGGGCTGTGGCATTTCCGCAAGAGCCTGGCGAACAATCGCTATCTGTTGTTCTTTACGCTGTGGCTGCTCGCACAGTTCCTGATGCTGACCCTCGCGTCGAGCAAGCGCACGGTGTACCTGATGTCACTGACACCGGCCGCTGCCGTAATAGCAGCGGAATATGCCGCCGTACTGTTCGAGCGTCTGCGTCAGCACACCGAAGCGTCGACCCTGGTCGGTAAAATCGCCCGCAATCGTCGTGGTATCGCGATCGGCATCATCAGTCTGTTCATCGTTGCTTATCTGTCCGCGGCCCAATGGGCGTTTCCACGTGCCGACCGCAAAGAGTCGTTCCTGCCATTGACCGATCAAATCCAGGACATGCAGGCCAACGGCCAGGAAGTAGCGCTGTTCAAGGCGAACGAACGGACCGCCGGGGCGACCGTGTTCTACACCCATAGCCTGCTCAAGGACCTGGAAACCGACGCCGAGCTGACGGCGTTTCTCGCCGCCTCCCCAAACAATGTGGCGCTGCTTGCCGGCGACTCGGAACCCACTGCACCGTTGAAAATAGTGAAGCAAATACTGGTGGGCCGTCAGGTGTACTACTTCGTCACGCTCTAAGACGGCCAACAAAAAAACGGCACCTGATACAGGTGCCGTTTTTTATTGTCTGGGAAAAGTAGCGACTTTGAGTCTCAGCCCAACACCTGAGTCTGGTTGTATTTGGGGCGGGTTACTTGATCTCGACTGATTGCCAGTCAGAGGCGTCGATAAGCCCAAGCAATTTCGGCTTGGTTTGCGTGGTATCAAGCGTAAAAAACAGCGACGCGCCATACCCCGGGGTCGACGACGTCGGTAACTTCAGTTCTTTTTCCAGTTCCGCCATGCACTCGCTGTGGGTGACCAGCACCAGGTTACGGCCGGCGACCTTGTGCGCAAGCACGTCGCGCAGCATCGTGCCTTTGCAGTTGAAGAGCCAGTCCTGGACGCTGCCTAGCTTGTCGAACATGTAGTGCGACGTTTGCACGGCCCGCGTCAACGGACTGTTGTAGATGTCAGTGTTAGTCAGGCCCAGGTGCGCGAACTGCGAACCAATCCCGGCAGCCACGCTGCGCGCGCGCTCGGTAATGCCATCGGCACTGTCCAGGCAGGGAGCGTTGGAGTGGTCGCATCGCTCAACATGACGGATCAGCACAATCGTATCGCCCTTGGCCCAACTGGCGGCCAAGGCCTTGTCCCCGGTGATGTTACCGTGGGCCAGGTCCGCAGGGCCGGCAGGTCGGAGCAGCCAGAATGTCAACGCGATAACAAAGAGCAAAGCCAACAGTACAAAGGCAATGTTTTTAGCACGAGTGAGCCCCCCCATATTCAGTGAGCGTTTGATACCCGCAAGACCCAATCTTGACTCCACCTTCACACCGCCTCGGACACACGAATACCCAATTGTACGGGCAACATTAAAAATCGACGCGTAAGTACCCAGTGAAATGATTGTGAAAAAATGCTCAACCGACGAGCATTCCCGGTATTTTCTCGTTACGAAAAACGTTTCAGCTATCGCGTCTGCCGCCGATACACCCTCTACGAATACATTCTGCTGGCCTCCAAAAACAACAATCTTCCAGCCAACTGACGATCAAGAAGCGCAACGTTCCTGGAGGAATTTTTGATGAATAGCTGGTTCGCCAACATCAGCGTCAACCTGAAGCTGAGCCTGGGTTTCGGCCTGGTTCTGGCCCTTACGTGCATCCTCGCCCTGACTGGCTGGACCAGCCTGGGTGGGCTGATCGACCGCAGTAACTGGATGAGCGATATCACTCAGCTCAACGCGGGGCTGACCAAACTGCGGGTCACCCGTTTGCAGTACATGCTGGCCGACGGCGACGAAACCGTGGCGCAGACCGTGCAAACCGCCCTCGACGGCTTCAAGGCCCAGCAGCAAAAACTGCTGTCGAGCCTCAAGAGCCCGGAAAACCTCAAACTGCTCAAAGAGCAAGGCGCGGTCATCGATGCCTACCAGCAATCATTGAACAAAATGCGCAATGCTTATCGGACCGCGGGCGCCGCACGTCAGGCCATGGGCGAGAATGCCGAAAGCGCCAACACACTAATCAATGACATCGACACCCGCGTGCGCCAGATGCCCTTGAGCGATCAACGCTTCGAGCAGTTCCAGGCCATTACCGGGGCCAAGGAACAGTTTCAGCTCGCCCGCTACGAAGTTCGCGGCTACACCAACGACAGCACTCCGGCCACCGAGCAAAAAGCCGTCGCCCAACTGGACGCGGCCATCGCCAGCCTGAAAACACTCAACACGCATTTCGCCGACACCCAGCAAGACGCGTTGCGCCAGCTGCAAAGCGCGCTGCTCAATTACCGCAGCGCCTTGCAGGCCTACAAAGCAGCCAATAGTGACGCGGTCGTGGCTCGCCAGGAAATGACCGTCCAGGGCAATGACATCGTTGCGCGCAGTGACGCGCTGTATCAGATCCAGCTGGATCGCCGTGACGCCGAAAGCGCACAGGCACGCACCCTGCAACTGATCAGCACATTGTTGGCGTTGCTGGTCGGCGTTCTCGCGGCCGTGACCATCACCCGGCAAATCACCCGGCCACTGCGCGAAACCCTGGCCGTGGTCGAGCGTATCGCCAGTGGCGACCTGACCCACGATGTCCACGTGACCCGTCGCGACGAACTCGGGGTGTTGCAGCAAGGCATCGCACGGATGGGCGTCACCCTGCGCGACTTGATCAGCGGCATCCGCGATGGCGTCACGCAGATCGCCAGCGCTGCCGAAGAGCTGTCGGCCGTCACCGAAGAAACCAGTGCCGGGGTCAACAGCCAGAAGATCGAAACCGATCAGGTGGCCACCGCCATGCACGAGATGACGGCCACCGTGCAGGAAGTCGCACGCAACGCCGAACAAGCTTCGCAAGCGGCCGCAGCGGCTGATGGCGAAGCCCGCGAAGGCGATAAAGTGGTCAACGAAGCGATCGCTCAGATCGAACGTCTGGCCAGCGAAGTGGTGCGCTCCACCGAAGCCATGACCGTGCTGCAACAGGAAAGCGACAAGATCGGCAGCGTCATGGACGTGATCAAGGCTGTCGCCGAACAGACCAACCTGCTGGCGCTCAACGCCGCCATCGAAGCCGCTCGCGCCGGTGAAGCCGGTCGTGGTTTCGCCGTGGTCGCTGACGAAGTGCGTGGCCTGGCCCAACGCACGCAGAAATCCACCGAGGAAATCGAAGGCCTGGTCGCCGGTCTGCAGAACGGCACCCAGCAAGTGGCTGCTGTAATGAACAACAGCCGCAGCCTGACCGACAGCAGTGTCGAGCTGACCCGCAAGGCCGGTGTGTCACTGGAAAACATCACCCGCACGGTGTCGAACATTCAGTCGATGAACCAGCAGATCGCCGCCGCTGCCGAGCAGCAAAGCGCGGTGGCCGAAGAGATCAGCCGCAGCATCATCAACGTACGCGACGTCTCCGAGCAAACTGCCGCCGCCAGCGATGAAACCGCCGCGTCCAGTGTTGAACTGGCGCGGTTGGGCAATCAGTTGCAGATGATGGTCAGCCATTTCAGGGTCTGACCATCACATTGCACAAATCGGTTCCCACACATTTGCAGGAGCGCCGCCCGGTCGCTCCTGCAGGTGAGATCGCTCAAGCGCTGATCGCATTGGTAAACACCAACCGATTGCCGAACGGATCACTGATGGTCATGTCCTGGCTCCCCCAGGGCATGGCCTGAATCTGTGGGTGAGCGAAGCGGTATTGCTTGGCCAGCAATTGCTGCTGGAACGCTTCCAGCTCATCGGTTTCGATGCGCAGTGCCGAACCCGGCGTAGCGTCGCCGTGGTGCTCGGACAGGTGCAGCACACATTCACCCCGTGACACTTGCATATAAATCGGGAAGTTCGCCTCGAAACAGTGCTGCCAGTCGAGCGTGAAACCGAGGAAGTCGATGTAGAACTCCTGCGCCTTGGCTTCATCGAAGATCCGCAGGATCGGGGTGGTTTTACTGAAGCTCATTGCACTACTCCCAAACTGAAAGGCCCTACTATAGGTGGGCTGCATGACAGCGCTTCGGCTTGGTAATGGCTTTCTTTAATCTCACAGTGCCACTATTAGACCTGGATCAAAAGATCGCAGCCTGCGGCAGCTCCTACAGGAGAATGCGTTCGGCGTAGGAGCTGCCGAAGGCTGCGATCTTTTGATCGTCAACCATCAATGAAAACCTGTACGCAAATCCCCTTCCCGTGCCAGAAAACGCCCAGCCCTGCTGTCGTTCGCCCGGCCTTCGCAGTAGCTCAAGACCCCATTGACCCAAACCCCATCAATCCCCTCTGCCGCCCGTTGCGGATCATTGAAGTCGGCCACGTCGCGCACGCGCAATGGATCGAACAGCACCAGATCCGCCCAATGCCCTTCGCGTATTTCGCCGCGCTCTTTCAGGCCGAAACGCGCCGCCGACAGCCCGGTCATTTTGTGCACCGCCGTGTGCAGCGGGAATAATCCGAGATCCCGACTGAAGTGCCCGAGCACCCGTGGAAATGCGCCCCACAAGCGCGGATGCGGGAACGGGTCTTCCGGCAAGCCGTCGGAACCGATCATCGATAACGGGTGGGTCAGAATCCGCCGCACATCCGCCTCGTCCATGCCGTAATACACCGCCCCGGCCGGTTGCAGACGACGAGCCGCGTCCAACAGCGGCACGCCCCACTCGGCGGCGATGTCCAACAGGTCGCGGCCGCCCACTTCAGGGTGTGGCGTCGACCAGGTGATGGTGATGCGAAACGCGTCCGTCACCTGTTTGAGGTCCAGAGTCGAGGAACTCGCCGCATAGGGATAACAATCGCAGCCTACCGGGTGGGTTTTCGCCGCGTGTTCGAGGGACGCCAATAGCTGCGGACTGCGCCCCCAGTTACCGGCGCCAGCGCATTTGAGATGGGAAATGATCACCGGACTTTTCGCGTGGCGAGCGATCTGGAATGCCTCGGCCATGGCCTCCAGCACCGGTTCGAACTCGCTGCGCAAATGGGTGGTGTAGACCGCACCGAAAGCCGTCAGCTCTTCAGTCAGTTGCATGACTTCGTCGGTAGACGCCGAGAAAGCGCTGGCGTAGGCCAACCCTGTGGACAAGCCCAACGCACCGGCCTCCAGGCTCTCACGCAGTTGCTCGCGCATCGCCGCAATTTCGCTCGGTGTGGCGGTGCGAAACAGGTCGTCCAGATGATTACTGCGCAGCGCCGTGTGGCCGACCAATGCCGCCACGTTCAAGGTCGGGCTGGACGCTTCGACCGCCGCGCGGTAATCGCTGAAACGCGGATAGACAAAGGCTGCTGACGTACCAAGCAGGTTCATCGGGTCAGGCGGATCGCCGCGCAAGCTCACCGGCGAGGCGCTGATCCCGCAGTTGCCGACGATCACCGTAGTCACGCCCTGGCTGAGTTTTGGCAGCATCTGCGGCTGGCGGATCACCACCGTATCGTCATGAGTGTGCACATCGATAAAACCTGGCGCGAGCACCCTCCCGGTCGCGTCGATTTCCTCATCGGCGCTGGCATCCTGCATGTCACCGATACACTCGATACGCCCGTTCATAATCGCCACGTCGGCGGGATAACCAGGGGTGTTGCTGCCGTCGATGATCAAGACGTTGCGGATCAGCGTGTGGTACTGCATGTCAGTCTCCCAGCGGCAGATGATCATCGCCGCCACGGTAGTCGTCGAGGGCGAGTTTGATCCGCCGCAGACGTTCTTGATTGTCTTCAGGTTGAGCCAGCGCCAGCTCGGTGGCGAGTACGTCGATCGCCAGCAGCATGCCGTAGCGCGCCGCCGTCGGTTTGTAGATGAACGAGGTTTCGGCGCTTTGTAGCGGCAGCAGCACATCGGCCAATTGCGCCAGCGGCGAGTCGGCCAGGGTGATCGCCAGAATCCGCGTGCCATAGCTGCGCGCCAACTCGACAGCCTCCAGCAATTCCGGGGTGATGCCAGTCAGCGAACAGGCAATCAGCGCGTGCTCTGCGGCCAGCGACGCGGCGGTCACGCGCATCATCACCGGGTCATGGCAGGTGGCAATCGGGTAGCCGAGGCGCACCAGTCGCACTTGCAGTTCATCACTGCACAGTGTCGAGCAACCGCCCATGCCGAACGCATGAATCATCCGCGCCTTGCCCAGCAACTTCACCGCGTCGGCGAAACGCGACTCATCGAAACCTGACAAGTGCTGACGCAGCGTCGACTCGATATCGCCAACGATCTGCCGATAAAACGCCGACTGCTCAGGCGTCCGGGCCGGGTCGAGAAAACGGCTGCCGACACCGCTGGCCTGGGCCAGTTGCAGGCGCAGATCGCGCAGGTCACGGCAGCCAACGCTGCGGGCGAACCGCGAGAGCGTCGCGCTGCTGACTTCGGCTCGCAGCGCCAGTTCGTCGAGGCTCGCCGACGCGGCAAACCCCACATCATCGAGCAGCAACCGGGCAATCCGCCCTTCGCCGGCGCTGAAGGAATCCTGACGCGCGCGAATCTGGTAGAGGATGTCCATTTACCGCACCTGCTGTTCAAAGCACATAGGAAAGACCCAGCGTCAGGCCGAACGCGACCAGCGAGATCAAGGTCTCAAGCACCGTCCAGGTCTTGAAGGTCTGGGCAACGGTCATATTGAAGTACTCCTTGATCAACCAGAAGCCGCCGTCGTTGACATGAGAAAAGATAACCGAGCCAGCCCCCGTCGCCAGCACCAACAACTCCGGATGGGGATATCCCAGACCAATGGCTACCGGCGCGACCACGCCTGACGCGGTGGTCATGGCTACCGTCGCGGAACCCGTGGCGATCCGCATCAGTGCCGCGAACAGCCAGCCCATCACCAGCGGCGACAGCTGAAATTCGTGGGCGAGGCCGACGATCTGGTCAGTCACGCCAGCGTCCACCAGAATCCGGTTCAAACCACCGCCAGCGCCCACCAGCAAGGTAATGCTGGCGGTCGGTGCCAGGCATTCGTTGGTGAACTTGAGGATCGATTCGCGGTTGAAACCCTGGGCCAGACCGAGGGTCCAGAAGCTCAGCAAGGTCGCCAGTAACAGGGCGATCACCGAGTTGCCGATGAATAGCAGGAACTGGTTGAACCCGCTGCCCGGCGTGGATATCAGGTTGGCCCAGCCGCCAATCAGCATCAGCACCACCGGCAGCAGAATCGTCGCCATGGTGATGCCGAAACCCGGTAAGCGGTCCCGTGGTTCGCGGTCGATAAATTGATGTTCCAGCGGGTTTTCCGCTGGCAACTGAATGCGCGGCACGATGAACTTGGCGTAGAGGGGCCCGGCGATGATCGCGGTCGGGATGCCGATCAGAATTGCGTAGAGCAACGTCTGCCCCACCGAGGCCTGATAGGCCTGCACCGCAAGCATCGCCGCCGGATGCGGTGGCACCAGCGCATGCACCACCGAGAGCCCGGCAACCATCGGCAAACCGACCATCAGAATCGACACGCCAACCCGCCGCGCCACGGTAAAGGCAATCGGCACCAGCAACACAAAACCGACTTCGAAGAACAGCGGTAGGCCTACCAGAAAGGCAATGCAGACCATCGCCCAGTGCGCGTTTTTCTCACCGAAGCGCTCGATCAGCGTGCGCGCCATCTGCTCGGCACCACCGGACTCGGCCATCATCTTGCCGAGCATCGTGCCCAGCGCCACCACCAGCGCAATGTGCCCCAGAGTCTTGCCAACCCCCGCTTCATACGCGCCTACCACACCCGACGGCGGCATCCCGGCGAGTAACGCCAGACCAATGGAAACCATCGTAATGACAATGAATGGATTGAGTCGGTAACGGGCGATCAGAACGATCAGCGCAATGATCGCGATAGCGGCATAAACCAGCAGCCAATAGCCGAAAGACGGTGCCATGCGGTACTCCTCGAAAAAGGGTCACGTCGATGTGTTGTGAAACTCATAAATCATTTCGAGGAGGATCTTTCAAACCGGATGAAAGTAATTTTCGTACAGAGACACGAAATGTCGCTTACGGATATGCCGTGTCGCAATTAATGAAAATGGGCAGTGAGTATTTTCATGAACCAGAGGGGCAGCACTGACCTGTGTTCGCGATGGCAAGCATCAGCCTTCGAACACCTCGTTCGCGTAGCCGGCCAACTTGCCCTGGATGAAGTCCAGGAAGCACTCAATGCGCAAGGCCAGTTGCGAGTTGCGGTAGTACACCGCATTGATCGGCTGGCGATAACCGCTGTTGGCCTGCGCCAACAGCAACTTCAGCCGTCCGGCCTTGACGTCATCGATGGTCATGAAGTGCGACAGGCAAGCAATGCCCTGTCCCTCCAGCGCCAGATGACGCAGGGTTTCACCGCTGGAGGCGCTGATGCTCGGCTGAATCTGCCAGCGGTCGCCATGTACATGGCGCAGCGGCCAGTGGTTGAGGCTTTCGGTCTGGGTGAAGCCCAGCAACGAGTGGTCGGCCAGCTCGGCAACAGTCGTCGGCGTGCCGTGTTTTTCCAGATACGCGGGGCTCGCGAGGATGTGCAGCGGGCTGCACCCCAGCGAGCGCGCGTGCAGGGTCGAATCCGCCAACGGCCCGATGCGGATCGCAATGTCGGTGCTTTGCTCCAGCAAGTCGATGATCAGGTCGTTGCTGTTGAGCTCCAGCTGGATGTCCGGGTACAGACGGCGGAACTCATAGATATACGGCACGATGGCGTGCAGCATGAACGGCGACGCGGCGTTGATCCGCAACCGTCCGGAAGGTGTTTTGTGGCGTGAGGACAGGCGCTCTTCGAGCTCGTCCATCTGGTCGAGAATCAGCTTGGCCTGTTCGAAGAAGTACTTGCCCTCTTCGGTCAGGTCCATACGCCGCGTGGTGCGGTTGATCAATGTGGTGTCGAGCTTGGCCTCCAGACGCGACAGTGTGCGGCTGACCGCCGAGGGCGTTTGCCCAACCTGTTCGGCCGCTGCAGAAATCGAACCGCACTCGATCACGCAGACGAAAATCTGCAACTCATCGGATCTGGCTTTCACGTGTTTCCTTCCTATCGAATGCACCTGATGGCAGGAGTCAGGCATTGCTTGTGGCGAGGGGGCTTCAGTTAAGACGCACAACCTGTGGGAGCGAGCTTGCTCGCGATGACGGTTCTACATTCGGCACCAATGTTTACTGTTACACCGCCATCGCGAGCAAGCTCGCTCCCACATTCGATTTTTGCTGTTTCGAACCTTGTGTTCACTTAACTGACTGATATCAGGGCAAGCCCCCTCGCCACAGGTAAAAATGCGCTGCTGCTCAGGTGTTCGATAGTAGCCGGATGCGGGGCATAACGCAGGTTACGCCGGCAATTTGAACACCTGCTTGAGGTGCTGCTCGTAGCGCACGACGTCGGCTTCAACGTTCGGCCGCTTCATCACGTCGACACACAGGAAGGTCGGCAGGCCGCTCATGCCGAGGAAGGTATTGGCTTTGTGGAACGGGAAGTACACCGCGTCCACGCCCTTGGCTTCGAAGAAGTCGGTCGGGTCATCGAAAGCTTGCTGCGGTGCGTTCCAGGTCAGCGACAACATGTACTGTTTGCCCTGCAACAGACCGCCGCTGCCGTATTTTTGCGAAGCATCGGAACGGGTCCGGCCGTCGCTGGCGTAGAGGCTGCCGTGGCCTTCGGTGAAGACTTCGTCGATGTACTTTTTCACAGTCCAGGGCGCGCCCATCCACCAGCCTGGCATCTGGTAAACGATCACGTCGGCCCAGAGGTACTTGGCGACTTCTTCAGCGATGTCATAGCCCTCGTCGATGTGGGTCACTTTCACGTCGACACCGCCACGGTCCAGCACGCTCAGTGCGGCTTCATGCAGGGTGGCGTTGTAGCGACCGTCGGAGTGGGCGAATTTCTTGCCACCGTTGAGCAACAGAACTTTTTTCATGGGAAGCCTCATCAAGGTCCGATGCGCCGCGCTGTGGATAAGTCGCGGGATCGAGAAGTTTTAAAGTTGATGGCGGCAGGTTATCGATGAGTCCCCCACTGAATAAGCCCGAAGTCGGCAAAATACATTTGATCAAAACGCACGAATCACCAGCAGATTGTTGCCATATAGTTTCCTCAACCCTGACTTGAGGAGTTCTACATGAGCGAACAACACGGTTTCATCCTGCACGCCAAAACCCGCCCGGAACAAGCCGAGGCCTTCGAAGCGCTGTTCCGCGCTTACGTCGAACCCAGCCGCGCCGAACCTGGGTGCATCGAATACCACATGCTGCGCGACCAGCAGGACCCGACGCTGTTTATCTTCTACGAGATCTGGCAATCCCGGGCTCATCTGGACGTGCATTCGAACCTGCCGCACATGAAGCAGTTTTTCGAGAACCGCATGGATTACCTGGAGCGCGACTTCGATATCCGTCGCATCGACATGCTCAGCCGGTCTTCCGCTAGCCGCTGATCAGCAGATGGCCGCCGAGTAATCCAACGCCAACGAAGAACACTCGCTTGAACAGCACGGCGCTGATCCGCTCTCGCAACCATTGCCCCAGCAGCATGCCGAGCAGCGCCGGGATCAGCGCCAGCAGCGACGCACTCAACTCGCCGCCACCCAGTGCTCCGCGCCACATCAGGCCGGCGGCCAGCGCCAGGGTCGACGCGGTGAATGACAGGCCGAGCGCCTGCACCAGTTGATCCTTGTTCAACCCCAACGCTTGCAGATAGGGCACCGCCGGAATCATAAAGACCCCGGTGGCCGAGGTGATGATGCCGGTCAGCACGCCACAGAGCGGGGCGAGCCAGCGTTCGGTTGTGCTGCCAACCCGCAAGGTCGGTAGCAACAATCCGCTCAAGGCATAGAGCAACAGCACCGCGCCCAGTCCTCGCACCACCCACTGCCCGCCGTCGATTCCCAGCCACAACGTGCCTGCGCCGGTGCCGATGACTATCGCCAACAGCATCGGCCACAGCCGTTTGACCAACGGACGCAAGTGCCCACCGAATACCAGTTGCCAAACGTTGGTTAACGTCGCCGGAATGATCAGCAGCGCCGCAGCCTGCGCCGGTGCCATAGCCAGACCGAGCAAGCCCATGGCAACGGTCGGCAATCCCATGCCGATCATGCCTTTGATCATACCGGCCATCAGAAAGGTAGAAATCACCAGCAACGACAAGGCCAGACCGAGGTTTTGATAGAACGCGAGAAGTGTATTCATGGCGTTATCCTGGGCCTTTCGAACGCCCCTGAAAATCTGCCATATACTGAGCCTGCCTCTTGTTTTGACAGAGCCTTGGAAACTCCCCATGCACTTCGACCTGATCGATCTCAAGCTCTACCTGAACATTCTCGACGCCGGCAACATCACCGCCGGAGCGGCCAGCAGCCACCTTTCACTGGCGGCGGCGAGTGCGCGAATCCGTGCAATGGAGGCTTCGCTGGGCACCGCGTTTTTCGAACGTGGGCGCCGGGGCATCAGCCCTACCCCGGCCGGTAAGGCGTTGGCACAGCACGCCCGGGTATTGCTGCAACAGGCCGAGCGCCTGCAACAGGATCTGGCGGAATACGCCAAAGGTGTCAAAGGTCAGGTGCGGTTGCTGTGCAACACCACGGCAATCAGCGAATACCTGCCCGAATTGCTGGCGGACTTTCTGTGCGAACACCCCAATCTCGACATCGACCTGCAAGAACTGCCAAGCCTGCGCATCACCCATGCCTTGCGTCAGGGGGCGGCCGACCTCGGTATCGTTTCCGATGCGGTGGACACCCATGACCTCGATACCCAAGCATTCCGCGATGATCCGCTGGTGCTGATCATGCCGAGCGATCATCCGTTGGCCGAAGGGGAAGCACCGAATTTCATCCAGACTTTGGCTCACGATTACGTCGGGCTGAATGCCAACAGCGCGTTGGCGATCTATCTCGAGGAACAAGCGCTGCACGCCGGGTTGCGCATGCAGACCCGCATTCGCGCCGATGGCTTCGACGGGGTGATTCGGATGGTCACCCATGGCGCCGGGCTGGCGATTGTGCCGCTGGCGGCGGTCGAGCGCTGGGCGGGCGGACAAGCGTTCAAACGTCTCGCGCTGAACGAGCCATGGGCACAACGAAAACTGCTGCTGTGCGCACGCTCGTTCGACGCCCTGCCCCGTTACGCCAAAGCCCTGCTGGAAGCATTATCAAAGGCCCCCGACACAACCCCGTAGATACTCTGTTTCCGGTCAAGCTTTCGCGAAGTGCTTTTCGCTGAAAAGCTTGGCCGTATCAAAATCCT